>DHXL01000212.1:8729-15166 GCA_002415335.1 Oxalobacteraceae bacterium UBA5157
ATCTCTTCGCGTAGCTTTTCCAACTCGCTATCGTCCAGATCCTTGACTTTTTTAGTGGTCAAAACACCCGTCTTGTCACAAATTTTCTGCGCGCGCGGGCGGCCAACACCGTAGATGGCAGTCAAGCCGATAACGGTGTGTTGATGATTGGGGATATTCACCCCTGCAATACGTGCCATTCGTTATTCCTCGATCAATAACGTTAAATTAACCTTGGCGCTGCTTATGACGCGGCTCGGTACAAATCACACGAACCACGCCCTTGCGCTTGATGATCTTACAGTTGCGGCAGATCCGCTTGACTGATGCGAGCACTTTCATTTTTGCCCTCTTTCTTTCAGTTACTTAAGACAGTGCGGAACAGAGTTGAGCCGACGGCGCTCGTTCCAACAGAGATTACTAAAAACTATCACTTGGTCCGGAACACGATACGCGCGCGGCTCAGATCGTAAGGCGTCAATTCCACTGTCACCTTATCACCAGGCAGGATACGAATATAGTTCATGCGCATCTTGCCGGAAATATGACCCAGTACCACGTGTCCGTTTTCCAATTTAACTCGAAATGTTGCGTTCGGAAGATTCTCTAGAATCTCCCCCTGCATCTGAATAACGTCGTCTTTTGCCATTCGGTCTTTTCGTTCCGCTTAACGGGTCGGAATTCCGCCCTTGAAATTCGCTTTGCGCAGCAGCGATTCATATTGCTGCGACATCACGTAATTCTGTACCTGGGCCATGAAATCCATCGTTACCACTACAATAATCAACAGGGAGGTTCCACCGAAATAAAACGGGACCTTCCAGCGCGCGATCAAAAATTCCGGCAACAAGCACACCAGCGTGATATACACCGCGCCGGCCAGCGTCAAGCGCATCAATATCTTGTCGATGTAGCGCGCGGTCTGGTCGCCTGGACGAATGCCGGGTACGAATGCCCCGCTCTTCTTCAGGTTGTCCGCCGTTTCTTTGCTATTAAATACCAACGCTGTATAAAAGAAGCAAAAGAATACAATCGCACACGCATATAACAGGGCATGAATTGGCTCGCCTGGTGCCATCGACGCCGCCAGATCCTTCAGGAATCGGATAAACGGGTTGCTCGTGTCGCTCGCCGACGTAAACCAGCTCGTAATCGTCGCTGGAAATAAGATAATCGAAGAGGCGAAGATCGGTGGAATCACACCTGACATATTCAATTTCAGTGGCAAATGGCTGCTTTGCCCACCGTAAATCTTGTTGCCGACCTGGCGTTTCGCGTAATTGACGAGAATCTTCCGTTGGCCTCGCTCAACAAATACGACAAAATAAGTCACGGCACCGACGATGATACAGATCAGAATTGCCGACAGTGCATTCATCGATCCGGTGCGCACCAACTCCAGCAAGCCTCCGACCGCATTCGGCAAACCGGCAGCGATACCGGCGAAGATAATGATAGAAATTCCATTACCCAGACCGCGCTCCGTAATTTGCTCGCCCAGCCACATCAAGAACATGGTCCCGGTCACCAAGGTGACGACCGTCGTGAAACGGAAGGCCATCCCTGGATCGAGCACCAGACCGGCTTGTGATTCTAGCGCGACCGCAATACTCAACGCCTGAAACAGCGCCAGCAATAAAGTGCCGTACCGGGTGTACTGCGTAATCTTGCGGCGACCCGATTCACCTTCTTTTTTCAGCGCCTCCAACTGCGGCGACACGATTGACATCAGCTGCATGATGATGGACGCCGAAATATACGGCATGATCCCGAGCGCAAAAACCGTGAAGCGTGACAGCGCGCCACCCGAGAACATGTTAAACATTCCCAGAATACCGCCTTGGTGCTCTTTGAACAATTGCGCCAAGTGCGATGGGTCAATCCCCGGCACCGGAATATGCGCGCCGATCCGGTAAACCACCAACGCCCCAAGCAAAAACCACAGGCGATTCCAGGGGAAGCCGCTTGCTGCGCTTTTGGCGAGCTGAGGAGTAGTTGCCAATTAGTACTCCAATTAGGCCTGCAATTTACGCAACCGAGCCACCAGCGGCTTCAATTGCGGCTTTTGCGCCTTTGGTTGCGATCAGTCCTTTGAGTGTCACCTTCCTGGTGATCTCGCCGGCCAAAATAACGCGCACGACACGTGCCAATTCGGATACGACGCCCGCTTGTTTCAGCGCCAGAACATCAATCTCGGATACCGGCAGTTTTTCCAGGTCGGACAAGCGCACTTCTGCTTTATACGGGGTTGCCAGCGACTTGAAGCCACGTTTAGGCAACCGGCGTTGCAGAGGCATTTGACCGCCTTCGAAACCGACTTTATGGAAACCGCCGGAACGGGACTTTTGGCCTTTGTGGCCACGACCGGATGTCTTACCAAGGCCCGAACCGATACCGCGACCGACACGGCGTTTGTAATGCTTGGCGCCATCTGCTGGCTGGATGCTATTCAATTCCATGATTTGCTCCGTGCGCAAGCCTAAGCTTACGACACCACTTTCACGAGATACGAAACTTTATTGATCATGCCGCGCACTGCCGGCGTGTCCTCTAATTCGCGCACCGAATTGATGCCGCGCAGGCCCAAGCCACGAACGGTGGCGCGATGTGTTTCGCGCGTGCCGATCAGACCCATGACCAATTTCACTTTTACCGTTTTTTCCGCTGTTTTTGCCATGTCGATCGCCTTAGCCCAGGATTTCTTCAACGGATTTGCCGCGCTTGGCTGCAATTTCCGACGGGGTGTTCATCTTGGACAAACCATCCAGCGTCGCACGCACCATGTTGTATGGGTTGGTCGAACCGTTGGACTTCGCCACCACGTTCGTTACGCCCATTACTTCGAAAATCGCACGCATCGGTCCGCCGGCGATCACGCCCGTACCTTCTTTGGCGGGCGCCATCAACACTGAAGATGCACCATGCTTGCCGGTTACAGTGTGCTGCAGCGTACCGTTCTTCAAGGTGACCTTGATCATCTTACGACGCGCTTCTTCCATCGCCTTTTGCACTGCGACTGGCACCTCTTTAGACTTGCCCTTGCCCATGCCGATGCGGCCGTCACCGTCACCCACCACGGCCAGTGCGGCGAAGCCCATGATACGACCACCCTTAACCACTTTGGTTACACGGTTGACCGCGATCATTTTCTCGCGCATGCCATCATCCGGCTTGTCGCTTTGCATCTTGGATTGCATTTTTGCCATGACTATTCCTTAGAACTTCAGACCTGCTTCACGCGCAGCTTCTGCAACTGCCTTGACGCGACCGTGATAACGGAAACCAGAGCGATCGAATGCGACTTCGGCAATCCCTGCTTTCAGCGCTTTTTCCGCGACGCGTTTTCCAACTAGCGCGGCAGCGGCAGCATTGCCGCCTTTGCCCGATTGCCCCGCGAGTTCCAGGCGGACTTCCGCTTCGAGCGTGGAAGCCGAGGCCAGTATCTTTGCATCCGGCCCAATGATCGTCGCGTAGATGTGCAAGTTGGTACGATGCACGGCCAGGCGATTCACTTTCAACTCGGCGATCTTTGCGCGAGTCTGGCGTCCGCGGCGCAGACGTGATTGTTTCTTGTCCATCGTCAACCCCTATTACTTCTTCTTGGTTTCTTTAATCACTACCACTTCGTCCGAATAACGGACGCCCTTGCCCTTGTAGGGCTCTGGACTGCGGTAGGCACGGACTTCAGCAGCCACTTGACCCACTTGCTGCCTGTCGATTCCCTTGATCAGGATCTCAGTCGCGGTCGGCGTCGTGCATGTCACGCCTTGCGGCATCTGGTGCACGACCGGATGCGAGAACCCGAGGGACAGATTCAGCTTGTCGCCTTGGGCTTGCGCCTTGTAGCCAACACCAACCAGGTTCAGCTTCTTTTCGAACCCCTTGGTGACGCCATCGACCATGTTATTGACCAATGCGCGCAGCGTGCCTGACATCGCATTCGCTTCGCGACTGTCGTTGGCCGCTTCAAATTTCAGTGTGCCATCATTGTTTTCGACTTTGACCAAGCCGTTCAACGGCTGGGTCAGCGAGCCCAACGGGCCTTTTACGGTGATCTGCGCTGCTGATATGGTCGCTTCCGCGCCCTTTGGCAGTGCAACCGGCATTTTACCTACACGAGACATCTTGT
Organism: Oxalobacteraceae bacterium UBA5157; assembly: GCA_002415335.1. GTDB lineage: Bacteria > Pseudomonadota > Gammaproteobacteria > Burkholderiales > Burkholderiaceae_D > UBA5157. The sequence continues at coordinate 12,838 of DHXL01000212.1, forward strand.
GCTCCTTAGGCGACGTAGCAAATGACTTCGCCACCGACACCGGTTGCGCGCGCTTTGCGATCAGTCATGACACCCTTGGGGGTAGACACGATCGCCACGCCCAAACCATTCATCACGTTCGGGATCTCGTCTTTACCCTTGTAGATGCGCAACCCCGGACGGGATACGCGCTCCAAGCGCTCAATGACGGGACGACCGGCATAATATTTCAAACCGATTTTCAATTCCGCTTTACCCTCTGCTTCGGACACGGCGAAATCTTCAATGTAACCCTCGTCCTTGAGGACGCTAGCAATCGCAACTTTAACTTTGGATGACGGCATTGCCACCGTCGTCTTCTGCACAACTTGTGCATTGCGGATACGGGTCAGCATATCGGCGATAGGATCGCTCATACTCATTGCTTATTCTCCTATTACCAGCTGGCTTTTGTCATACCGGGAATTTCGCCGCGCATGGCGGTTTCACGGAGTTTTGTACGGCCCAAACCGAACATACGGTAAGTGCCACGTGGGCGACCGGTTATCGAGCAGCGATTGCGCTGCCGCGTCGGCGCAGAGTTACGTGGCAGCGCCTGTAATTTCAGGCGCGCTTCGTAGCGCTCTTCTTCCGACTTCGATTGATCGTCAATGATTGCCTTCAACGCAGCGCGCTTGCCGGCATATTTCTTGACCAGGTCTGCGCGCTTTTGTTCACGGTTAATCAGTGCCAGTTTTGCCATGGCAGCCTCAGTTTCTGAACGGAAATTTAAATGCGGCGAGAAGCGCTTTTGCTTCGTCGTCGGTCTTCGCTGTCGTCGTGATGCTGATATTCATGCCACGCAACACGTCAATCTTGTCATACTCAATTTCGGGAAAAATGATCTGCTCTTTCACACCGATATTGTAATTACCACGTCCGTCGAAAGCGCGGCCAGACACACCGCGGAAGTCGCGAACGCGCGGCAGCGCGACCGTGATCAGGCGATCGAGGAACTCGTACATGTGAGCGCCACGTAGCGTCACCATACAACCGATCGGATAACCTTCGCGAATCTTGAAACCCGCAATTGCCTTGCGCGCCTTGGTGACAACCGGCTTCTGGCCGGCGATCTTGGTCAAGTCGCCCACTGCATGCTCGATAATCTTCTTGTCCGCAATCGCTTCCGACAAACCCATGTTCAAGGTGATCTTCAGAATGCGCGGAACTTCCATCGCCGATTTGTATGCGAATTTCGCAGTCAAGTCAGTAACGACTTTTTCTTTATAGAATTGCTGGAGACGGGCCATGATCTCTTAAACCTTAACGACTTCGCCGCTGGACTTGAAAATGCGAACTTTCTTGCCGTTCACATCCTTGTAGCCAACGCGATCTGCCTTGCCAGTTGCCGCATTAAACAACGCAACATTGGACACGTGAATTGGCATCAGCTTGTCAACGATGCCACCAGTAATACCGGTCATTGGGTTCGGTTTTGTCGCTTTTTTTGCGACGTTCACGCCCTCAACCACAACGAAATCAGCATCAACGCATTGCTTGACAACGCCGCGCTTGCCCTTGTCCTTACCTGCCAGGACGATGACTTCGTCGTTTTTCTTAATCTTACTCATGACGACTCCTTACAGAACTTCAGGCGCAAGCGACACGATCTTCATGAAACGCTCAGTACGCAGCTCGCGTGTGACCGGCCCAAAAATACGCGTACCGATCGGCTCCAGTTTCGCATTCAGCAAAACCGCGGCGTTGCTATCGAACTTTACCAATGAGCCATCCTGACGACGCACGCCCTTGGCGGTGCGAACGACGACTGCATTGTAAATCTCACCTTTTTTCACACGACCGCGTGGTGCAGCTACCTTGACGGTTACTTTGATCACGTCACCGATACCTGCATAGCGGCGCTTGGAACCACCCAGCACCTTGATGCACATGACTTCACGCGCACCAGTGTTGTCGGCTACTTCGAGCCGGCTCTCAGTTTGAATCATAATTTTTCTTTCCCAACTTAACCCGATTAATCCGCACAATGCGGGCTCACGGTCAGTCTTGGTCCCGCCAGCAGCCTCAAGACAAGGCACGCTGATTGGGTGGACGACTTCCAAAACTTCTTGTTACTGCGAATATCTCAAGGCAGAGTGCTGCAGCACTACTTCGACGGAGCCGCTATCGAGGAGTGAAGCCCAGCATTATTACATCAAAATGCCGGGCGCGCAACAATTACTTAAACTATTTGTGCGGCTTGCACAACGCGCGTCACGGACCAAGCTTTAGTCTTGGAGATCGGACGGCCTTCCTGGATCTCGACCGTGTCACCGGTCTTGGCCTGATTGCCTTCGTTATGCGCATGGTA
>DHXL01000178.1 GCA_002415335.1 Oxalobacteraceae bacterium UBA5157
TCTCAGGCCTTGCGCAAGCTGACCGCCAACATCAAGCGCTCCAACACCATGGTGGTGTTCATCAACCAGATCCGCATGAAAATCGGCGTCATGTTCGGCAATCCCGAAACCACGACCGGTGGTAATGCATTGAAGTTCTACGCCTCGGTGCGTCTGGATATCCGCCGCACCGGTTCGATCAAATCGGGCGACGAAGTGATCGGTAACGAAACCAAAGTCAAGGTCGTCAAGAACAAGATCGCACCACCGTTCAAGGAAGCGCATTTCGATATTCTGTATGGCGAAGGCACGTCGCGTGAAGGCGAAATTCTCGACTTGGGGTCGGAGGCGAAAATCGTCGAAAAATCCGGCGCCTGGTATAGCTATAACGGCGAACGTATCGGCCAGGGCAAGGACAACGCGCGCAACTACTTGAAAGAGCGTCCCGACCTGGCGCGCGAAATTGAAAACAAAGTACGCGTCTCGCTTGGCGTGCCTGAGCTGGAAGTTTTAAAGGACGCAAGCCCGGTGGCCAAGAAGGCCGGCGGCAAGGAAGCGAAAGAAACGAAAGAAGTAAAAGAGGCTCAAGAGCTCTAAGTAAATGGGATCAGGTGGCGGGACTGAGGTTGCGGCAATTACGCAGCAGTTTCAATCAAGTTGCCGCATTGCTGACCTGTTGGCAGAGCCGCGCGACACCGCCTTGGGGTCGCGCGGCCACACCCCCCATCGAGTCCGGTAGTACCGAATATTCGTTCACGTGATGGGCCGGCCGCCCGCGCTATTTAGGACACCATGGCAAGAGTGCAAATGAGCCTAAAGGCGCGGGCTCTTCGGTATCTGTCGGCACGCGAACACAGCCGCCTCGAGCTGGCGCGCAAACTGGCGCGTTACGCGCAGGAAGGCGACGATGTCGACGCTTTGCTCGACGTGCTGGAGGCAGCAAAGCTATTATCCCAAACGCGCTTTTCCGAATCCCTGGTACATCGCCGCGCGGCGCGTTTCGGGAACAATCGCATCCTGTCCGAATTGAAAAGCCATGGGATCGATGCGGATGCCATGAAAGACATCAAAGCCGGTCTGGTTCAGGATGAAGCGGCGCGCGCGACCGAAGTCTGGCGGCGAAAGTTCGGCCGTCCCGCAGCCGATGCCGCAGGGCGGGCGAAGCAAATGCGGTTCCTGACGCAGCGCGGATTTTCGCATCGCGCGATCCAGGCGGCGATGCGCGCCGATGCCGATGCCGACGACTGACAAGACGGCACCGACGCTGAAGTTCACGCTTCTTGATCCGGCGTGGGGTACGCGCAAAAGATCATCGCCACCGACACGGGCAGAAACGCCAAGATGGCTAGAAGCCGGTCACCTGTGCTACACTTTTGTGGTTTTTGCAGCGCCGCATGAGCGGCTGCTGCCGCAGAGACTGCGGCAGCGACGCGCAAATGCGGCATATTTTTTGCCGCCTTACAGGCATTGGTCTTATGCCCCTGTCACATCCAGTTTCCCGCCGTGCGTTGAAGCATACCCGCGCCATTCACGTCGAAGCGTTTGCGCGCGACGATGGCCTGTGGGACCTCGACGCACACATCACGGACGTCAAGACGCGTGACGCCCAGCTCGCGTCCGGCGTGCGGCCGGCCGGCGCTCCGATGCACGATCTTTGGCTGCGCCTGACGATCGACACCAAGCTGACGGTCGTTGCCGCCGAAGCGGTATCCGATGCCGTTCCTTATCCCGGTTATTGCGACACGATCGGCCCCGCCTACCAAAAGCTGGCGGGCCTGAATCTTTTGAAGGGCTTTCGCCAAGCCGTCATGGAGCGCCTGTCCGGCACTTCCGGCTGCACCCATTTGAGCGAGCTGGCATTGGTCTTGCCTACCGCCGCGATTCAGGCGTTTGCCGGCGAAGTCATCGATACCCGTGAAAACGCACACCCCGACGAACAGAGTGACAAGCCGTTCCAACTCGATCGCTGCCACGCGTTGCGTTCGGACGGGGAGGCGGTCGCAGAATATTATCCGCGCTGGGCCATCAAGCCGATAACCGGAACCAGATCCAATTAGTCCATCCAGTAAGTTTTTTCCAATAAGCGTTTGAAGGGAAGCTCGCATGAAGATCCATGAGTATCAGGGCAAAGAAATCCTCCGCAAGTTCGGCGTGACGGTTCCACGCGGCATTCCATGCCTCACGGTCGACGAAGCGGTCAAGGCGGCCGAGACACTAGGCGGTCCGGTATGGGTCGTCAAGGCGCAAATTCATGCCGGCGGCCGCGGCAAGGGCGGCGGTGTGAAGGTCGCTAAATCGATCGAACAAGTCAGGGAATATGCGGATCAGATCCTCGGCATGCAACTGGTCACGCACCAGACCGGCCCGGCCGGCCAAAAGGTGCGGCGCTTGCTGATCGAGGAGGGCGCCGACATCAAGAAGGAGCTGTACGTCAGCATGGTTACCGATCGGGTCAGCCAGCGTGTGGTGTTGATGGCTTCCAGCGAAGGCGGCATGGATATCGAGGAAGTCGCAGCGAAGCATCCCGAATTGATTCATCAAATCGCAATCGATCCGGCGGTCGGCCTGACTGACGCCGAAGCCGATTCGATCGCCACCAAGATCGGTGTTCCGGCCGCTTCGCTAGCCGATGCGCGCGCACAACTCAAGGGTTTGTATCAAGCCTACTGGGAAACCGATGCATCGCTGGCCGAAATCAATCCGCTGATCCTGACCGGCTCCGGAAAAGTGATCGCGCTCGACGCGAAGTTCAACTTCGATGCCAACGCATTGTTCCGCCATCCCGAAATCGTCGCTTACCGCGACCTGGATGAGGAAGACCCGGCTGAAATCGAAGCATCCAAGTTCGATCTCGCCTACATCTCGCTAGACGGCAACATCGGCTGCCTGGTGAACGGTGCCGGTCTGGCGATGGCGACCATGGACACGATCAAATTGTTCGGCGGCGAGCCGGCCAATTTCCTCGACGTCGGCGGCGGTGCGACCGCTGACAAGGTGACGGAAGCGTTCAAGCTCATGCTGCGCAATCCCGGCTTGAAAGCGATCCTGGTCAACATCTTCGGCGGCATCATGAAGTGCGACGTGATTGCCGAAGGCATCATCATCGCGTCCAAGGCGGTATCTCTGAACGTGCCGCTGGTGGTGCGTATGAAGGGCACCAACGAAGATCTCGGCAAGAAGATGCTAGCCGAATCCGGCCTGCCGATCATCGCGGCCGATACGATGGAAGAAGCCGCGCAGAAAGTTGTCGCTGCGGCCAACGGACAATAAACACTATTGTTGGACAGCGTTCAGCACAGCGGCACTCTGTACCCAACAAATCAGAAGGAATAAACAATATGTCGATCCTCATCAATAAAGATACCAAAGTCGTCACGCAAGGCATCACCGGCAAGACCGGCCAGTTCCACACGCGCGGCTGCCGCGACTATGCGAATGGCAAGAACTGCTTCGTGGCCGGCGTCAACCCGAAGAAAGCCGGCGAAGATTTCGAAGGCATTCCGATTTTCGCCAGCGTCGCCGAGGCCAAGGCGCAAACCGGTGCCAACGTATCGGTCATCTACGTGCCGCCGGCCGGCGCCGCTGCCGCGATCTGGGAAGCCGTCGAAGCGGAGCTCGATCTCGCGATTTGCATCACCGAAGGCATCCCGGTGCGCGACATGATGGCCTTGAAGGACCGCATGGCCAAATCCGGCAGCAAGACTTTGCTGCTGGGCCCGAATTGCCCCGGCCTGATTACCCCGGACGAAATCAAGATCGGCATCATGCCCGGTCACATCCAC
>DHXL01000417.1 GCA_002415335.1 Oxalobacteraceae bacterium UBA5157
ATATGTGTATAAGAGACAGGGGTTTCGCGAAATGCCTCCCCCCACAAGAAATCGAGCGCGGTGAGCGACGTTTCTTCGCATACCTCGCGGCGCGCGGCTTCAAGCGGCGTCTCATCCGCCTCGACCATGCCCTTCGGAAAATCCCAGTATTGATAGCTGCGCAATAGCAAATAGCGGCAACCGCCCGCTGTGCGATGTAGCACCACGACGCCCGCTGACAGTGTTGTCTGTTTCATGCGGCGGGCGAAAGACATCGGATGCAAATCGTTTCACATAGGCTATTCATTTGTGCTTTCCTTTGTCGTGCATCAATCTATCTGTTGATCCAAAGCCTAGACTAAATTGCATCAGGCGCATCGATGGAGGCAGTCATGCAAGACCCAGTTTTCAAAGAACCGATTGCAGAGCATGTCTGGAATGCAAAGTACCGGCTGTTCGCCGATAATACTTCGCCCGAGCCGACCGTGCACGAAACCTGGTCGCGCGTGGCATTGGCGTTATCCAGGCCGGAACTTCACCACCGCGACGAATGGCGCGAGCGGTTCGAGACGGCACTTTCCCATTTTCGCTTTCTGCCCGGCGGCCGCATTCTGGCTGGCGCAGGCGCGCAGCGCCGCGCCACCTTGTTCAATTGTTTCGTGATGGGTCACCTGCACGATTCCATCGACGCGATTTTTTCCGCGCTCGGCGAATCGATGGTCACGATGCAGGAAGGCGGCGGTATTGGATGCGATTTTTCGACCTTGCGGCCGGCCGGGATGGCGGCCACGGAATCAGGCAATATCGCCTCCGGGCCGGTGTCCTTCATGCATGTGTGGGATCAGGCCAGCGCCACCCTGGTCTCGACCGGAAACCGGCGCGGCGCGATGATGGCGACGCTGCGCTGCGATCATCCGGATATCGAACGTTTCGTCGACGCCAAACGCGCGCCGGGCGCCTTGCGGCATTTCAATCTTTCGGTGCTGATCAGCGACGGATTCATGCAGGCGGTCGAGGAGGACGCTCCATGGCCGCTGGTTTTCCCGCTCGCCGGACGACCGGTGCCGAGCGACGGCATGGTGTGCGAACGAGCCTGGTCGGGCTCGAGTATTGCCGAACCTTGCCTGGTGATGCGGACCATCGCGGCGCGCGCGTTGTGGGACCGGATCCTGCAAGCCGCTTTCGACTGCGGCGACCCCGGCGTGATCTTTATCGACCGCGTGCAGCGCGCGAATAACCTCTGGTATGCCGAACGCATCAGCGCGACCAATCCTTGCGGCGAAGTGCCGTTGCCGGCGCACGGGGCATGCAACCTCGGCTCGATTAACGTCGCGCAGTTTGTCCACGAGCCGTTCGGCGCGCACCCGCGACTCGATATGAAAGGGATCGCCGACGTCGCCGCGGTCGCGACCAGGATGCTGGACAACGTGATTGATATCTCGCATTTTCCGCTCACGGCGCAGGCCAAGGCGGCGCACGCATCGCGCCGCATCGGCCTGGGCATCACCGGCCTGGCCGATGCGTTTGCCATGCTGGGCGTGCGCTACGGCTCCGAGTCATCGATGGAAATCGCGAATGCCGTGATGCAGGCGGTGTGCGAGGCAGCTTATCGGACATCGATTGGACTGGCAAAGGAGCGCGGCATTTTTCCGGAGTATCGCGCAACGGAATATCTGGCCGGCGATTTCATCTTGTCGCTGCCACACGACATCGTGGAGGCGATTCAACAAAACGGCATACGCAATAGTCATTTGACTGCGATCGCGCCGGCCGGCTCCATCAGTCTTCTGGCCAATAACGTGTCGAGTGGCATCGAACCGATCTATGCGTTCCAGGCGGAGCGCAAGGTCAAGGCGTCTGACGGCAGCATCACGACGATGCCGGTCAATGATTATGCGTGGTCCCTGTTTCGCGAACTGCATGGTGCGCATGCGCCGCTGCCCGATTATTTCGTCGAGGCGTATGACGTCGATCCGCTGACGCAATTGAAGCTGCAATCCCAATTGCAGGCGCATGTCGATCAATCCATTTCGAAGACCATCAATTTTCCCGCGAACGCCAGTTTCGGGCAGTGCCGCGACGTATTCGTACAGGCGTATCGGTTGGGCCTGAAAGGCTGCACCATGTTCCGCGCCAATCCCGCGACCGGCGCGGTGCTGTCGCCGGCCGGCAAGCGCGCGGCGGACAGCGCCTGTCCGTAATCGGTTTTGCGCCGGTCAGAAACGATTATCGGACAGGAATGTCAGCGTGTTTATCCATAACAGCGATGTTGCGGCCGTCTTCAATCAGATTGCCAGCCTGCTCGAGATCAGCGGCGAAAACCCGTTTCGGATCCGGGCCTATCGAAACGCAGCCCGGATGCTGAATGGGCTAGGCGCCAGCGTGCAGACGATGGTCGAGGAGAAACGCGACCTGAAAGAATTGCCTGGCATAGGCGCCGATCTGGCCGGAAAAATCGTCGAGATCGTCACTACCGGCAGTTGCGCATTGCGGGAACAGTTGCGGCAGGAATTGCCTCCTGCAATCCACGAGTTGCTGACGGTGCCGGGCCTGGGACCCAAGCGCGTCAAGACGCTTTATCAGGAACTCGGCATTCAAACACTGGAGCAGTTGCATCGCGCTGCCCGCGACGGCCAGATCAGCCATGTTCCCGGCTTCGGCGCGCGGACCGAGCAGCGCATCCTGGACGCGATCGAGGCGCGACAATCGAAGAAGAAGCGTTTCAGGATCGACCTCGCCGAGCAGGTTGTCAGACCGCTCGTTGCGTATCTGAAATCGCTGAAGGACACGAAGAGAATCGAGGTGGCGGGGAGCTTTCGCCGCCGGCAGGAAACGGTCGGCGACCTGGATATCCTGGTCAGTTCTTCCAGTCCCGCCGCGTTGATTCAACAGTTCGTCAAATTCGAGGAGGTCGCGCAGGTGCTGGCACAGGGCGGGACGCGCGCCAGCGTTGTGCTGCGCCATGGTGAGCAGGTGGATCTGCGGGTCGTCGCGGATGTCAGTTTCGGCGCCGCGCTACATTATTTTACGGGCGCCAAAGCGCATAACATCGCGGTGCGCACCCTGGCGCAGGAGCGCGGATTGAAGATAAACGAATACGGCGTATTTTCCGGCACACAGCGTATCGCCGGCGAGACCGAGGCATCCGTTTTCAGCGCAGTGGGACTGCCCTATATTGAACCGGAACTACGCGAGAGCCGCGGCGAGATTGCCGCAGCGCAGAACGGCAAGTTGCCGGCCCTGATCAGCCTGGATGACCTGACCGGAGATTTGCACGCGCACACCAAAGCGAGCGATGGACGAAACAGCGTGCGCGAGATGGCGCTCGAAGCGCAACGGCGCGGATTCGCGTATCTGGGGATTACCGACCATTCGAGCGGACTGGCGGTCGCGCATGGTCTGGATTCGGCGGGACTGTCGCGCCAGATTGATGAAATAGATAAATTGAATGCCGAACTGCACGGCATCACGCTGCTGAAGGGCATCGAGGTCGAGATCAATGAGGATGGCACGCTGGGCCTGCCGGACGATGTCCTGGAGCGGCTCGATTTGGTCATCGGCGCCGTGCATAGCAAATTTGACCTGCCCAGGGAGCGGCAAACCGGGCGCATCTTGCGCGCCCTGGACCATCCTTGCCTGACGCTGCTGGCGCATCCGTCGGGCCGCCTGATTCTTGAGCGCGAACCGTATGACGTCGATATGCATCGCATCATCCGCCACGCAAGGCAGCGTGGATGTTTTCTGGAACTGAACGC
>DHXL01000375.1:0-976 GCA_002415335.1 Oxalobacteraceae bacterium UBA5157
GCATCGGCATCGGCATCGGTGCGATGATTCGCCATAGCACCCCCTACAGCAATGCGTCGCCGTCGCTGCGCAGTTCGGCCATGGTCACGGGCATCGACAGCTTTCCCCGATCCAGCAACGCGTGCGCGTAGGAAAATAGCCACACGGCCAAACCCGTAAACACTGCGGCGATGATTGCCAGAATTTTCCAGCCGAGGGCATCCCACGACAGCATCACGACCACCGCGCTCCAGTAGCCGATCGCGAACCAGACAACGACGATGCCCAATCCGAATATCAGCGCCAGCTTGAGAAAGTTGGTGCGGACTTCCGACAGTTCCAGTGCCGCCAATTCGATCCGGTTCAGCAGCAAGCCGAACATATTCCTGACAAGCCGCGCAGCGCCTGAAAGAAGATGTGGCGCACTATCCAGCGAAGAGAGTTGTCGAGTTTCCATACGATTATGCGCGCGATCGGCACACAGAAACCGCCGGACCGCGATCGCCCTCCGTCGATTCAAGGGAAGTGGCTAAGGAATTGCGTCATAGCGCTGCACCGCGCTGATGTGTTGAGTAAAACCATACGCGTTGATGCGCACGCCGTATATAGGAAAAGCACCTGATTTGCTGTAGGAGTATGGCGCCCGCAATGCCGGCAAAGCGAGCTGGCGCATAGACCAGGTGTCCGATCGCTGATAGGCTGAGCTTTTCGTCGGAGGAGCAATGCAATGCGCGCCTGGATACGCTCTCTGCTCTTGCGATCTATGCTCTTTTTCGCAGCGCCGGCATGTTACGCAGAGCTTGCACTTGACCGGATTCATTTACCGCCGGGATTTCACATCGCCGTTCTGGCACGTGTTCCCAACGCACGGGAAATGGCGCTGGGCGACCATAACGTGCTGTTTGTCGGGTCTCTGCAGCAGGGCAAAGTCCACGCGCTGGTGCTCGACAAGAACTATCGTGAAGAAAAGCAGTACGTCGTTGCGAGCGGCCTCAAG
>DHXL01000375.1:1128-2000 GCA_002415335.1 Oxalobacteraceae bacterium UBA5157
TGGCCGACCCGCCCAAGGCCGTGGTGATACGCGCGGATTTGCCGCGAGACACGCATCATGGATGGCGTTTCATCGCTTTCGGTCCCGACGGATGGTTATATGTTCCGGTCGGAGCGCCCTGCAATATCTGCGAACCGGATCCCGCGCGCTACGCCAATATCTTGCGGATGAAACCGGATGGATCGCAGTTGCAGGTTTTTGCGCGCGGAGTACGCAATACCGTCGGCTTCGACTGGGACCCGGAATCAAGGGAGCTGTGGTTTACCGACAATGGTCGCGACATGCTCGGCGACGATATCCCGCCGGACGAACTCAACCATGCGCCGAACGCGAACATGCATTTTGGTTATCCCTACTGCCACGGCGGAAATATCGCCGACCCCGAATTCGGTACCAAGCGCCCATGCTCCGACTTCACTCCCCCCGCGCAAAAACTGGGGCCGCATGTGGCGGCTCTGGGGATGCGGTTTTATACCGGCCGCCAATTTCCGCAGGAGTACCGCAATCAAATATTTATCGCGGAACACGGGTCGTGGAACCGGTCGAATAAAATCGGCTACCGGATTACCCTGGTCAAGCTGGAAGGCGGCAAGGCGGTGTCCTACACGCCGTTCGCCACCGGCTGGTTGCAGGGCGAGCAGGCGTGGGGCCGGCCGGCTGATGTGGTGGTCCTGCCGGATGGTTCCCTACTGGTTTCAGATGACTTGTCAGGTACGATTTATCGTATTTTTTACAGCGCGTAGGTGATCAGGCAGGCGCGTCGCGCCATCCCTCACGGTGTAAGAGGGGCGGGACTAGGAGTCCTGTCGGACTTACGGAATCGAAGCGAAAAATTAGCTGAGCGGGGATAGATTTCGCCGGATTTGCAGCGT
>DHXL01000375.1:2199-4671 GCA_002415335.1 Oxalobacteraceae bacterium UBA5157
ATATGGGCCGGTCAGGTAATTTTGCAGCCGATTCTCCGTAAGTCCGACTGGCTCCTTGTGTCCCGAGACGGATTGATCGCGCGCCATGCCGCCGGCGTCATGAATTGCGTGTCTTGAACGACACTATTCAGTGTTTCCTGGCACCGGTGCCGGTGTTTGGCCTGGCGGGCCGCGCGGACGGTGCAGGTTGGCCATGCATCTGCTTGAAGTTTGCAATTTCTTCGCCGAGCGCCTCGGTATCCATCTTTGCCTTTTTCACTCGCGGAAAAATCTCGCCCTCTTCTTCCTTGACATGATGGTCCACGTATTCGCCCAGGACCTTGACCGTCGCCTTGTATTTCGGGTCGTCCGCGCTCATCGATTGGAGTTGCGACACCAGCTCCTTGAGTTCGGCGTGTTCCACTTCTGCTTCGTCGACCAGGTTTGTGTCGGTTATTTCCTCGCGCACTGCCGGATAAAAAATCGCCTCTTCCGCTTCGGCGTGAAGGTTCAGCTCGGAGCAGATGTCCTCGACCAGTGCCGATAGCTCGTCATCCGATCCGGAGCCTTTCATCTTTTCAAAATCTTTGAACATCTTCTTGACCTTTTTATGGTCGTCGGTAAGAAGACTGATCACGTCGGTCTTTTCAGCACTCGCATTTTTCGCATGGGTGGTCATGGCAGTGTCCTTATATCAGTTGAGTTTCATCGCCGCTGCTCGGGCTGCGCGAAGAGCCGCGCGGAAGACGGTTCCGCAGCTTGCGCGGTGGAGCTAACGATAATGCACGGGTAGCCGGACAGCTATCAGAAAAGCACCTCACCTCTTGTAGGACTAGTCAGGACAAGGCGCGGATACTGCGCAGCAACGCCGGCAAGCGGCGCATCATCCTTCCGTCGGCAGCGCATGGCCCTTGCTGACACTCTCGCCATCGCCCGGCCGCAGAGTCCAAAAAAGGAACGAGGACATCATCGTCAAGGCTCCCAAGGTCAGAAACGCGTGGTGCAGCGCGCTCGTGACGGCGGCGCGATCGGACTGCGGCAGATCGCCGAGATACCAGGCGGTCACCAGCGATCCCCAGGCCAGGCCGAAGCTCATCGACATCTGCTGCAGGGAACTGGCAATGGTACTGGCCATGCTGGAGTCCGCTGCACTAACGTCCGCATAGGCCATGGAATTCATGCTCGAGAATTGCAGCGAATTGAAGAATCCCTGAGTCAGGCCAAGAAAGACGATCAGCAGAATCGGCGTCGCGGAAGTGATCCCGGCAAACATGCAAATCGTGACGCCGATCATCAAGGTATTGGCGATCAGCACCCTCCGGTAGCCGAACCGCCGAAGGACGCGGACCGATATTAGTTTCATTCCCATGGCCGCGGCGGCGGCGGGCATCATGAGCAATCCCGATTGCCAGGCCGGGAGGCCAAGGCCGAGCTGATAGAGCAACGGCAACAGGAACGGGATGCCGCCTAAACCCAGTCGCGTGATAAAGCCGCCGACCACCGAGACACGGAAGGTGCGTACGCGAAATAGCGTCAGGCGCAGCAGCGGGTGGCGTAATTGACGCGCGTGCCAGGCGTACGCGCCCAGCAGGCTGATTGACAACAGCAACAGGATTGCCGCGGAAGTCACGTCAATATGGTGTTCGCCGAATATTTCCAGCAGCCACGACAGCAGTGCCGTGCCCGCGCCGAACAGGACCAGACCGACGACATCCAGCGGTCGCGGCCCGTCGCCGTAATAGTCCGGCATGTGGCGATGGATCAGCAGCTGGGCCGCCAGCCCAACCGGGACATTGATGAAGAAGATGACCCGCCATGACAACCAGTGGACGATCAGACCCCCGATCGTCGGTCCCAGCAGTGGGCCGATCAGCGCGGGAATGATGACGAAATTCATCGCCATCAGCAACTCCGACTTTGGAAAAGTACGGATGACGGTCAGCCGCCCGACCGGCATCATCATGGCGGCGCCCATCCCCTGCAAGATACGCGCCGCAACCAGCATCGGCACGCTCATGGACAGGCCGCTGAGTACCGAAGCAGCCGTGAAAATCGCGACCGCCGAGCTAAATACGCGGCGCGTGCCGAAACGGTCGGCCATCCAGCCGCTGACGGGAATACAGACCGCGAGACTCAGGATGTAACTGGTGACCGCCGCTTTCAGGCTCAACGGCGTGACATGGAGGCTCGCCGCCATGGACGGTACCGCCGTATTCAGGATCGTCGAATCGAGCTGCTCCATGAACAGCGCGGTAGCCACCACCCATGGCAGATAGCGTTTGACGGTCGCACTGCTCGTTGGAATCGGGGTGGAATGCATGGACGGTGGGATGGAAGGACGGTCGAAATGATAGCACCGGGACGATTGAGCTGTATCGAGGCACTATTTCGCCGGATGTGGCTTCGGCAGGCGATCCATCTCAATAGGAAGGTTTCATTCATGCGGCTTGAGCGTGTTGCGGCCGCGGTTGAGATCACTCGTTCTCTTGATTT
>DHXL01000375.1:4944-5466 GCA_002415335.1 Oxalobacteraceae bacterium UBA5157
AATCGTTGAGGCAATCGATACGATCGAACTTCACGTATTCAACAAGCGAATAACAAGATACGAAAGAGACCCGACATGACTTCGTCCATCACGCCTTCCAATCAATTTTTCCCGCGATGCATCGGCCGCTGGATTCTACCCGCATTGGCGCTTCTGACGCCGCTGGCCGCGCAGGCGCTACCCGCGTTCGCGCGCCAGACCGGCCAGAACTGCGTCTCGTGTCACGCCGGCGGGCAGTTTCCCGAGCTGACCCCGTATGGCCGGCTGTTCAAGCTGACCGGCTACACGATCGGCAAGCGCAACACGATCCCGCTGTCTGTCATGGGCGTCGCCAGCTACACGAAGACGCAAAACGACTTCCCGAAGGATGGGGCACCGATTTTCCAGACCGGCAGCGTGTTCCTCGCCGGCAAGGTGACCGACAACATCGGGCTGTTTTCGCAGGTGACCTACGATAACTATGCGAACCAGAATGCCGACAATTCATGGAGCGGACACTCGGCGGCGGACAATATCGATCTG
>DHXL01000235.1:0-1619 GCA_002415335.1 Oxalobacteraceae bacterium UBA5157
TTGTACCCGGCCCTGGAGGATTACCAGATCGACATCATGATCGGCGAAGGGCCGGCCGCGCGTTCGGTGCGGCTCGACTTGCAACCGTTCACGCTGGTCGGCGCGACCACTCGCGCCGGAATGCTGACCAATCCGTTACGCGACCGCTTCGGCATCGTGGCGCGGCTGGAGTTCTACACGCCGCAGCAACTGACCCGCATTGTCACGCGCAGCGCGTCTTTGCTCAAGGCACCGATCATGGACGACGGCGCATTCGAGATCGCCAAACGCAGCCGCGGCACGCCGCGTATCGCCAACCGCCTGCTGCGGCGCGTGCGCGATTACGCCGAGGTCAAAGGCAACGGCGAGATTAGCAAATCGACTGCCGATGCCGCGCTGGTGATGCTGGATGTCGACCCGGTCGGGTTCGATGTGATGGATCGAAAACTGCTGGAAGCGGTGCTGTTCAAATTTAGCGGCGGCCCGGTCGGCCTCGATAATTTGGCGGCCGCTATCGGCGAAGAGCGAGACACCATCGAAGACGTGCTGGAACCGTATCTGATCCAGCAGGGATTCTTGCAGCGCACCCCGCGCGGCCGCATCGCGACCCCGGCGGCTTACGCCCACTTCGGCGTCACCGCGCCGCGCATCGGGCCGAACGGCGAGCTGTGGGATACGCAAGCCGTGTGATCAACCCGGGGGCATGGAGTCGAAGAGAATTCTTTAGCATCGTCCCATGTTCATTCTATAATGTCCTTCTTATGCAAGGCCTCGCTCTCATTGCCTGACGTATTGCAATCTTGCTTCTAGCCGTCCAATTTTATCGGTATGGGGCTTGTCCTGGAGAACGCGGCGGCCTGCCCACTTCACGTCTTGCTCGGGTTCCACCATGCTGATATCCACGCAAGCCAATCGTCTAGCGCATCAATTGCTCGAATCTCGCGCCAATGCGCAACGTCTGCCGCCGTTGTCCTCCGACCATCCACTGTCGATCGAGGATGGCTACGATATTGCCAAGATCATTCAGGATATCCGCATTGCGCAGGGCGACATCCCGATCGGACGCAAGATCGGTTTCACGAATCGCACGATCTGGTCCAAATATGGCGTCAAGGAACCGGTCAGGAGGCCGATCTGGACCACCTTGTTTGCATCGACCCTGCGCTATACCGAGGGCAATCGAGGTGTGCAGAGCCTGAAAGGCGCGCTGCAACCGCGTATCGGACCGGAAATCGTGTTCAAGCTCGGCAAGACGCCGGCGCCGGGCGCCAGCCTGGAAGAGGTCGCCGATTGCATAGAATGGATGGCGCATGCGTTTGAAGTCGTGGTTTGCCCATTTGCCGCATGGAAATTCGAGGTGCCCGACGCGATTGCCGCGTTCGGTTTGCATGGTGCGCTCATTGTCGGCGAGCCGCGCCTGTTATCGCCGGTGACACGCCGGAACCTGGCCGAGGTGCTCGCCAATGCCAGCCTTTCGCTGTCGTGCGACAATGCCTTGCGCTCGGCTGGTTTCGGCAGCGATGTGCTGGGCAGTCCGGTGCATGCGCTCTGGCACTTGCATCAGTTGCTGCAATCACAGCCGCAGTTTGCGCCGCTGGCCGCCGGCGAGGTCATTACGACCGGCACCTGGGCCGATGTGC
>DHXL01000235.1:1701-4713 GCA_002415335.1 Oxalobacteraceae bacterium UBA5157
CTGTGCTGCCGATTGCCGCCGGGCAGACCTGGACGACTGCGTTTTCCGGCGCAAGCCTCCCCGGCCTGGCGGTGTCCTTCGTCTGAATCGCGGCTGCCCGTATTGCCCCTATGAAAAAAGGCGCCTGGGGGCGCCTTTCTTACCTGTAGTCGTCTTGCGTCCGCGTCCGCTTCAGCGCAGCGATTCGGAGCCCGCGCTTGCCATCATTGCGCGCCATCGTCCTGGCGCACCCAGACTTGCGTGCGGCCCAGTATTGGCATGCCGATATACCCGCGGACGTTCAGCTTCTTGCCGCCTTCGACCAACGTCATCTTGCTGCGGTAGACCTTGCCGTTCTTCGGATCGAGAATCTTGCCGCCGTTGTACTCGTCGCCATCCTGTTTCATGCCGGTCAAGATCGTCATGCCGATCACCGGCTGATCCTTGCGCTCATCTTCACATTTGTCGCACTTCGGTTGTGGTTCTTCGCCGGCTTCGCGAAACAGCTTCTCAATCTTGCCCTTGATCTCGCCGTTATTCTCGGTGATGCGGATCAATGCCTTGGGTTTGCCGGTGTGATCGTCAATGTTTTTCCACAAACCCACCGGTGATTCTTGCTGTGCCCATGATGCGCTCGCAAATAACGCGGTCGCTACGAACCCCACAATATTCAGTCGATTCATTATTGTCTCCATTTATTTTGACGTGTTATTTCGAGACGTTAGAGTATTATGTTTTTTGCAATTTATCAAACTGTTCACCTAGCTTTTGGAGGATTCCCTCGAAAGTTTCTACGCGCTCTTTCTCTTGTGCAACCACCTGCGCCGGTGCACGCGCGACGAAACTTTCATTGCCGAGTTTGACCTTGGCTCTGGCGATCTCGCCCTCCAGACGCGCAATCTCCTTGCTCAAACGCTCACGTTCGGCGGCCACGTCGATTTCAACTTTCAGCATCAGCCTGGCCTCGCCGACGACCGATACCGGCGCCGGCGATTCCGGCAGCGCATTGACCACCTGCACCTCCGACAGTTTGGCCAAGGCTTGCAGGTAAGGCGCGAACGATTGCAATAGCGCCTGGCCGTCAGCGCTGGGCGCCTGCATCACCAGCGGGACGCGCAGGGCCGGCGATAGTTGCATTTCACCGCGCAGATTGCGGCAGGCGTCGGTCATCGATTTCAGCTGGGTCATCCAGGTTTCCGCCGCAACGTCGATCCTTTCAGGTTGTGACACCGGATACGCTTGCACCATGAGCGAGTCGCCGGCCGGGTCCAGCGTCCGTCCGGAGAGCGGGCCGACCGTTTGCCATAGCGCTTCGGTGATGAACGGAATGATCGGATGCGCCAGGCGCAGAATGGTCTCGAGCACCTTCAGTAGAGTACGGCGCGTCGCGCGTTGTTGCGCCTCGGTGCCGTGCTGGATTTGCACTTTCGCGACTTCGAGATACCAGTCGCAGTACTCGTCCCAAATCAACTTGTAGATCGACGAAGCAATATTGTCGAAGCGGTAGTCGGCGAACCCTTTTGCGACGTCCGCCTCGGTGCGTTGCAGCGTCGATACGATCCAGCGGTCGGCCGGCGAGAAGTCGAGATAGCCGGCGTCGCTGCGTTCTTCGATCCCGCAATCCTTGCCGTCGGTATTCATCAGCACGAAGCGCGTCGCGTTCCACAGCTTATTGCAAAAGTTGCGATAGCCTTCGCAGCGGCTCAGATCGAAATTGATGTTGCGGCCGAGCGATGCATAGCTCGCCATCGTGAAACGCAACGCATCGGTGCCGAACGCCGCGATGCCGTTCGGATATTCCTTGCGGGTGGCTTTCTCGATCTTCAGCGCGTCTTTCGGATTCATCAACCCGCTGGTCCGTTTGGCGACGAGCGACTCGACGTCGATGCCGTCGATCAAGTCGATCGGATCGAGCGTATTGCCCTTCGACTTCGACATCTTCTGGCCGCTGCCGTCACGCACCAGGCCGTGCACGTACACCGTGTTGAACGGCACCTTGCCGGTGAAATGCGTGGTCATCATCACCATCCGCGCCACCCAGAAGAAGATGATGTCGAAACCGGTCACCAGCACCGACGACGGCAGGAACATTTTGTAGTCGGGGGTTTCCTCCGGCCAGCCGAGCGTGGAAAACGGCACCAGCGCCGACGAGAACCAGGTGTCGAGTACGTCTTCGTCGCGCTTGACCGGCTTGCCACCGGCCTGTGCCTGCGCCTCCGCTTCGCTGCGCGCGACGTACACCTTGCCCTGGTCGTCGTACCAGGCCGGAATTTGATGGCCCCACCACAGTTGGCGCGAGATGCACCAGTCCTGGATATTGTTGAGCCACTGGTTGTACGTGGTGGTCCAGTTGTCCGGGACCATTTTCACTTCGCCGTTCGCGACTTTTTCCAGCGCGACTTCGGCAATCGACTTGCCGGGGAAGTGCGTGCCTTCCGGCGCCGGCTTGCCCATCGCGACGAACCATTGGTCGGTCAGCATCGGCTCGACCACGACGCCGGTACGCTCGCAGCGCGGCACCATCAGCTTGTGCGGCTTGACCGATTCGAGCAAGCCTAGTGCTTCGAGTTCGACCACGATTTGCTTGCGCGCGACGAATCGATCCAGGCCCTGAAAGCGGGTCGGCGCGTTGTCATTGATTTTCGCTTCGAGCGTCAGGACGCTGATCTGCGCCAGCTGATGGCGCTGGCCGACCGCATAATCGTTGAAGTCATGCGCGGGCGTAATTTTCACGCAACCGGTGCCGAATTCCTTGTCGACGTATTCGTCCGCGATGATCGGAATTTCGCGGTCGCACAAGGGCAGCTTCAGCATCTTGCCAACCAGATGGAGATAGCGTTCGTCGGTTGGATCGACCGCGACCGCGACGTCGCCCAGCATGGTTTCCGGACGCGTGGTCGCGACTGTCAAGTGGCCGCTGCCATCGGCCAAAGGATACCGGATGTACCACATCGAGCCGTCCTCTTCTTCCGACACGACTTCCAGATCGGACACCGCGGTGCCGAGTACCGGATCCCAATTAACCAGCCGCTT
>DHXL01000060.1:0-6549 GCA_002415335.1 Oxalobacteraceae bacterium UBA5157
ACGTTGCGGAAGATTGGCAAGCGCTTTTCAACAAATGCTTTCATTCCTTCTTTTTGATCGTCGGTGGCGAAGGTCCCATGGAACATCCTGCGCTCATACTGGATCCCTTCCGCCAATGTGGTTTCATAGGCGCGGTTGACCGATTCCTTGATCATCATCACGACCGGCAGCGACATGGCGGCGATGGTGCTGGCCGCCGCGAGTGCCTCTTCCAACAACTTGTCGACCGGCACAATGCGCGACACCAGTCCGGCACGCTCGGCCTCAGCCGCGTCCATCATGCGTGCCGTCAGGCACATGTCCATCGCCTTGGACTTGGAGACCGCGCGCGGCAAGCGTTGCGTGCCACCAGCTCCCGGCATCGTGCCGAGCTTGACTTCGGGTTGTCCGAACTTGGCATTTTCGGCGGCGATGATGAAGTCGCACATCATGGCGAGCTCACAGCCGCCGCCGAGCGCGTAACCCGCAACCGCGGCAATCACCGGTTTGCGCACGCGCCGGATCTGCTCCCAGTTGCGCGTGATGTATTCGCCTTTATAGACGTCCATATAGGTGTAAGTCGCCATCGCGCCGATGTCGGCGCCGGCGGCAAACGCTTTTTCGCTGCCGGTAATCACGATACAGCCGATGTTATCGTCAGCATCGAAACCCAGCAGGGCATGGCCGAGCTCGTCCATTAGTTGATCGTTGAGTGCGTTTAGCGCCTTGGGGCGATTGAGGCGGATCAATCCGACTTTGCCGTGTTTTTCAACAAGGATGTTTTCGTAATGCATGAGTGCTCCCGGTAATTTAGAAATTGATATGAGGATTGTAGGCTGCCGGCCGAATGTTCGCGACGGCTACCGCTGACGTGCTCCACTGTGATGGACAGCGGCACACCGTTATTCCATGCATACAATCTCTTGACATGTGCACACATTGCCCTATTTTTAATGTAGCGGCCTCACGCGCAATTCATGATCGGGACGTCTATGTTCAAGACCATTCTGGTACCCACCGACGGATCGCCGTTGTCGGATAAGGCCATCGCGGCCGCAATCGAATTCGCCACGTTTACCGGCAGCAAGATCATTGGACTGTCGATCGCCGAACCGTACCCGTTCTCGCCGCTGGCCGAAAGCGCGATGGCTTCCGACCCCGACATCTACGAAGACCACATGCGCGAACTTGCCCGTTCGCATGTGAAGAAGGTTGAAGATGCGGCCGCCATGGCCAATGTGCAATGCGATACTTCGATCGCTCTTTCCTACAACCCGTACGAAGAGATTGTCCGCACCGCAGAAAAATTCAGTTGCGACGCCATCTTCATGGCCTCGCATGGACGCAAGGGTCTCAGCAAATTATTTCTCGGCAGCGAAACGCAAAAGGTGCTGGCACACACGACCATTCCGGTTCTGGTATTGCGCTAGTTCGCCGACAGCGCGGTCGATTTCGGCAGCAGGACCCACATCAAGCCGCGCTGCTTCATGCGTCCGGCCTGTTCGCCGGCCTCGGCGCCGAAACCCCAAAAATAGTCGGCCCGCACCGCGTTCTTGATCGCGCCGCCGGTATCCTGCGCCAGCATCAATCGCTGCAGCGGTAAGCCACTGTTGGGCTGCGTCGTCGCGAGGAACACCGGCGCCCCCAACGGCACGAACTGGGGGTCGATCGCAATCGAGCGTTGCGGCGTCAGCGGCACGCCCAGTGCCCCCTTCGGTCCCTTGCTCGGATCGGTCAGCTTCTCTTCCTTGAAAAAGACATAGCTCGGATTCGCGTTCAAGACTTCCTGCAAGCGCGCCGGATGTGCCGCGACCCAGCCCTTGATACCTTGCGCCGATGCCTGATCGAGCGTCAATTCGCCCTTGTCGACCAGATAGCGACCGATCGATTTGTACGGATAGCCGTTTTGATCTGCATAGGCGACGCGCACCGTCTCATGCGTGTCCGCCAGTTGCACGCGGCCGGACCCTTGCACCTGCAGGAAGAATGCGTCGATCGGGTCGTCGACCCAGAGCAATTCCTTGCCGACCAGCAGATTCGATTTTGCCATCTCGGCGCGCGAAGGCCAGGCTACGACCTTGTTGCCGACCACCCGCCCGCGCAAGCGCATGCCCTTTAGTTCGGGATAGACATTCGCAAGATCGACCGTCAGCAGATCTGCGGGCGCGTGGTACAAGGGGACTTGATAGGCGCCGCCGCGTTTGCGTGCTCCGCGCAGCAACGGTTCGTAGTATCCAGTCACCAGGCCGCTATCCGAGCCGTCCGGATTGAGCACCTGATGCGGCACCAAGAACGTTTCGAAGAAGATGCGTACTGCGGTTTCGTCGGTTGCATCGACTTGACGCGCGGTGAGGCACAGATCTCTCCAATCCTCCTTCCTGGCCAGCACGTCGCACGAGGCCAGAAAAGCGGGCCAAGCCTGCCTTAAGTCATCCTGGCCCCAACCCGGCAGCGCCGCATAGGTGGTCGGCTTCAGCATTTCCGTCTGCTTGAGCGGCGACACCGGCGTCGTTGCCGGCATGGCGGGCAGCGCCTGCTTACCACTCGGCACTGTGGTGCAGGAAGCCAGGCCCAGTGCGACGATTATTGCGGATGCGAGTAGACTTGTGCGGTTCAATAACATGTGGAGATGGCGGCGTATGTGGCTATTGTTTGTTGAGGCCGGAGTGGCCATGTTCTTGCTGGTCTTCATCGTGTGGTGGACCATGTTCCAGGGCAGGAAACCAGATCAGAGGCCGCGCGAGGAATCGTCGCCGGCCACGGATGACCGGCAGGAGCGAGAATAGGGACGCGCAAGATTCTGTGAATCAATGCAGCGTGCGCGGCAGCGACAGCACGAACTCCGGTATCTTGGCTTCGAACTGCTCGCCGTCCTCGGCCACGCAGAAATACTCACCCAGCATCGAACCCTGCGGCGTCGCCAGCGCGGTGCCACTGGTGTATTCAAACTGCTCGCCCGGCTGCAGCAGCGGCTGGTGCCCGACCACACCCAAGCCACGCACTTCCTCCACCCGGTTGTTGGCATCCGTGATGACCCAATGGCGCGAGATCAGTTGCGCAGCGAGCTGGCCGGTGTTCTTGATCGTGATCGCGTAGGCAAACACATAGCTGGAGCGTTCCGGATCGGACTGTTCCGCCAAGTATTGCGTACTGACGGATACGGTGAATTCATAAGCTGCCATCTGACTTCCTCTATTGTTGGCACGCGCGGCCCAGCCGCATATTGCACACGAAATCGCGCTGCCGCGCAAGGCTTTAGCGCCGGCCGGCAGGTTAAAATAGGACATCTTCATTCAAATGACCGTCATGCCCACCTATCGCATCGCCCCCAGCATCCTGTCCGCCGACTTCGCCCGCCTGGGTGAGGAAGTGCGCAACGTGGTTAGCGCCGGCGCTGACATTATCCATTTCGACGTGATGGACAACCATTATGTTCCCAACCTGACAATCGGGCCGCTGGTATGCCAGGCGATCCGCCCGCATGTGCATGTGCCGATCGACGTGCACCTGATGGTCAAACCGGTGGATCGCATCATTCCCGATTTCGCGAAGGCCGGCGCAAACATCATCAGCTTTCATCCGGAAGCATCCGAGCACATCGACCGCACGCTGCAACTGATCAAGGCTAGCGGCTGCAAAGCCGGTCTGGTATTCAATCCGGCGACGCCGCTGAACTATCTGGAATACGTGATGGACAAGCTCGACCTGATCCTGATCATGTCTGTCAATCCGGGGTTTGGCGGACAATCCTTCATTCCGGAGGCATTGAACAAGATCGCCGCCGTGCGCAAGCTGATCGATCAATCCGGACGCGACATCATGCTCGAAGTCGACGGCGGCATCAAGACGGAGAATATCGCGGCAGCCGCGCGCGCCGGCGCCGATACGTTTGTCGCCGGCTCGGCCATTTTCGGCACGCCCGATTACCAGGGCGTGATCGATGCGATGCGCGCCGAATTAGGCAAGGCATGAATGCGCCGCAGCGGCGCCAGCTGCATGGCATTCTGCATGGCATTCGCGCCGTCATCATCGATCTCGATGGCACCATGCTCGATACCGCGCCGGATTTTCAATATGCGATAAACCGGATGCGCAGCGAGCTTGATCTGGCGCCGCTCGATATCGGGACCATCATCAACTTCGTCGGCAAGGGCACGGAAAATCTGATTCAGCGCGTGCTGGCGATCGACTTCGAACCGGACCAGGCGGCGCGGCATTTCGCGCGCGCACTGAAGTCCTATCTGCGACACTATCTTGCGATCAACGGCGATTTCACGACGGTCTATTCGGGCGTGCGCGATGGTCTGGATGCGCTGCAAGCCGGCGGAATGCGGCTGGCCTGCGTCACCAACAAGCCGATCGGATTTGCCGAACCGCTGCTGCAAAAAACTGGCCTGATAGACTATTTCGATATCGTCTATGGCGGCGACTCATTGCCGAGGAAAAAGCCGGATCCCTTGCCGCTGCTGCAGGTGTGTGCGGATTTTGCGCTGCCACCGCAGCAAGTGGTCGCCATCGGCGACTCCTGCAACGACGCGCTGGCGGCGCGTGCGGCCGGTTGCTGGGTGCTGAACGTACCGTATGGCTACAATCACGGGCAGTCTATACAAGATGTCGATTCCGATGGTATAGTCGAAACGCTGCTTGAGGCAGCGTCCCTGATTTGTCGGGACAGAGTAGGCGCCGGCTAGCCGCGCTTGACTCAGTCCCTTGTTGATTTGTTGGGGATAGGTTACCGCTTTGCTTAACTCAGTCCCACAATACTAAAAATATTTCGCCTAAGCCGCAACGACAAACAATGTTTCTCGACAAAAAACGTACCGTCTCGCCATTAGCTGCCCCTGAGGCCTGGCTTTGGCGACGCTGGCAATCCTGAGCTGCGTAACACGCCCCTGCTCACCCGATTAGCCGCCGATCGTGATCCACGGTCAGCAACGTTTTTTTAGACCACCCCCACCGCCGTTCTACAATAGCGGTCCGGAGAGAAACATGACTGAACTCGAATTCAAATCGCTGGCCACGCAAGGCTACAACCGCATTCCATTGATCGCCGAAGCCTTCGCCGATCTCGAAACTCCGCTCACCCTGTATCTGAAGCTGGCGCAAGCCCAGCATGCCGGCAAAAACACCTTCCTGCTCGAATCGGTGGTCGGCGGCGAACGCTTCGGCCGTTATTCATTCATCGGCTTGCCGGCCAACACACTGATGCGCAGCTTCGGCAACAAGACCGAGGTGCTGAAGAACGGCAGCGTGATGGAGACCCACGAAGGCAATCCGCTCGATTTCATCGCGCAATTCCAGTCGCGCTACAAGGTCGCGATGCGCCCCGGCATGCCGCGCTTCTGCGGCGGACTGGCCGGCTATTTCGGCTACGACACGGTGCGCTATATCGAAAAGCGCCTCGCGCATTCGGCTCCGAAAGACGATCTCGGGCTGCCCGATATTCAATTGCTGGTCACCGAAGAACTCGCGGTGATCGACAACCTGTCCGGCAAGCTGTACCTGATCGTGTATGCCGATCCGAGCCAGGCCGAGGCGTTCCCCAAGGCGCGCCAGCGCCTGAAAGACTTGCGCGCGATGCTGCGCCGCGCGGTCGACGCGCCGGTCACCTCGGCCTCGGTACGAACCGACATCGTGCGCGAATTCGCCAAGGAAGACTATTTGAAAGCGGTCGCCAAGGCCAAGGAATACATCATGGCCGGCGACCTGATGCAGGTGCAAATCGGCCAGCGCATCAAGAAACCCTATGTCGATTCGCCGCTCACGCTGTATCGCGCGTTGCGTTCGCTGAATCCTTCGCCGTATATGTATTTCTACAATTTCGGGGACATGCAAATCGTCGGTGCCTCGCCTGAAATCCTGGTGCGCAACGAAACCGTCAGCGACGGCAGCAAGAAGGTCACGATCCGTCCGCTTGCCGGCACCCGCCCGCGCGGCGCGACGCCCGAGCGCGACGCCGAACTGGCCACCGAACTGCTGGCCGACCCGAAGGAAATCGCCGAGCACGTGATGCTGATCGACCTGGCTCGCAACGACATCGGCCGCATCGCCGAAACCGGCAGCGTGAAGGTTACCGACCAATTCGTCGTCGAAAAATATTCGCATGTGCAGCACATCGTCTCGAACGTCGAAGGCACGCTCGCATCCGGCCTGTCGAATCTGGACGTGCTGAAAGCGACCTTCCCGGCCGGCACGCTGTCGGGCGCGCCGAAAGTGCGCGCGATGGAATTGATCGACGAACTCGAATTGACCAAGCGCGGCATCTACGGCGGCGCTTGCGGTTACCTGTCGTTCGGCGGCGAAATGGATTTGGCGATCGCAATCCGCACCGGCGTGATCAAGGATGGCATGCTGTACGTGCAAGCGGCGGCCGGCATCGTGGCCGATTCAGTGCCCGAAATGGAATGGCAAGAGACCGAAAACAAGGCGCGCGCGGTGTTGCGCGCAGCCGAGCAAGTGCAAGACGGCCTGGACGGGGAGATCTAACATGCTGCTGATGATCGATAACTACGACTCGTTCACCTACAACCTGGTGCAGTATTTCGGCGAACTGGGCGAAGACGTGCGCAC
>DHXL01000060.1:6708-7833 GCA_002415335.1 Oxalobacteraceae bacterium UBA5157
GGCGTTTCAGTGCCGCTGCTGCAGCGCTTCGCGGGCCAGATGCCGATCCTCGGCGTCTGCCTCGGCCACCAAAGCATCGGCGAAGCGTTCGGCGGCAAGGTGGTGCGCGCCAAGCAAGTCATGCATGGCAAGACTTCGCTGATCGCGCATACCGGGGTCGGCGTGTTCACGGATATTCCCAGCCCGTACACGGTCATCCGCTATCACTCACTGGCGATCGAACGCGCATCGCTGCCGGCCTGCCTCGAAGTCACGGCATGGACCGACGATGGCGAGATCATGGGCGTGCGGCACAAGGAATTCAGCATACAGGGCGTGCAATTCCATCCCGAATCGATCCTGTCCGAACACGGGCACGCATTGCTGAAGAACTTCCTGTCGGACTGACATGCGCGCCCTGCTCTTTTCCATCCTGCTAGTGGGCGTGACGACCGCCGGTGCGGCCACGCTGGAGAAATGCCAATCCCAGGAAAGAAATGCCAGCGGCATCCAATCGTGCATCGAGGCCGAGCGTGACCGCTCAGCCAACCGCTTGCGAGAACTCGGTCCGGTCGTACTCGACGCGATTCACAAAGAGACCGACCGTGTCCGCCAAAGGGCCTTGCTGCGCGAATATCGCGGCGCGCAAGCGCACCACGTGCGCGAGCGCATGGCAGCTTGCCGCCAGCAAGCCGAAGGCAACGAGCGTACCGCATGCGAAGCCGACATGGATTACGCGCACATCGACCGGCTCACCCGCTTTCTACAATAAATTGATTCAGGACCCTCTGCCATGACGATTTCACAACAAGAAGCACTCTTGCGCTGCATCGACCACCGCGAGATTTTTCACGATGAAATGCTTTCGCTGTTTCGCAAAATCATGGGCGGCGAAATGTCGCCGGTGATGATCGCTGCGCTGACAATCGGCCTGCGCGTCAAGAAAGAAACCATCGGCGAAATCACGGCCGCCGCGCAAGTGATGCGCGAGTTTGCCACCAAGGTGCCGATGGCCGATACCAGCAACCTGCTCGACATCGTCGGCACCGGCGGCGACGGCGCGCACACCTTCAATATTTCAACGGCATCGATGTTCGTTGCCGCTGCGGCCGGCGCACGCGTGGCCAAGCATGGCGGACGCGGCGT
>DHXL01000046.1 GCA_002415335.1 Oxalobacteraceae bacterium UBA5157
TACCGGTGTCGAGCGTCACGTAGCCGCTGACATAGACCGGCGAATAGCGGTCGTAACCCGGATCGACCGCGGCGAATGGATGCCTGAACTTCAGCATCGACAGCGCTTCGCCGCCTGCCGTCGCGATGATCTTGCCTTCCATGCCGTAGCGTTCCAGGCAAGACCCGACCAGCTCCACTGCCAGCAGCAGGAGTAGCATTTCGCCGTTGCGCTCGGTCTGCACCAGCGCATAGCGGTGGTCCGGATGCACGTTCAATGCCTGGTTGGCCGGGATGGTCCACGGGGTCGTGGTCCAGATCACCGCGTAACCCTTGTCGGTCGGCAGCTTCGCGAGGCCGAAAGCATGGGCAATCTTGTCCTGTTCCATAAACGGGAAGCCAACGTCGATCGCCGGGTCGCGCTTGTCCTGGTATTCGACCTCCGCTTCCGCCAGCGCCGAGCCGCAGTCGAAGCACCAGTTGACCGGCTTCAGACCGCGATAGACGTAGCCTTTTTCCAGCAGCTTGCCGAGCGCGCGCAGCTCGTCGGCTTCGTTGCGGAAATCCATCGTCTTGTACGGATTATCCCATTCGCCCAGTACGCCCAAGCGGATGAAATCCTTCTTCTGGCGCTCGATTTGTTCGGTCGCATAGGCGCGCGATTTGGTCAGCACATCGGCGATCGGCAGACTTTTACCGTATTGCTTTTCGATCTGGATTTCGATCGGCATGCCGTGGCAATCCCACCCTGGTACATATTGCGCGTCGAAGCCGTCCATCTGACGCGTCTTGACCACGATGTCTTTCAGTATCTTGTTGACCGCATGACCGATATGGATGTCGCCATTGGCGTACGGCGGACCGTCGTGCAGAATGAATTTCGGGCGGGCGCTGGATGCCTTGCGGATCTTGTCATAGATCTTTTTGTCTTGCCATTGCTTGACCCATTGCGGCTCGCGCTTGGCGAGATCGCCGCGCATCGGGAACGGCGTTTCGGTCATGTTGACCGGGTACCTGCTTTGTGGCTTGCCGGCTGGTTTGCTCATGGGCTTATTTGCGGGCTTATTTATATTCTCGTCGGACATGCTGTTCCTAATTTGTTAGGGGACAGGGTAACTGACACCTGGTCGAGGCTTGACTCTGTCCCGCAGTTCCTGAATTGATCAAACGGATGCTGGTTGACGACTTGCGTTTGGTCGTCAAATTCGGTCGGTTGCGCAGACGGCACCGGTTTTCTGTTGTGCGAAATACGCGCGGGCCCTGACGACATCGTTATCGATCGCGGCGATCAGCGCCGGCAGGTCGTCGAATTTTTCTTCGTCCCGCAATTTCTGCAGGAACTCGACGCGCACCACTTTGCCATAGCATTCCTGCGCATAGTCGAATACATAGGTTTCCAGTAATACACGTCCGCTATCATCGACGGTCGGGCGCACGCCCAGGCTGGCGACGCCGGGCAAGGGCTGATCGCTCAAGCCGTGCACATGCACCACGAACACGCCGGACAGCGCCGGACGCCTATGTGCGACACGCAAGTTGAGCGTCGGATAGCCGATGCTGCGGCCGAGTTTCCTGCCATGCACGACATGGCCTGAGATCGCGTACGGGTGGCCCAGCAATTCGTTCACATGCGCAAAGTCGCCGACGGTCAGCGCGCTCCGCACCGCCGAGGATGACACGCGCGTGCCCTGGTTCATCACGGTCGGCATCGTCTCGACCTGGAATCCATACCGTTTGCCGGCCTCGATCAACAGCGCGACGTTGCCGGCACGCTTCGCGCCATAGCAAAAGTCGTTGCCGACCATCAGCCATTTGGCGTGCAAGCCTTGCACCAGCACTTTTTCGACAAAGTCTTGCGGCGACATCGCGGCGAAATGGGCATTGAAATGTTCGACGATGACGCGGTCGATGCCGGCGTCTTTCAGCGATTGCAGCTTGTCGCGCAGATTGGCGATGCGGGTCGGCGCGCGCGACAAGTCGCCCGCCAGATGCGCAAAGAACTCGCGCGGATGCGGCTCGAAGGTCATCACGGCGGCGTCCAGCCCGAGCCGGGCCGCGGCCGCGCGTACGTGCGCCAGCAAGGCTTGATGCCCGCGATGCACGCCGTCGAAGTTGCCGATCGTGAGCGCACAGGGCGCGCGCGATTCGGCATTGGGAAGTCCGCGAAATACCTTCATAGAGGCCAAATGGAAAAGCTGTCGCAAAACCGTAGATTATAGATGCTTTCCGGCCGGTTTCCGCGCCGCGACGGTGATTGGCTCAGGCTCGCCCCAGTGGATCTTGCCGGTAGTACAGCGCCAGCAGCCGGTAAACGTCAGGATAGTCGGCCATCAGCGGCTGCGGCCGTACAAAGAAAGCCTCCGACGCGACCGCGAAGAATTCCGCGGCATTGGTGGCGGCGTAAGCGTCCATCGGCAGTGGCACGAACGGGTGGTCGTGCGGCGCGGCATGGTGCGGATCGGCGAGTTCGAAATCGTCCGGAAAGCGTGGCTCGAGGGCGTCGACCCTGCGGCCGAAATCCCTGTATGCGCGCGTAAACGCGCGGCTCCAGTCCGGCACCTGCAGGTCGCGGTGATAGGCCGCAAGGAGCGGTGGGAAGCCGTTGGCGCGGCCCCGGCCCATGTCGATTTTGTGTGCGAATTCATGGATCACGACATTGCGGCCGTCTCCGAAACCGTGTGGGCTTTCCATGTCTTCCCACGACAACACGACCGGGCCATCGCCGTGGAACGCTTCACCGGCCAGTTCTGCGCGCCACTCATGCAACACGCCGGCCGCGTCCATCTGCTTCTGGTTCACGATAAACGCCGATGGATAAACCACCACGCCTGCCATCTCGCGATACAGGTCCGGGGTCAGGTTCAGCACCAGCAGACTGGCTTGCGCGGCGACCAGCACGGCGATTTCGTCAGTCAAAACCAGTCCGCGCACGCCGGTGATGGTCTTGATTGCGAGGAATTGCTCGGACAGCGCCTTGAGTCGCAGCAAGTCGGACTCCGCCATCTGTCGCAGGAACGGCAATCGCGCGATGCAGGCGAGCCAGAGCGCCTCGGGTATCTGCGGCTGGTGGCGCTTGAACAGTGAGTGCAGCCATTGCATGGTCATCTGGGGAAATGCGCGGGGCCGGATGTGTACAACCCTTTAGATGGGCGCCGCCGCTGCGAAATCAAGCGGACTGCTACATTTCGCCCCACACCGCGTTCAGTGCCGCCAGTGCCGCCAGCCCGGCGGTTTCGGTGCGCAGCACCCTCGGTCCCATCGACAGCGCCAGCGCGCCCTGCGCGCGGGCCGCGTGCTCCTCCGTCTCGGTAAAGCCGCCTTCGGGCCCGATCAGCAGCGCCACCGTTTGCGGCGGATGATGGCGCGCCCAGTCGGCTAGCGACTGTTCGGCGTGCGGCGTCAGCAGGATGCGGTGATGCATGTCCTGCTGCCCGATCCAGCCGCTGAAGTCGGCCAGTTCGGCCAGATGCGCGAGACGGTTGCGCCCGCTTTGCTCGGACGCGGCGACGATCACGCCTTGCCAATGATCATGCCGCTTGGCGGCCCGTTCGGCGCTCAGCTTGACGACGCAGCGTTGCGCGGCCAGCGGCTGGATCGAGGCAGCGCCCAGTTCGACCGCTTTCTCGATGACCCAATCCATCTTCGACGCCTCTGGCAGCGCTTGCGCCAGCGTGACGGAATAGGGCAGCTCTATTTCGCGCGGCGAAAATGCCTTGAGTTCGACGCTGGCGCGCTTCTTCTCGATACTGCCGAGCGTCGCCGTGTATTCGCCGCCTTCGCCGTTAAACAGCGTGATAATGTCGCCCGGCGCCAGTCGCAACACCTGCACGTGGTGTGCGACATGGTCCGGCAACGCAATGACGGCACCGATCGACAGGGCTTCTGGACAATAAAAACGGGGCATCGTGGGCTTGGGTAATAAAGCAATTGCGGAGGCCCTGATTTTAATCCCTGGTGGCGTCTCTGGTAAAATATCCGGCTTTGCGGCACTCGCATGATATGTTGGGGACAGAGTACGCTACGCTTAACTCTTTCCCGCAATAATCTAAATTCGCCCTCAAGCTTCGACATTTACCCTGATTATCATGATTCCCAAGCTCACCACCAACAAGATGGCCAATGCAATCCGTGCATTGGCAATGGATGCCGTCCAAAAGGCGAATTCAGGACACCCCGGCATGCCGATGGGGATGGCCGAGATTGCCGTTGCCTTGTGGGCCCGGCACTACCGCCATAACCCGGCCAATCCGCAATGGATCAATCGTGATCGTTTCGTGTTGTCGAATGGGCACGGCTCCATGCTGCATTATGCGTTGCTGCACCTGACCGGCTATGACCTGTCGATGGACGAGTTGCGCAACTTCCGTCAAATGCATTCGAAGACACCCGGCCATCCGGAAGTCCATGTCACGCCGGGGATCGAAACCACGACCGGCCCGCTCGGCCAAGGCTTGAGCAACGCGGTCGGCATGGCGCTGGCTGAGAAACTGCTCGCCGCCGAGTTCAACAAGCCCGGGTTCGATGTGGTTGATCATTACACCTATGCCTTCGTCGGCGACGGCTGCCTGATGGAAGGTATTTCTCACGAAGTCTGCTCGCTGGCCGGTACGCTGCGGCTGTCGAAACTGGTCGTGCTGTACGACGACAACGGCATCTCGATCGATGGCAACGTTGACGGCTGGTTCCGCGACGACACACCCAAGCGTTTTGAAGCCTACGGCTGGAACGTGGTGCGCAATGTCGACGGTCACAACGTCGACGCCGTGGACGATGCGATCAAGCTGGCCAAGACGTCCGACAAGCCGACCCTGATTTGCTGCAAGACCGTGATCGGCCGGGGTAGCCCGAACAAGGCCGGTAGCCACGACGTGCATGGCGCGGCGCTGGGTGACCAGGAAATCGCGGCGACCCGCGTGGCGCTGGGCTGGACCGATTTGCCGTTCGAGATACCGAGCGAGGTCTACGCCGCATGGGATGCGACTAAGCAGGGCGCCCTGCTGGAGCAGGACTGGAGCGGCTTGTTCAGGGCTTACGACGAGCGTTTTCCGCAGCATGCAGGCGAACTGCTGCGCCGCATGCAGGGCGAATTGCCGGGCAATTTCCAGGCGACCGTACGCGACTATGTCGCCGCCTGCGTCGAGAAAAAGGAAACCATCGCGACCCGCAAGGCCAGCCAAAATACGATCCAGGCGCTGGCACCGATCCTGCCGGAATTCCTCGGCGGCTCGGCCGATTTGACCGGCTCCAATTTAACGAACTGGAAAGAGTGCGTCGCGGTGCGGCCCGATCAAGCGGGCAATCACATCAATTACGGCGTGCGCGAATTCGGCATGAGCGCGATCATGAACGGGATTGCGCTGCATGGCGGCTACATTCCATTCGGCGCCACCTTCCTCACCTTTTCCGACTACAGCCGCAACGCATTGCGGATGGCGGCGCTGATGAAAATCCGTTCGATATTCGTCTTCACGCATGATTCGATCGGCCTAGGGGAAGATGGACCGACCCACCAGTCGATCGAGCACGTGTCGAGCCTGCGCCTGATCCCGAATCTGGACAACTGGCGTCCGTGCGACACGGTCGAATCGGCGGTGGCATGGGAGCATGCAGTCAAGCGGCAGCACGGCCCGACCACGCTGATTTTCTCGCGCCAGAATCTGCAGTTCCAGGAACGCACGACCGAGCAGATCGCGGCTATCAATCGCGGCGGCTACGTGTTGAAGGATGCGGCCAATGCCCAGGCGATCCTGATCGCGACCGGCTCCGAAGTCGATCTGGCGATGAAGGCGGCGGCGGAACTCGCGCAACAGGGTGTCGCGGTGCGCGTGGTGTCGATGCCGTCGACCGATGTCTTCGATCGCCAGGACGCGGCCTACAAAGCGGCCGTCTTGAGCAAGGGCTTGCCGCGCGTTGCGATCGAGGCCGGCGTCACCGATCTCTGGTACAAGTACGTCGGGCTGGACGGCGCGGTGGTCGGGATCGATACCTTCGGCGAATCTGCGCCGGCCGGCGTGCTGTTCAAGCACTTCGGCTTCACGGTCGACAAAGTGGTGGCGGCAGTCAAGCACACGCTGGCATGACCGCAGTGCTGAAACCGGTAGCGATGAACGCAATGCTGCGGCGCGCGACGGAGCAGGATGCGGCCGCGATCGCAGCGGTGCGCGTCGACAGCTGGCGCGCGACTTATCGCGGCATGATTCCGGATGGTTATCTGGACGGCATGCGCCTGGAAGACAGTACCGACCTGTGGACTCGGGTCCTGTCCGCCCACGCCGACAACAAGACTGCGGTGTTCGTCGCGGAAACGAACGGTGTGGTGGTCGGGTTCGCCGCAGGCATGTTGCTGGACGAAGAAAAATTCGGCCTGAATGCCGAGTTGACCGCGATTTACCTGCAACCGGCAGCGCAACGCGCCGGTCTCGGCCGCCGCTTGGTGGCGCAGGTGGCGGATATATATCGCGAGCAGGGCGCCAGCGGATTACTGGTGTGGGTGCTTGCGGGCAACCAGGCGGCGCGAAAATTTTACGAGCGGCTCGGCGCAAGATTGCTGATTGAGCAGCCATTCAGCTGGGATGGCATGGATTTGCTGGAGGCGGGCTACGGCTGGCGCGATTTATTCGCTTTGGCCTCAAAATAATGACAAGGAAAGAGTACGCTTCGCTTTGACCTTCCCGCGCTGCTTAGAAATATTTTTATTTCCGTGTTTTGAACTTGCTGAAATTTTGTCCTTAGGAGAAAACCATGACTATCCGCGTTGCAATCAACGGCTACGGCCGCATCGGCCGCAATATCCTTCGTGCTCACTACGAAGGCGGCAAAAAAAATGACATTCAGATCGTTGCGATCAACGACCTTGGCGATGCCAAGTCGAATGCCCACCTGACGCGCTACGATACTGCGCACGGCAAGTTCCCGGGCACGGTCACGGTCGACGGCGACAGCATGATCGTCAACGGCGACAAGATTCGCGTCTTCGCGCAACGCAACCCGGCCGAGATTCCATGGGGCGAGCTCAACGTCGACGTCGTGCTCGAATGTACCGGTTTTTTTACCACCAAGGAAAAGGCATCGGCGCACATCGTCGGCGGCGCCAAGAAGGTCATCATCTCGGCGCCCGGCGGCAAGGATGTCGACGCCACCATCGTCTACGGCGTCAACCAGGATGTGTTGAAAGCCTCCGATACCGTGATCTCGAACGCATCGTGCACCACGAACTGCCTGGCGCCGCTGGCCAAGCCGCTGAACGACAAAATCGGCATCGTCAACGGCTTGATGACGACGGTTCACGCCTACACCAACGACCAGGTACTGACCGACGTGCTGCATGAAGACTTGCGCCGCGCCCGTTCCGCCACGATGAGCATGATCCCGACCAAGACCGGCGCTGCCGTTGCAGTTGGCCTGGTGCTGCCGGAATTGAACGGCAAGCTGGACGGCTTTGCGATCCGCGTGCCGACCATCAACGTCTCGCTGGTCGACCTGTCCTTCATCGCCGCACGCGATACGACGGTGGCCGAAGTCAACGCCATCATGAAGGAAGCATCGGAAGGTTCGCTGAAGGGTATCCTGACTTATCAAACCGAACCGCTGGTATCGATCGACTTCAACCACAATCCGGCTTCCAGTAACTTCGATTCGACGCTGACCAAAGTCTCCGGCCGTCTGGTCAAGGTGTCGTCGTGGTACGACAATGAATGGGGTTTCTCGAACCGCATGCTGGACACCACCGTGGCGTTGATGTCGGCGAAGTAGTCCCCGTTATTGCGCCGCAATGCCGAACTGTTAAACGCCCCGCTAGTCGGGGCTTTTTTTTGTGCGCCCAGCATGG
>DHXL01000231.1 GCA_002415335.1 Oxalobacteraceae bacterium UBA5157
ATACTGCCCTGGGAAAACGGCGCCATCACACTGCATGGCCGCATCGACCGTATCGATCAACATGATGACGGCGCGCGCGCGGTGCTCGATTACAAGACCCAGAGTACCCAACTACTGCGCGACAGGATCAAGCAAAGAGAAGACCATCAGCTGGCGTTCTATGGCCTGCTCTCCGATCAGCCGATTGCGGCCGGCCACTATGTTGCGCTGGAAGCGACGAAGGACAAGACCGGCGACGTCGCGGCGCCCGACTATGCGCAATGGCAGCAGGCGCTGGAGCGGCAAATTGGCACCAGCATGCGCGCGATCGCCGATGGTGCGGCGCTGCCGGCGACCGGCATCGAAACGGTTTGCCAGTATTGCGACGTGCGCGGCCTGTGCCGCAAGGGAGCGTGGCGATGACTGCACCTACGGCGATGCAAAATACGCTGCGCGCCTACGAGGTCGACGGCGAAACGGTCGATGCGCAGCGCTTCACCGAAGCCGCCTGCGACCCGGGCCGTTCGGTCGTGGTCGAGGCCTGCGCCGGCAGCGGCAAAACCTGGCTGCTGGTCGCGCGCATGCTGCGCCTGCTGCTGACTGGCACCGCTCCGTCCGAGCTGCTGGCGATTACGTTCACGCGCAAGGCGGCGCAGGAAATGCGCGAGCGCCTGATGGAATTATTGCGCGAGCTGGCGCTGAAGCCGGACGCGGAAGTGCGTGCGCTGCTGCTGGAACGCGGCGTCGCGGAAACGGATCTGCCATCGCTGCTGCCGCTCGCACGCGGCTTGTACGAACGCGTATTGTCGAGCCCGCACAGCCTGGCGATCGATACCTTCCACAGCTGGTTCGCACGGCTGCTGCAGATCGCGCCGCTGGCGTCCGGCGTGCCGCACGGCTACACATTGACCGAGGCGAGCGGTGAGCTGCAGCGCGAGACCTACAGCCGTTTCATGCAGGACTTGAACGATGCTGTCCACAAGGACACCAGGAATGCGCTGGAAAAGCTGTATCAGCTGGCCGGCGATTGGAACGCCAGAAAATTACTCGATGCCTTCGTGTCCAAGCGCGCCGAATGGTGGGCCGCCAATCAGGGCGAGGATGGCGCGCCGCTGGCATGGCTGCGCGCGCTGTGCGGCGCCGATGCGGAAATCGATGCGCGGCTAACGCTATGGGACGATGCCAGGCTGGTGGTGCGGATCCAGGCGATCGCGTCGCTGCTGGGCCAAGGCACGGCGACCAATCAAAAACGCGCGAATGCGATTGAAATCGCATTGAGTGCCGGTGCCGCGATCGAGCACTTCGACGCATTGTGCCATCAACTTTTCGATGGCAATGGCGAGGCGCGCAAGAACCTGAAAACCAAGGACCTGACGAAGGCGCTCGATCATCATTTCGGGATCGATGGCGGCGCCGTGTTCGACGACGAATTCGGCCTGATCGGCGACATGCTGAAACAGCTGCAGCGACGCAGCGTCGAGCCGCTGGTGCTGGACCTGAATCAGGCCTTGTTCAAGGTCGGCGCGGCCTACCTGGAGCGCTATCAGGCGGTCAAGGCCGAAAGGCGCGTGTTCGATTTCGCCGATCTCGAATGGCAAGCCTATCGCCTGCTGACCAATGACCAGCATGCGGCCTATCTGCACAGCCGGCTCGATGCCCGCTACAAGCACATCTTGCTCGATGAATTCCAGGACACCAATCCGCTGCAATGGAGCGTCGTACGCGCCTGGCTCGATGCATATGGCGACGACGGCGGCCAGCCGAGCGTGTTCATCGTCGGCGATCCGAAGCAGTCGATCTACCGTTTCCGCCGCGCCGAGCCGCGCGTGTTCATCGCGGCGCGCGATCTATTGAAAGCGCAGGGCGCAGCCGTGCTGCGCACCAACCAGACCCGGCGCAATGGCAGCGCGATCGTCGCGCTGCTCAATACTAGCCTCGCTGCGAACCCGATCTTTTCGCCGCAAACCACGCTGGCGGCAGCGGCCGGCGCGGTGTGGCGCTTGCCGCTGATCCGCAGCGCGCCGGATGCGCCGGTGGAAGCGGCGGGATTCACGCTGCGCGATCCGCTGACCGCGCCGCGCGAAGAGGAAGAAGATGCGCGCCGCCTGGACGAAGGCAGAGCGGTCGCCCAGGCAATTCTGCGTGCGCAGCAAGACCGCGGGCAGCGCAATGGCGGCGCGCCGCGCTGGTCCGACGTGCTGCTGCTGGTCAAGAAGCGCGCGCACCTGACTGCTTACGAACGTGCGTTGCGCGAGGCCGGCATTCCGTTCGTATCCGACAAGCGCGGCGGCTTGCTGGAGTCGCTCGAAGTCGCGGACTTGATCGCCTTGCTGACGTTCCTGATTACGCCCGGCGACAATCGTGCGTTGGCACACGTATTGAAATCGCCGGTCATCGGCGCGACCGACGATGATTTGATCGCGCTGGCCGCACGTGCCGAAAGCGGCTGGTGGCCGCGGCTATGCGCGGCCGCGCGAGAAGGTGCGAGCGCGCCGCTGCAGCGCGCCGCCCGCTTGCTGGCGAGCTGGCTGGACGCCGCGCCGCACCTGCCGGTGCACGACTTGCTCGACCTCATCCTGCATCAGGGCCAGTTGATCGCGCGCTACGCACAATGCGCGGCGCCGCTGGGGCGCGCGCAGGCGATCGGCAACATCGAAAGCTTCATCGAACTGGCGCTCAATCTCGATGCCGGGCGTTATCCCAGCCTGCCGAAATTCATCGATGCCTTGCGCACGCTGCAACAGGGCAGCGACAACGACGCGCCCGACGAAGCCAACATCGATGCTGCCGCTGACGCGGTGCGCATCCTCACGATTCACAGCGCGAAGGGACTGGAGGCGCCGATCGTGGTGCTGCTCGACGCGAATCACAGCAAACCGGCCAACGACGACACCGGCATTCTGTGCGACTGGCCACAGGACCAGGCGGCGCCGACGCATTTTTCCGCGTTCGGGCGCAAAGCCGAACGCGGTGCCGCGCGCGATCATCTGTTTGTCGAAGAAGAGCGTTTCAAGGCGCAGGAAGACTGGAACCTGCTCTACGTCGCCGCGACGCGCGCCAAGGAACTGCTAATTGTCAGCGGCGTCGCCGGGCTCAGGAATGCGCAGCCTGGCGGGATCGTCGAAGACAGCTGGTATGCGCGGTTGCAGGCTGCGCCGGAAGTCGAATGCGACGGCTCGGCGCACACATCGGCGACGGCAATCGAACCCGATTTCGCCTTGCCGATATTCGAGCTGCTGCCGCTGCCCGCGCTGCAGGCGCCGTCGCCGGAGCCTGCGCCATCGTCTCGCAGCGACGCAATCGCGGAAGGGATCGCGCTGCATGCGCTTCTGGAGCGCCTGACCCAGGCGCATGTCTGGCCGATCCGGGCGCCTGATGCGGCAACGATCGCGCGCTGGCTGCCGTGCTCGCTCGCGATGGCGGTCATCGTGCGCGAACAGGCGCTGGCCATCTTGTCGCAACCGGCGCTTGAGCGTTTTTACAACCCGGCCCGCTATCGCATCGCGCGCAACGAAATGGATATCGTGGCGGCGGACCAGTTATTCCGACTGGACCGCATCGTGGTGTTTGACGACGAAGTGTGGATCCTGGATTACAAGCGCAATGTGCTCGATAGCGAACGCGCGGCTTACGCGATTCAATTGGCTCAGTATCGCAGCGCGGGGCAGTCGGTGTTCGCCGGCAAGAATATGAAGAGCGCGCTGATTACCGCCGACGGCCGCTTGTGGGAGATTGCTTGATCTCCGCCAGGAAACTGCTTGCTGGCATTTATCGCACCATCATATAGAATGAATAAATTGACATCGTTTGGTATTGCGCCCGGACACGATGAAACGATTAAACGCGATCGCGCTGGTATTACTGGTCTTGATGCTGGCGGTTGCCCATGCGGCACCGAAAGAAGTGCTGGCGCTGCCCCTGAGCGGCGCGATCGGACCGGCCGGCGCTGACTTTGTCAGCCGCGGCATCGCGCGCGCCGAGAAGGAAAATGCGCAACTGATCGTGCTGCAGATTGACACTCCCGGCGGACTCGATACCGCCATGCGCCAGATCATCAAAGCCATCCTCGCCAGCCGCGTGCCGGTCGCCGCGTTCGTCGCGCCGAGCGGCGCACGGGCGGCAAGCGCCGGCACTTATATCCTGTATGCCAGTCATGTCGCGGCGATGGCGCCCGGCACCAATCTTGGCGCCGCGACCCCGGTTCAGATCGGCCTAACCGGCCCGAGCGAGCCTGAATCCGCGAAAAAATCAGCCAAGGAAAAAAACGCAAAGGGCGACGCCTCCGCTGACAGCGCTCCCGCAGGAGACGCAATGACCAGGAAGCAGCTGCAGGATGCCGCCGCCTACATCCGCAGCTTGGCGCAAATGCGCGGCCGCAACGCCGCATGGGGCGAGCGCGCGGTACGCGAAGCGGTCAGCCTGTCGGCCGACGAAGCCCTGGCGCAAAACGTCATCGACCTGACTGCGCGCGACGTGCCGGACCTGCTGGCCAAGCTGAATGGCCGCAAGCTCGCGACCGCCGCCGGTGAACGCACGCTCGAGACCGCCGGCGCAATCGTGGTCACGGTCGAGCCGGACTGGAAGAACAAGCTGCTGACGACCATCACCGACCCCAGCATTGCGCTGATCCTCATGATGATCGGGATTTATGGCTTGTTCTTCGAGTTCTACAATCCGGGCTTCGTGCTGCCGGGCGTGGCCGGCGCAATTTGCCTGCTGCTCGGCCTGTTCGCGCTGCAAATGCTGCCGGTCAATTACGCCGGTCTGGCGCTGATCCTGCTCGGCGTCGCCTTCATCGTCGCCGAGAGCTTCGTCGGCACCTTCGGCGTGCTCGGCGTCGGCGGCATCATCGCATTCGCGGCCGGCGCCGTGATGCTGATCGACACCGATTTGCCCGGATTCGGCATTCCACTGTCGCTGATCGCGGGACTGGCGATGGTGACAACCGCGTTCATATTCTTCGTATCGACGCTGGCCTTGCAAGCGCGCCGGCGGCCGCTGGCCAGCCGCGCGGACATGGCGGGCAGTCCGGGCGTCATGCTGGATGACGCCGAGACGCAAGGCTGGGCGCGCGTGCATGGCGAGCGCTGGCAAGTGCGCAGCGCGCAGCCATT
>DHXL01000261.1:0-281 GCA_002415335.1 Oxalobacteraceae bacterium UBA5157
GTCAGTTTGATGATGGCCAAAGAGATGTTCCCGGGCAAGCCCAACTCGCTGAACGCCCTGTGCGACCGGCTGGACGTCGATAATTCTGGCCGGACCTTGCACGGGGCTTTGCTGGATGCCGAGTTGCTGGCTGACGTGTACATCAACCTTACACGGGGGCAAAACTCGCTGATGATGGATGTCGGCAGTACTGAGCAGGACGGCGACAGTACACCGTTGATCAACCTGAGCACGTTTGAGTTGCCGCTGTTGGCGGCTAATGACCAGGAAATCGCCGATCA
>DHXL01000261.1:594-14155 GCA_002415335.1 Oxalobacteraceae bacterium UBA5157
AGAAATTGCTGGCCGATCTTGACAAAGTAAGCAAGGGAAAAACTGTTTGGCGCATGACGTCAGAAATATAGGCCAGGACTCTGGGACTCTGAATGAAGTGGCGCCCTGAAACAGCATATAATTAAAAGTTGACCGATAGGGCGGTTAGCTCAGGGGTAGAGCACTGCATTCACACTGCAGGGGTCGCAAGTTCGAAACTTGCACCGCCCACCAAAATAGTTAATTAAATCAAGGACTTAGCAGAAATGCCAAGTCCTTTTTTATTGTCTATACGGAAAAAGACCATCGGCTTTCTTGCGAGAAGTTGCATACTTTCACCAGATCGCCGGAATCAAATTGACGAAACAGATGAAACAGATGAAACAGATGAAGCAGATGAAACAGACGAAACAGACGAAACCTGTTTTCAGCGTCTCGGGTGTTTTTCGGAGACGGTCGAGACAAGGGAAAACCCGCATCAGCGTGTGGTTACGTCATCAGCCCAACAAATAGCGCCACCAGTACCGGGTTTTGTACCATGTACCCCATCACCGGCCAAAAAAACCAGCGGTTAAAGGCTGGGTTGAATTCTTAAGAGCTGCGCTTAGGAAGTGGAGCGCAGGATGTCACTGTTGCACAGCACTCGATGCTCTGTCTATCCCCTAAACCGGTGGCCCGGGCGGCAAGGACGAAACCGGCGCCCGACGCCATGGCGAACAGGGGCTTTGAGACAGCGCCAGTCCGTAGCCCAGCACGGCCAGCGGCTTGCGCCGCCCCAAAAATCGGACAGCACCCCCGAAACACCTTGACGATCAACGCAGTGGCCTCAGCAACACCTTTGATCAGTCCGACGGTGGAGGCGCTTGCACCGAGTACGGTCACCATGAATTTCGGCAGCAGGCTGTGGATCATCTCGGAGGAGACATCCAATCAGCAAGCTCACGAAGCCGAGCATCCAAATGGCTGTAGGCAGGCGTGCATTGCGGGCCGTGGCGCCGTTCATGTTTTCCGGTCTCCGCCCCCATAAAACGTCGGGCCATGATAGGGTAACGTGAAGCACGTTGCCGCACCCGTTGTCCTATGTCAAGACTCGGTCTCAAGGGATACTCACAATGAAAAACAGCAATCAAATGAGGGTCCATTGCCGTGAACTTGCCTGACCGGTGGCGAAAACCTTTGCCGTATGTGATCGCGGCCGCGATCGCCATCGGCGTCGTTGTCGTTGTCGTTGTCGCTTGGCGCTTGGCGCTGGTCGGCGCCCGACGGGCTGCCCGAGGGTATTGCGGGGGGCAATGGGCGGCTCGAGGCCACTTCGCTCGATGTGGCTGCCAAGTCGGGTGGTCGCTTGGAGAACGTGCGTGTGCGCGAGGGCGACTTCGTGGCCGCCGGCGACGAAATCGCACGCATGGACACCCAGTCCTTGGAGGCTCAGTTGCGCGGCGCCCAGGCCCAGCAGCGCCAGGCGCGCACGGCGCGCGCAACTCTGACTGCACTGGTGCGCCAGCGCGAGCAGGCGGTAACGACCGTGGCAGCCCTGGTGGCGCAACGTGAAGCCGAATTCGCCCTGGCTGAAAAGGAGCTACGCCGTACCTCGGAACTGGTGGCTCAGAATTTCATCTCGCCCCAGCAGCTTGATGCCGCCAACGCGCACGTGCAGTCCAGTCGCGCCGCACTGAGCGCCGCGAAGTCGCAGCGCATCGAGGCCGAGTCGGCGGTGCTTACCGCACGATCGCAGATCGTCGAGTCCGAGGCCGCCATTGAGTCCGCACAGGCGGCTGTCGATCGCATCGAGGTCGAGATCGCGGATGCGGTGCTGCGCGCGCCGCGTGGCGGACGCGTGCAGACCGTGCTGGCCCAGGGCGGCGAAGTGCTCGCTGGGGGTGGGCGCGTGGTAACGCTGGTGGATCTCGCTGACGTGACCATGAGTTTCTTTCTGCCCGAAACCGTCGCCGGTCGCGTGGCCATCGGTGCCGAAGCGCGGCTGGTGCTCGATGCGGCACCTAACTTCGTGATCCCGGCTCAGGTGGATTTTGTGGTCAGCGTCGCGCAGTTCACGCCGAAGACCGTGGAGACCGAGTCGGAGCGGCAGAAGATGGTCTTCAAGGTGCGTGCGCGGATCGACCCGGTGTTGCTCGGTCAGCATCGAGACCAGGTCAAGACCGGGTTGCCGGGCATGGCCTATGTTCGCGTCGGCACTGAGCCCTGGCCGCCGCAGCTGGCGGTGAAAGTGCCAGAAGCGACCCCGGCGGCTTCTGCTCCTGCGCGATGAACGGCGATCCGGTCGCGGTGCAGGTGCAGGGGGTTGGCCACCGCTACGGTGGGGTCGTGGCCCTCGACGACATCGAGCTGGTCTTGCCCGCAGGCGGCATCACCGGCTTCGTCGGTCCTGACGGCGTTGGCAAATCCACGTTGCTGGCGCTGGGGCGGGCGTCCGACACCAGCAAAGCGGCCACATCACCGTGCTCGGCGGCGACATGGCCCGGCCCGTGCATCGGCGACGCGTCTGCCCGCGTATCGCGTACAACCCGCAGGGGCTCGGGCGCAACCTTTACGCAACGCTGTCGGTGCGCGAGAACCTCGACTACTTCGGCCGCCTGTTCGGCCACGACCGGCGCGAGCGGGAGGCGCGCATCGCCGAACTGCTGGGCAGCACCGACCTGATGCCGTTCGCCGATAGGCCCGTTGGCAAGCTCTCCGGCGGCATGAAACAGAAGCTCGGCTTGTGCTGCGCACTGATTCATGACCCGGACCTGATGATCCTCGATGAGCCGACGACCGGCGTCGACCCGCTCTCACGCCGCAACTTCTGGGAACTGATCGACCGCATCCGTGCCCGTCATCCCGGCATGACCGTGCTCGTGGCCACGGCGTACATGGAGGAAGCCGGGCGCTTCGACCGCATGGTGGCCATGCACGCCGGCCGGGTGCTGGCGGTCGGCACGCCCGCCCAGATGCTGCAGCGCACCGGCTGCGCCAGTCTCGATGCAGCGTTTGTCGCGCTGCTGCCCGCAGAGCGCCGCGATGGGCATAGGGGACTGGTCGTGCCGCCGCGGCCGGCGAACGCGCAGGATATTGCCATTGAGGCGCACGAACTGAGTTGCCGCTTCGGAGACTTCACGGCGGTGGACCGGGTGAGCTTTCGCATCGAGCGCGGTGAGATCTTCGGCTTTCTCGGGTCCAACGGCTGCGGCAAGACCACGACGATGAAGATGCTCACCGGCCTGCTGCCGGCCACCGCCGGCAGCGTGCTCCTGTTCGGCGAGCCGCTGGACGCGCGCGACATGGCGATGCGGCGGCGGGTGGGCCACATGTCGCAGGGTTTCTCACTCTACCGCGACCTGACGGTGCGCCAGAACCTCGAGCTGCAGGGCCAGCTCTTCGAACTCGGCAAGCAGCGCATCGCCGAGCGGGTGGACGCTTTGCTCGACCGTTTCGGACTGCGCGGTGCCGCCGAGGCACTGCCGATGACGCTGCCGCTCGGCCACCGCTAGCGTCTGCAACTTGCCGCCGCGGTGGTGCACGAGCCCGAGCTGCTGATCCTGGACGAGCCGACCTCGGGCGTGGACCCGGTCGCGCGCGACAACTTCTGGTCGTTGATGATCGACCTGTCGCGGCGCGACGGCGTGACGATCTTCGTCTCGACCCACTTCATGAACGAGGCCCAACGCTGCGACCGCGTGTCGCTGATGCACGCCGGGCGCGTGCTGGCCAGCGGTACGCCCGCCGAGTTGGCGCGCGAGCGCGGCGGCGGATCGCTGGAAGACAGCTTCGTGGCCTGGCTGCAGGACGCCCTGGCGCAGACCCCTGCCACGAAGGCAGAACCCGCTGCGCCCACTGCCGAGGCAGAGACTAGCCATGACGGTGCGGAGACAGCCAAGGCCGTCGCCCGCACCCAGCGCCTGTTCAGCCCCCATCGCCTGCTCAGTTGCGCCCGGCGCGAGATGCTCGAATTGATGCGCGACCCGATCCGCCTGGCCATGTCGCTCCTGGGCACTGTGTTGCTGATGCTGATCATGGGCTACGGCATCAGCCTGGATGTGCAGGACCTGCGCTACGCCGTGCTCGACCGCGATGGCAGCGCCGCCAGCCGCGCTTACACGCTTGAGCTGTCGGGTTCGCCGTACTTCGTCGAGCAGGCGCCAGTCGCCAGCGACGCCGAGATGGACCGCCGCATGCGCAACGGTGAACTGTCGCTGGCGCTGGAGATTCCGCCCGGCTTCGGTGCCGCCCTGGCCCGCGGCCGTCCGGCGGCGGTAGGGGTGTGGATCG
The DNA here is from genome assembly GCA_002415335.1 of Oxalobacteraceae bacterium UBA5157. Lineage (GTDB taxonomy): Bacteria > Pseudomonadota > Gammaproteobacteria > Burkholderiales > Burkholderiaceae_D > UBA5157. The sequence goes on from DHXL01000261.1 coordinate 4,843, forward strand.
ACGGCGCGATGCCGATGCGCGCCGAGATCATCTCGGGCTATGTGCAGGCCATGCACGGCGGCTACGTGGCCGGGCGATTGGCCGAAGCTGGCATTGACACGCGGCCGCCAGCTAGCGTGGAGGTGCGCTACCGCTACAACCCCGAGGTGCGCAGCATCGTGTCGATGGTGCCGGCGGTCATCCCGATCCTGCTGATCTTCATCCCGTCGATGCTGGCCGCGCTGGCCGTCGTGCGCGAGAAGGAGATGGGCTCTATCACCAACCTCTACGTCACGCAGGTCACCAAGCTGGAGTTCTTGCTCGGCAAGCAGCTACCCTACGTGGCCACCGGCATGGTGAATTCTGCGTTGCTGACGCTGATGGCGGTCACACTGTTCGGTGTGCCGTTCACCGGGAGCCAGGCCACTTTCACGCTGGCCGTGCTGCTCTACGTGTTCGCGGCGACGGGCCTGGGACTGCTTATGTCCGCGTTCACGGGTAGTCAGCTGGCCGCGCTGTTCGGCACCGCGCTGGCGACCATGCTGCCCGCGATCCAGTTCTCCGGCATCCTGAACCCGGTATCAACGCTCGAGGGCTTCTCTGCGTTGATGGGCCAGATCTACCCGACCGCACCCTTCGTCACCATCAGCCGCGGCACCTTCTCCAAGGCGCTTGGCTTCGCCGATTTGCACGCGCTGTTCATGCCGCTCGCACTGGCCGGCCCCGTGCTGCTCGCGCTGAGCGTGGTGCTGTTGCGCAAGCAGGAGCGCTGATGATGATGCCGCGGATTTCCTGGCACGTCGTGTTGCAGCTTGCGGCCAAGGAACTGCGCAGCCTGTGGCGCGACCGCTTGCTCCTGGTGTTCGTGGTCTGGGCCTTCAGCGGCGGTATCTACACGGCGGCCACCGCCATGCCGGACCGTCTGGTTCGCGCCCCGATCGCGGTGGTCGACGAAGACCAGACGGTGCTGTCGCAGCGCATCATCTCGGCCTTCTACCCGCCGGACTTCCTGACGCCGGATCTCATCTCGCTCGGCGAGATGGACGCCGGCCTGGACACGGGGCACTACAGCTTCGTACTCGACATTCCGCCAGGCTTCCAGCGTGACGTGCTCGCTGGCCGCCGGCCGACGTTCGACGCCACACAGATGCGGCAGGCCTTCGTGGGCACCGGTTATGTGCAGTGCATGATCCAGCTCGAGCTTCAGGAGTTCGTGCAGGGCGAGCGCGCTGAGGACGCGTCGCCGGTGGAACTAGCCGTTCGCATGCGTTTCAATCCCACGTTGAACAGTGCGTGGTTCAGCGGCGTGATGGAAGTGATCAATATGGTCACGATGCTATCGATCATCCTGGCCGGCGCCGCAGTCATCCGCGAGCGCGAGCACGAGCACGGCACGCTGGAGCACCTGCTCGTCATGCCTGTGCGTCCGGTGGAGATCATGCTGTCCAAGGTGCTGTCGATGGCCGGCGTGGTACTGCTGGCCTCGGTGCTGTCGCTGCGCTTCATGGTGCAGGGCGTACTGGAGATGCCCATCGGGGGCTCGCTCGCCTTGTTCATGTTGGGTGTGGCGCTGCACCTTTTTGCCACCACCTCGATGGGCATTTTTTTGGGCACGGTCCGCGTTCGATGCCTCAGCTCGCGCTGCTGATCATCCTGGTTTTTCTGCCGCTGCAGATGCTATCGGGCGGCACCACCCCGCGCGCGAGCATGCCCGAGGCCCTGCGCATCGTGATGCTGCTGGCGCCGACGACGCATTTCGTGAGCTTGGCGCAGGCGGTGCTCTACCGCGGTGCCGGGTTGGCCATCGTGTGGCCCACCCTGCTGGCCATCGCGGCTATCGGGGCGACATTCTTTCTCGCGGCCTTGAGCCGCTTTCGCAAATCGCTGGCTTCGGGGTGAGCGTTTCGAGGTTCGACCGGGTATATCGTGCACCTGGCTCGGTTATGGTTGAACTCCGGGCTGGTTGCCAAAGGTGCGTCAGGAGTCAACAGAGTAACGCCAGCTGTTGCAGGCGTTGTTACCGTACAATGCGCCGATCAAACTCTCAGCGCGGAAAAGCACCTACTTGCTGCCCCAAGGTTTGATTGCTGCCTTGAGCTTGTGGTAGCCGTCGATGTAGCAGGGCCGCTTATCGTTATAAATCCTGTCAAAAATCTCAAGCTGTGCGTCCAGCCAGCCAGCGAGTTCGGTGTTGTCCGGATTTGCGGCCTTATATGCCTCATTGATCAGGACGAAGTGAACCCTCGGATCGTAAGGCTGCTTCTCGCCGCCGACCGTTTCGTCTCCGGCCAACAGGCGCAAAAGCATCGCATCGGCAGAGCCCAACGTCTGTTCAAAAATCGGCTGGCCTTCCATGCGGTACATGACGCTAGTCATGTCTTTGCCGTTTTTCATGGTGAAACCCATGTCGGCCCATACCTTTTTCATGTCCTCGCCCGGTTTGACGTGATCCAGAACCATCTGTCCCCAGTCGCGCAGCAAATCGGGCGCATCGGCCATCAGGTCGGTGATACGATCGCCGTCGAGGTCGGTCGCGAAGATGACGACCTTGCGCTGCCGAATCATGTCATGCAGCATCAAACCGTAGTTGGTGTCGGAGATGTGTTCGTAAATTCCCCCCCCCAGTTTTCCATGCCAGCCTTGAAATCCTTGGGCAGCAGGGCGACGATCGCATCGATGTTCGCTCTTTGTTCTTCGTAGGCGTCAACCGTATATTTTCGTTTGAGCTCAAACTTCGTGTCCTGCAGCAGCCAGCGCATGATGCCCGCGATGACGGTATCTTCCTGGCCCTGGGTCGGCTTGGTGGCGATGCGCCCGATCTGCCCTGTTTCGTGCACCATTTTCAGGAACAAACGTCCGGCGTATGCCATCCTGATCCCCGGGGTGTTCATTTCGGAGTGAACATTGCCGGTATCGGCATCGACCCGGAACTTTTTCTTGTCCTGCGAATAGGGCAGGCCGGGCATGAAACGAACGTTGGTGATCGTTCCGTAGGGCCGGACGTTGCAATAGACCCCGGCCGCCGTGCGCAGCGGCGCATTGGCGGACTTGCCAGCAACGACCACTTTCCTGCCGTTCTCGTTGACCATGAAGTCGCCGGCGGTGGACCACTTGAGCGCGATGTAATCCAACTTGCCGAACCAGTCGAGCGATGCGAGCTTGGTGTCATGCCGGAACTGCGCCATCATGGGTACGCCGAGGAACGGCAAGCCCAGGACGTCGAGCGCCATCAGTGTGCCGTTGAGCGCAAACATATCGGTGAACGCGTGCGCGACTGGCTTCACGTTGCCATGCTGGTTTCCGCCTTCCCAGATGATCGCATCGGAAATGCCGCGCGGCTGGATCTTGGATCGCTTGTAGATGCTGTCCAGCAGCTTGAACAGATTGCCGTTCTGTTCTTCTTGTGCAATTTTCAGCGGGTCGAGTCGTTCAGTCATGCTTTTTTTCTCCATTCGGATGTAGTAAGTCAAGTGGTAGGTGTGTTTCGGCAATCTGTCGGGACGTCGCGGAAGGGATCTGTGATCAGAATCGGAATGGCTATGCCAGTTGCCGTTCCAATGTCGATTTGTAACACAATAATCGATTATCTTACTTATTGAGTTAGATAATAAATTTCGCCGCCCCAAGGGGCGGGTATCGGGCTCTGTAGCGTTGCAGGCCAACGAACCTGCTGCTCGTGGGATCGAGTGCCAGGTTTTTTCGTTAACGGCTGATGATCGTGCTTCGGGGGACGACGGATGCCAGCTACTCAAATTGGACGAATCTTCACTGCCAACGCGTAAAACTGCTGGGCAACCGGATCGCCCCGCGGTTGATTGAAGAGTGGTCGACATACACGCCTCGCTACTGCATCATTTCTTCCAAATGCCGGTAGCTCAATGGATAGGCTGCGTACCAACGGATGCAACCAGAATCACGTCTATTGGGAAGCGCATCCCCTTTGGTAGCAAGCATCTCGTTTCAAGCCTTTTCATTCAAAGCCTTCAGCATAGTCGTGCGTGTTGCTTGACCGCCAATGCGAACAGGGCGCCGCAAGCATAGGGAAAATACCTATAGTGTTTAAGCAATAAAGAACCTAATGTACAGTTTAATCGACAAATTAAAGATCTATGTCATTTAATCGTTTTACAATTAGGAGACAAATCATGCTTAAGTCCTTATTGGTGTCCCGTCGGGCATTGTTTGCCACGCTTATTGGGCTGACGTTCATGGCCTGTCTGGGCACTGCCCACGCACAGCAAAAGAAGGTACGTATTGCGTTCGGCGAAGCGCTGTCCACTGAAACACTGCCGATGGTGATCGCACTGGAGCGAGCGAAAGCAAAAGGGGTTGATTACGAGATCAGCTTCATGGCCCATGAAGAGCTGGCCATTCAGGCTGTGGTCAACGGGCAGGTTGACTTCGGTATCGGAACGCCTTATGCCGTGATCCAGAAGAGCAAAGCCCCGATGCGCATCCTGTTCCAGGGAACACGTCTTATATTCTTCCCGGTGGTGGACAATTCGTACAAGACCTGGAAGGATATGAATGGACAGCCGTTCACTTTTCATGGGCGCGGTACTGGCACCGAGGCCATCGGCAACATCATTGCCAAGCGTGAAGGCATCCAGTTTGGCGAAAGAAGCTACGTGCCCGGTTCCGAGAACCGCATCATTGCGATGATGAAGGGCCAGATCAAAGCCACCATCATTGACCTCGCCAACAAAAACACATTGATGGAAAAGGCAGGCGGGCGCTTCCACACATTGCCTGGCGTTTCCAGCCCAGCATCGGACGAGACCCTTTTCGGCAACATCAACTGGATCAAGGCCAACGAAAAGCAGGTGGACATCATCGTCGCCGAATTCCTTCAAGTCTGGACGGAAATGAATGCGGACCCGACGATGGTGGAAAAAGAGCGCGTCAAACGCAATCTGATGGCCGACCAACCGAAGGAGGTGCTTTCTGACATCAACAAATTCTTCAGGACGGCGATCAAGGAAGGCATCTATGCCCCTGGTGGTGGCAGCGCTGAAGTGGCGAAAAGCGACATCGAGTTTTATGTCGAGGCGGGCCAGATGAAAGGTCCCGCCGAAAGCTTGAAGATTGAAGACTTCTGGTACCTCGCTCCTGTGGAAAAAGCGCGCAAGGCGAGCGGCAAGTAATATGCAGCTGTCAAAACCGCTGTTGATGCGGCTGGTTTCCTTCGGGGTCGTCCTGGCCGCATGGGAATACGGCGGTGCCATTGGACTCAGCGCAGCGTTTCCATCTTTTTCGGAAACGTTCGCAGCCCTGTGGGGAATGATTCAGGACGGCTCCTTGGGCAAGGCTTTTGCCAAGACTCTTGAGCCGCTGCTGATTGGCTTGGCGATTTCCGTATTTTTCGGCGTCATTCTTGGCGTGTTGATGGGGCTCAGAGAGTGGGCCGAGTGGGTGTTTGCACCGATTTTTATTGTGGCTCAGGCCGCGCCTCTGGCGGCCCTGATCCCGATACTGACATTCGCCTATGGCATCGGCCTGACCGCCAAGGTGTTCACCGTTTGCATCATGGCCATGCCCGTCATCGTCATCAATGCATCGAGCGCGATCCGCAACACGCCTGATTCACTTGTTGAAATGGGGCGATCCTTTCTTGGCACGCGCCAACAAATCGTCTGGAACATCATCCTGCCATCGGCCAGCCCGATGATTTTTGTGGGTTTGCGTTTGGGCGTTGCATCCGGTTTCATCGGCATCATCCTGGCAGAACTGCTGATCACGCCGACCGGTATCGGCGACCTGATTTCCTACAACCAATCGATTGCCGAGTATCCCACCATGTATGCGGCAATTCTTTCCATCATCATTGCGTCAGTGCTTTTCCTCGAGGGTATGGAACTCATAGAGAAAAAGGTCTTCCGGCCCGAAATGCGAACATGAAACATCCTCAGGCAAACACCATGTCAAGCAATACCGTCAACGTCGCTGAGCCGGCACCCATTGTCAGCGTACGCAACGTTCATAAAACATACCCAGGTGGGGTAGAAGCACTGAACAACATTTCTCTCGATTTCCCCGAAGGAAAATTGACGACCTTGCTCGGGCCTTCCGGCTGCGGGAAAACAACCTTGCTGAAGATCATCGCCGGCTTGCTGCCAGCCAGCAGCGGCGACGTCCTGGTGGAGGGCAAACCGGTCACCGGGCCAGGCCCGGAACGCGCTTTTGTTTTTCAGGACTTTGCCCTGATGCCGTGGGCCAATATCCTGCGCAATGTGGCGTTCGGACTGGAACTGCGCGGTGTGTCACGATCCGAGCGGGAAGCGGTTGCCGAGCGTTACATTGAACGCGTCGGCCTGAAAGGCTTTGAGAAAAAATATCCCCACGAGTTGTCTGGCGGCATGCGTCAGCGCGTCGGGCTGGGCCGGGCGCTGGCGGTCAATGCCAAGGTCTTATTGATGGACGAGCCGTTCTCAGCTGTTGACGAGCAAACACGACGCAGATTCCAGGAGGAAATGCTCGAACTGCTTGCCAACGAGCGCAAGACCTTCATCTTCGTGACCCACAGCATTGAAGAGGCGGTCTATGTATCCGACCGTATTGTTCTGCTGCATCGCCGACCCAGCCGCGTGCACTCCATCATCGAGCCGAACATCAAACGCGATGTCGACCCCGAGAAAATCCGGCGTCAGCCAGAGTACCTCGACGCAGTGGAAAGCATTTGGCAAGACCTCAAAAAGTACCTTGATTGAGAGGGGATGCAAATGTATATCGCTGGTCACCGAATCCCCTTGTTTTTATCGCTCATTCTTTGGGCCATTCTGTGGGAAATTATGGGGCACACGGATGCAAAACTCATACTGCCGCCGCTGAGCGCCATCGCCTACAGAATTATTGAAATCGTCCCCACCAAGTCGTTTATTGACGCCTTGGCCATTACAGGCAAGGCATTTTTCATTGGCAGCATGATTTCGTTATGCTTGGGCATACCCATCGGTGTGCTAATGGGCCGATCAAAGCTGGCAGATGACTTGTTGCTACCGTGGGTCAATGTATTTTTGTCTGCCCCGCTGTCGGCCCTGGTTCCGGTCATCATGGTCCTGGCCGGCATAGGCGAAACCACGATCATCTTGACGGTCGTGCTATTTGCCGTCTGGATCGTAATGTTGAATGCCCGGGCAGGCGTGAAGGACATCACCCCGTCATTGGTTGAGATGAGCAAGAGTTTTGGTGCATCCGTGTACCAAAGCTTTGTTCACATCTACGTCTGGGCCGCCCTGCCAGAAATCATTGCCGGCGTTCGCCTGGGACTGATCCGGGCGGTCAAGGGCGTGATCATCGGCCAGATGCTGGTGTCGGTCGTGGGTTCCGGAACCCTGTTTGACATCTATCTGTCTCATTTCCTGATGGAGCATTTCTGGGCCGTGGTGCTGGTAATTTTTGCCTTCGCATTCGCCATCAACGGAGTTCTTGTATGGGCGGAGAAATCGGTCCGATATTACGCCGCTTCCCGCTAGTTTTTATTTGAAAAGGAAAACCTAAAATGAGCATTTCACAAACCGAATTCGTAGTCGCACCTGCGCCTGTTGTTTCAGTGGCTGTTCGGGGATCTCTCGCCCGTTTCCCGGTTCGCAGGGTTTACTGTGTCGGCAGAAACTATGCAGAACACACCCGCGAGATGGGCCATGACCCTGACCGCGAATTGCCATTTTTCTTCCAAAAGAACCCCGACAATCTGGTTCTGGACAACGGCGATTTCCCGTACCCGTCGATGACAAGCAATGTCCACCATGAAGTGGAAATGGTCGTTGCCCTCGGCATGGGTGGCTCCGACATCTCGGTCGACAAGGCGCTCGACCACGTCTACGGCTACGCCCTGGGTCTGGACATGACGCGACGCGATCTGCAAAATGAAGCCAAGAAAACGGGCCGACCCTGGGAGATCGGCAAGGCCTTCGAGCATTCCGCGCCGATGACCGACATCGTCACGGTGGACAAGGTGGGCCACTTGGCCAAGGGCGCCATCTGGCTGAAGGTCAACGGCGAAGTCAAGCAGCAAGGCGACCTCGACCAGCTGATCTGGAATGTGCCCGAGATTATTGCCCATCTGTCGACCATATTCGAGTTGAAAGCTGGCGATTTGATTATGACGGGGACGCCTGCCGGGGTAGGCGCTGTCAAGCGTGGGGATGTCATGGATGGCTTCTGTGAAGGAATCGGTTCCATTCTGGTAAAGGTCGTCTGAAGTCGCCATCCCCGGTAGAGCCGGGGCGTTCATAATTGTGAGCCGCTCAAAGTAACTTCAAGGGGTCACTAATGCGGCCCCAGCTCTTTTCTCCACCCGTAGAACAAAATAAAAGTGTCACCAATTTTAGTAACCGCTAATCCGAGGAATCCATCCCAGTTGAGTTGGTTAATGTCGGAGCGGTTTCTTTTTTGATGATCCCGCTAGAATCCGAAAATCGATTAAAAATAACATGGCCAGAAAACCTGCATTAAGCTTAGTGTCGACCTCGTCTGGTAATGTGGTAGACGGTCTGTCTCGTTCCTCAGTTATCTATAACCTGTTGCGGCAGGAGTTGCTGCATGGTGAGTTAACGCCAGGTGACAAATTGGCTGTGAAGGCACTGGGCACCCGCTTCGGCATGGGGGCCAGTCCTGTTCGCGAGGCCCTCAGTCGGCTTTCTTCGGAGGGCTTGGTGGAGCGCATCGACCAGAGGGGCTTTCGCGTGGCCAGCCTTGACTGGGCGGAACTACCGATACTCTTGCAGACCCGCTGTCAGGTCGAGGGCTTGGCGCTGCGCGATTCGATCAATCGTCGAACTTCCGCGTGGGAGGACAATCTGGTATTGCTGGTGCATCGCCTATCGAAGGAGCCGCGTTCGCTTGCTGCCGACAAATATGTCCTGAACCCGGCATGGGAGGAGCTGCACTCGCAGTTTCATCAGGCATTGCTCGCGAACTGCGCCTCCCGTTGGTTGCGGCAGTTTTGTGCGTCGCTGACTGATGAAGCCTACCGCTTTCGGCAGGTGGCCGCGTCGCGGAACTATGCCAGACGCGATGAGACCGAGCATATTGCGATATTCAAGGCCTGCATTGATGGCCGTGAAGAAGATGCGGTGACACTGCTAGAAGCACATTACCGGAAGACCACTGCGCTAACCCAGGAGGCCAAAGACGGAGAATTGGCCCAAATTGTTTGAACTTTATTTGCGCAACTTCACCCCAAACCGGATGCGTCGTTCACGTTCCCAGAAATACCGACTCTGAAATACATGGTTGATTTTTCAGGGTGTTATTTCTTCTTCGGTCCAATGCTTTCAGTGAGCATGTACATCACTGCAGCCTGCATTTCCGAATCACTAATGTCTGCCATCCC
>DHXL01000020.1:0-424 GCA_002415335.1 Oxalobacteraceae bacterium UBA5157
CCGCGCCGGGGCTGGCAAGCGACTTAATCACGCACCTTGAATATTTGCTCGCAACCCTTGACGTAGCCGGTTTGCGACGCTGGATCTTGACGGGGATGCGCCTCTACCCGGATCACCCGGCACGGCTGGCCCGCTATTTTCGTCTCGATGACCCGGCTGCGGCACAAAGCATGCACGCCGAGGCGAACGGCTCCGCCTTCGGCGCGGCGCGCATTGCGCTGCAATATTATCTCGCTGGATTCGGTCTGTCCGACGTGGAGCTGAAAGCGCGGCAGCAAGATGATCTCAACGCGCTGCCGGCACGCCTGGCGATCAGCGACGGAGTGCTGTTGTTTCCCGAGCATTACCTTGCCGTAGAGGGCGCCGGAAACGGCGATATTTACCGCGCTGCCGCCGCCCACGCGCTTGCCCATCTGCGCTACTC
>DHXL01000020.1:578-2568 GCA_002415335.1 Oxalobacteraceae bacterium UBA5157
GTCGAGGACGCCCGCGTCGAGCGCCTGATGGCGCGTAAATATCCCGGCATCCATACCCTGTGGGGACCTTTCCATGTCGCCTCGGGTGCGGCGGGCGACCTTGGAGTTGCATCGCTTACAGCACGCCTGGCACGCGCGCTGCATGATCCGAAGTACGTCGACCCCAACCATTGGGTCAACAAAGGCCGCGAATTGTTCGAGGCATGCGCCGACCGACTCGATGATGCTGCGGCCTTCGTCGAGGTTGGCAGCATCCTCGCCAACGACCTCGGTCAGATGCGGGCCCGCTTTAACCCGCAGCAATACCGGGTCGAACCGGCTTACCGCGACGACAACACGCTGCTGTGGGATTTCGGGAAAGAAGAGGAGCGTACGCGACCCGAGGAGATGCTGGCGCGCGAGTCAGTGCAAGTCGAGCCGGACGACGCCGAAGTCGGCATTGCCATGCACGTCTCGGTGATACCGCCGGACACGGTGCGTCGCTGGTATTATCCCGAGTGGGACTACCGCGCAGAAGTCGAGCGTGACGAGTGGGTAACGGTAATTGATGCTCCCTTAGCTGACTCAGGCACCACTGCGTCCGATGCTGCGCGTCAGCGGCCGACGGCGCGCAGCACAGCGCTTGACACGACTGCGCGCCTGCTCGACCGTTCGATGCGCTTGCGCCGACAGCACGAAGGCGATGAACTTGATCTGAACGCGGCCATCGAATGCCGCATCAGTCAGCGCGGACGAATCGCACCCGACCCGCGTATTTTTCAGCGGCCAGGGCGGCGCCGGCGCAGCCACGCGATCCTGCTGCTGCTCGACCTGTCGGAATCAACCAACGACCGTATCGGCGGGACCTACACAACCGTGCTCGATGTCGAAAAACGCGCTGCTGCGATCGTCGCCGAGTCCATCGACCGAGCCCACGATCGAATCGCCCTCCACGGGTTCGCATCGAACGGCCGCAGCGATGTGCGGTATGCGCGAATCAAAGATTTCGATGAGCCATTTGGCGATCGCCAGCGGCAGCGGCTGGCGCAGCAACGCGGTGCTCTGTCGACACGGATGGGCGCTGCCCTGCGCCATGCCGGCACCTGCCTCGCGAATGAACGCGCAGAGAAGAAAATTATACTTTTGGTCACGGACGGCGAGCCGTCCGACATCGACGTATACGACAGGCGCTACCTGATCGAAGACGCACGAAACGTCGTCGGCGTGCTGGCCGCGCGAGGTATCGATACCTTTTGCCTTACGCTGGACACGCGCGCAGACGCCTATGTGCGCGCAATCTTCGGCGCCTGGAATTACCTGGTTGTCGACGACGCGGTTGCACTGCCGCTTCAGGTGGCGCGTGCGCTCGCGAAAGTCTCCGCGCGGTGAACCGGATTGCTCCAAGCCGGCGGTATGAGTTAGCATGATTATCATGGTTTGACGGCAATTTCAAAAATTGACTGCGAAGGTGTTCCAAAATGTCACAAACTGAACCGATCAAGGTCGGAATCCTTTATTCTGAAACTGGGGTGACCTCCGCCATCGAATCGTCCCAGCTACTCGGGACGATCTTTGCGATCGAGGAGATCAATCAGTCCGGCGGCATCAACGGCCGTGAGATAGTCCCGGTGCGTTACGATCCGCAATCTGATCCAGCGCGCTACCGCGCCTTGGCCGAGCATCTCGTCTCGATCGACAATGTCAAAGTGATTTTCGGCTGCTATATGTCGAGCACACGAAAGGCAGTCATTCCGGTCGTAGAGCGCTGGAATCGCATTCTGTTCTACGCAACCCTTTATGAAGGCTTCGAATTCTCGAACAACCTGATCTACACCGGTGCTGCGCCCAACCAGAACAGCGTCCAGCTCGCCGATTTCATGATGTCGGCGTTCGGTGCACGCGTCTACTTGGTCGGTTCCGACTACATCTACCCTTATGAATCGAATCGGATCATGACGGATCTGGTGATGCAGCGCCAGGGCGGTGAGACGATGGGCAAGCGCTACGTTCC
>DHXL01000140.1:0-10592 GCA_002415335.1 Oxalobacteraceae bacterium UBA5157
TCGGCTCCTGGATCGTCGAGGCCTTGGCGCGTAGTGCAATCGGCAACATCACGATGATCGATCTCGACAATCTGGCCGAATCCAACATCAACCGCCAGATCCACGCATTGACCGACACGCTTGGTAAAGCCAAGGTGACCGCGCTGGCGGAGCGCATTGCACAAATCAACCCGTTTTGCCGCGTCACCGAGATCGAGGATTTCGTCACGCCGGATAACCTTGACGAGATGATCGGCCCGGGCAATTACGACTACGTCATCGACGCGATCGACAACGTGCGCGCCAAGACCGCGTTGATCGTGTACTGCCGACAGCACGGCATCAAGCTGATCACGATCGGCGGCGCCGGCGGGCAGATCGATCCGACCAAGATTGAAGTGCGCGATCTATGCCGCACGGAACAGGAGCCGCTGCTGGCGAAAGTACGCAAGCGTTTGCGCGCGCTGCACGGCTTCCCGCGCGGGACGAAAAACAAGTTTGGGGTCGATGCGGTGTTTTCTACGGAGCCGCTTCGGGTGCCGGAAACCGGCGCGGCGTGTGAGTTGGATGAGGAAGTTTCGCCCGGTATTACCGGCTTGAATTGTGCGGGGTATGGGTCGGCGATGGTGGTGACGGCGGCGTTTGGGTTGGTGGCGGCGGGGCTGGTGTTGCGGAAGCTGGCTGGCGATGAATAATCGGTGATCATAGTTAAGGCAGCCCATTGACGACTCGTCGTCTGCTTGAGACTGGTTGCGGTCATTCGGCTTCGATGGAACGTCAACCAGCTCTATGCAAAATATGTTCTTTGCCTACGTCGGAGTGAACGGCCGCTTGGAGGGGTAGACCTGCCGTTGACGGAAATTGCTCAGCGAGCGGCTGGTTTGCCAAGACTAGGCGGGCCGGACTCGACCCTAAGGCGACACATGCGGCCCCCGAAACCGAACATCGGCTCGTGCGGCCGCATTGCACATTCGCATCAAATAATCCATTCATTCGCATTCAAAAACCATTGATTTGCATAAGACAACATTAGCAACTTAAATGTTTACCAGTGCGACAGTGATCGATTGAGTCCCTCGCTCTATAAAATATTTTTCCAACAATGCGCGAATGGACGGTAAACCACGGGTTCGATTGCGCTATGTAGCATCAACATCTCTTACCCATTTAATGTTGCGCTCCTGGCGCGCGAGTGCAAGATCAAATAGCCGGCTTGAACGCACTCGGCTCCCATGTTCATGGGAGTTGCTTATTATTGCTCCCATGGTACGATCCGCTAAGCTTTTCTGCTTCGCACGAAGATAGCCGGAAGTCAGGGAATATAAACCCAACAATAACCGGAGGTTTCCTGCTTCAACAATTTGCGTTACAACGACTGACGATCTGCGTCGGCGCAGCGGTTCTGATCCTTTTGGGCTGCGGTGGCGGCAGTTCCAGGTTCCGGCACCGCTAATACTGCAGCGCTAATTTTTAGATTTTCCTTGGCGGGCTTTCGCCTAAACCGAAAAAAATATAGAGAAGACCTTTAATGAAAACGCTCAACAGAATCATGCGCAGCGCGATGCCACTGGCATTGCTGCTGCTTGCCGCGTGCGGCAGCGGCATCGGAGCGTCAGCGCCTGTCGCCGTCACCACGACCGGCTACAGTGCGGGTGGCGCAGTGTCCGGCTTGATCGGCACCGTGGTGTTGCAAGACAACGGCGGCGACACTCTGAACCTGACAGCCAATGGCAATTTTACGTTCGCCACTAAAATCCTCAACGGCAATACCTACAATGTCACCGTGCTGACTCAGCCCCCGGACAAACCTGCTCGGTAAGCACGGGGGCGGGCACGGTGTCCGGGGGTAATGTCACCAACGTGGCGGTGGTCTGTTCCACGAATGCCTACAGCGTGGGCGGCAATGTGAATGGTCTGATCGGCTCCGTGGTACTGCAAGACAATAACGGCGACAATCTGAGCGTTAACGCCAACGGCGCCATCACCTTTGCCACCAAGGTCGCCTTCGGCAGCCCTTACAGCGTGACCGTGTTGACCCAGCCAGTAGGCCAGAGTTGCTCACTTGCCAGCAATACCGGCACCATGGGAACCACTGCCGTGACCAACGTCGCGATCACCTGTGTCACCAACACCTACACCGTAGGCGGCACTGTCAGCAAACTCAACGGCAGCCTGGTGTTGCAAAACAACAATGGCGACAATCTCACCGTTGCGGTTAACGGCGCGTTCAACTTCGCCACCGCCGTATCCTACGGCAATCCCTACAGCGTCACTGTCTTGACTCAGCCCCCCGGACAAACCTGCTCGGTGAGCACGGGTGCGGGCACGGTGTCCGGGGGTAATGTCACCAACGTGGTGGTGGTCTGTTCCACGGATGCCTACAGCGTGGGCGGCAATGTGAATGGTCTGACCGGCTCCGTGGTGCTGCAAGACAATAACGGCGACAACCTGAGTGTTAACGCCAACGGCGCCATCACCTTTGCCAGCAAGGTCGCCTTCGGCAGCCCTTACAGCGTGACCGTGTTGACCCAGCCAGTAGGCCAGAGCTGCTCACTTGCCAGCAATACCGGCACCATGGGAACTGCTGCCGTGACCAACGTCGCGATCACCTGTGTCAACAACAGCTACACCATCGGCGGCACCGTCAGCAAACTCAACGGCAGCCTGGTGTTGCAAGACAATAATGGCGACAACCTCACGGTGGCGGTCAACGGCGCGTTCAACTTCGCCACCGCCGTAGCCTACGGCAATCCCTACAGCGTCACTATCCTGACCCAGCCTGCAGGCCAGCTCTGCTCTGTCGTTAGCGGCAGCGGTAGCGCGACCGCCACCGTGGTCAACGTCGCCATTGCCTGCGCGAGCCAGCTGGGTGGGGCGATGCAGGGTACGGCACTTAACCTGAGTGCCACGTCCGTGGTCAGCACCCTGGCGGGATCGGGTGCCCTTGGTTCTACTGACGGCGCGTCCGGAGTAGCCTCATTCAACGATCCTGCCGGCATCACCACGGACGGCACCAACCTGTATGTGGTGGATAACTGTGGTACCACCAACGACATCCGCAAGATCGAGATCGCCACCGGGATGGTGTCCACGCTAGCGGGATCGACTGTTTCCGGGTCCGCTGACGGCACCGGCACGGTGGCATTGTTTAACTGTCCCTGGGGTATCACTACCGACGGCAATGCCCTGTATGTGGTGGACAACGGGAACAACAAAATCCGCATGATCGCACCAAGCAGCGGCAGCCTGAGCGCGATGACCAGCGCCAACGCAGTGGTGACCAGCATCACGGGCGCTTCGGGTGTGGCGGCCACGGCAGGAGCGGCAGACGGTGCAGGCGCGACGGCATCGTTCAACAATCCTGCCGGCATCACCACGGACGGCACCAGCCTGTATGTGGTGGATACGTACAACAACAAAATCCGCAAGGTCGTTATCGCCACCGGTGAGGTGAGCAGCCTGACGGGCGCAGCGGGTGTGTCGGTCACGGTAGGTGCGGCAGACGGTACAGGCGCGACGGCATCGTTCCACTTTCCTTACGACATCACCACCGACGGTAGCTACCTGTATGTGGCGGACTATAGTAACAACAAAATCCGCATGATCGCGCCAGGCATCGGTAGCCTGAGCGCGATGACCAACGCCAACGCGGCGGTGACCAGCATCACGGGCGCAGCGAATGTGTGGGCCCCGTCAGGTGCCGCGAACGGCGCGGCCGGGACTGCATCGTTCAACAATCCTATCGGCATCACCACCGACGGCAGCAGCCTGTATGTGTCAGATGTAATTAACAACCTAATCCGCAAGATCCATTAAGTTGCAGTTTGAAATGATGCAAAAAAACCGCCCGACTTGTTCGGGCGGTTTTTTTTGTGCAGAACAATCGCCCGATGAATCGGCCTCCCACAGCAGGAGTTGTGAGCAGCTTCTTGTGGGAGGCCGATTTAACCAGCCACCTGGCAATCGTTTGTTGATTGCCAAGTGCAATGGCTATGCAAGGCCATCGCGCGACCAAAGATAGGTTAAAACCATATCCCATTCCAATACGGGTAGCTCCCGATTTTATCGCACTGCCCAAACCGCGAACTTCGGCTAATGGCACGTGGTTGCTGGTTACGAGCGTCCGCTTTCTTGCCGGTATTCAACACCTCGACAGTCAGCAAATGGCACACAGCCGAGTTCCATGTCACCCAATTGCCTGCCGTAAAGCGGACGGACGTGAGTGACTCTTTATGGCCGATTGCTGCCAGAAGCAGCACAGATGCCAATGGCAGCTACCGCTGCATAGCGGACCGTCGCACGATGTCACACGGTGGAAACGTCGTGCCGATCTAGTGCATTCGCGCCCTGACACATACAGTCATATCAAGTAATGAATTATGCATCCTTGTTGGATTCCTGCGTCGCCAACATCCGATAGGACGCCCCATTCCCATCTGTCGTCGACTGCGCCAGCACGAGTTCGCCAACCCGCCAATGAATCGCTTCCACCGCAGCATCACCCGGCGCCAGCGCGTCGCGCGCCAGCGTCACATGCGCCTGGAATTTTGATCGATCATCGAACGCTACGCCATGCCGCTTGAGCGCCTGCATTAGCGTCTTCTGCAGTGTGATTAGTGCGTCCGGTACCGCATGCATGCCCGCCCACGCGATGCGGTTGCGGGGAAAATATCCAAGGCGATCCAGCACCAGCGTCATATCCGGCGGCGGCAGGCCCATCAGGATTTCTTGCAGCGTCGGGATCAGCGTGATCGGCTGCTGCCCCAGGAATGCAAGCGTGATGTGCAGGTTCTCGCGCGCGATTTTTCGTCCCTGCACGTGATCTTGCCAGCGCACGAGCGCGGCACGCGTCGCGTCGTCCGGCCACAGCGCATAAAACAGCCGCGCCGATTTAATGCTGCCGGTGTGTTGCTCGGTCGGCCTCGTTGAATCTGCCGCCATGCTCAAGAGCGGCCAAACACTTCATTGAGCTGCTGCGTGACGCGGATGAAGGTCGTGCGCTTGGTCAATTCCTTCAGCTTGTGCGCGCCGACATAGGTGCAGGCCGAGCGCACGCCGCCGAGAATATCCTGCAGCGTATTGGCCACCGGCCCGCGGTAATCGACCAGCACTTCCTTGCCTTCGGTAGCGCGATAACCGGCGACGCCGCCCGCATGTTTTTCCATCGCGGCGCGGCTGCTCATGCCGTAGAAGCGCTTGAATTGTTTGCCGTCGCGTTCGACCAGCTCGCCCGCGCATTCGTCATGTCCGGCGAGCATGCCGCCCAGCATGATGAAGTCGGCGCCGCCGCCGTAGGCCTTTGCCAGGTCGCCCGGCACCGAGCAGCCGCCGTCGGCACATATCTGTCCGCCCAGACCGTGCGCCGCATCGGCGCATTCGATGACGGCCGATAACTGCGGATAGCCGACACCGGTCATCTTGCGCGTAGTGCAGACCGAACCGGGCCCGATGCCGACTTTGACGATGTCGGCGCCGGCCAGGATCAATTCCTCCGTGATGTCGCCGGTCACGACGTTGCCGGCCATGATGGTCAGCTGCGGATAGGCGCCGCGCACTCTCTTGACGAAGTTGATGAAGCCTTCGGTGTAGCCGTTGGCGACGTCGATGCAGGCGTATTCGATCGTACCGCCGGCGCGGTTCATCACGGCCGTGAACTTGTCATAATCGGCGCGGCTGATGCCCATCGAATAGAACGCGGTGGATGCGCTCAATCCGCTGGTCGGCAGCGCCTGAAAGAATGCGACCAGCTCATCTTCGGAATAGTGTTTGTGCAGCGCGACCGACAAGCTGCGGCTGCCCAGGCTATGCGCCATCTCGATGGTGCCGGTGCTGTCCATGTTGGCGGCGATGATCGGAATGCCGTGGTATTTTTGGCCGGAATTGTGGAAGATGAATTCGCGGTGGATGTCGACCTCGGAGCGCGACGTGAGCGTCGAGCGTTTGGGGCGGATCAGCACATCCTTGAAGTCCAGTTTGATCGATTCTTCAATATGCATGACGTGGCTCCAATCCTGATACTGGTGATGGGGGAGGGCGCCCGGGACGCCCGATCATTACGCTCGCATGAATTCAGTATAGTGAAAATTCACGATGCAGCCGGTTGACCGTGAGCAGCGCAGCCGCCACCGATCAATGACAAGATGCCGCTCCGCGATCCGTGTAGCGGCCGCCGGCAGCGGGCAGGAATTGCCACTCATAGCCGGACGGTTTCAACACCATCTTGAGTATGCCGTGCGTCGTGTCCGCGGCGCTTTCGCGATTCGGCCGAATCTGCGCGAAATGGTCCAGTGCGGCACCGCCGGTCCCGACCACGAATTCGCGAATCCCATGCGCGTCATCGCGCTTCCCGTGGCTGTCTTGCGGCGCGAACCGCTCATAGTCGTGATCGTGGCCGGCCAGCACCACATCGACGCCGGCGCCTTGCAGCACCTGCCACACGTCGCGCATATGCTGGTTATCACCGTGGCCGCCGGAGCTGTAGAGCGGGTGGTGCCAGTAGGCGAGCGCGCATCGCGTCCTGTGCTGTGCGAGGTCGGCTTTGAGCCAGGCCAATTGCGCTTGATGCTGATCTGTTTTGAGGTTGCTGTTGAGAGAAAGCAGGTGCCACCGGCCGAGATCGAAGCTGAAATAACCACGTTCGGCCGGCCCTGCGGCAGCGCCGAAATAACCGAAATAGCCGGTCGTGCCGGCGGTGTAGTAGTCGTGATTGCCGGGTGCCGGATAGGTACGCGTCTTGAAGCGGCCCCAGGTCGGCGCGTAACAGTCGCTGAATTCCAGTGGCGCACCGATCGGATACGCGTTGTCACCGAGGGTCAGCACCGCGGCGTCCCGGTCCTGGCCAAGACCGGCATCAATCAGTGCCGCCGTTCTTGCGGCACCGCTATCGGCCGGGCTGATGTTCTGGCAGTCGGCGATATCGCCGGCCGCAAAGATCGTGACGCCCTGGCCTGGGATGAGGACGGGTGTGTCGGCCGGCGCCGCGCTCTGCATCACGCAGCCGGCGGTCCCGATCGCCAGCACCAATGCGCATGCAGAAAGCGCAGCGTGGTAAAAAACGGGTTTGTTCGAGATGGTCATGGGTAATCTATCAGGCGGATGCGGACATCCGCTAAGGTAAGGCTTTCAGGCCCGTATGGCAATGGCATTGCTCGGCAGCAGCATACCTTGCACAAGCATTGCAGCGGCCTCTTCGGCCGGCATCGGCCGGGCGATGTAATACCCTTGCACTTCGTCGCAGCGCAGCGCTTGCAGGATGCGCAATTGTTCGATGGTTTCCACACCTTCGGCGACGACGCTCATGCTTAACGCATGCGCCATCGAGACCATCGCGCGGAAGAATACCTCCGCTTCGTTGGTCTGGCCGAGCGCCGAGGTGAACGCGCGGTCCACCTTGAGTACGTCCATGTCGAGGCGTTGCAGTTGCGACAGCGATGAATAGCCGGTGCCGAAATCATCGACCAGCAGCTTGATGCCGAATTTCCTGATGGCGGACAGTTCCGCCGCAAGCTCCGCCTCCTCTCCCATCATCGATGACTCGGTGATCTCGATCTCGACCAGTTCCGGCGCCAGCCGATAATGGGTCAGGCTGGCCGCGAATAACTGATGAATGTCGCCGTTGCTGAACTGGCGCGGCGACACGTTGATCGAGACCGGGACCAGCGGCAAGTTCAGCGAGCGCCAGTGCGCAATCTGCGCGCACGCCTGATGCAGTACCAGCTCGCCGAGCTTGAGGATCAATCCGGTTTCTTCCGCCAGCCCGATGAATTCGGACGGCATCACCAGGCCGCGTTGCGGGTGCTGCCAGCGCACCAGCGCTTCCAGTCCGCGCAGCTGACCGCTGCAGGTGTCGACGCGCGGCTGGTAGAACAGCACGAACTCATTTTTCTCGATCGCCTGCTGCAACGCGCGCTCGTTGTCGAGGCGGTGCCTCAGGCGCTGCGACATGCTGGCTTCGTAAAATCGATACTGGCCCTTGCCGGCAGCCTTGGCGTGGTACATGGCGAGATCGGAATTCTTGAGCAGCGTTTCGGTGTCTTCGCCATCGCGCGGGAACAGGCTGATCCCGATCGAGGCAGCGACCAAATTCCTGCCGTGCGCAAGATCAAACGGCCGGTCGAGCGCCGCCGCGATACGCTCGGCCGCCACGGCCGCGTCGTTCTCGTTGTCGATCGGCTCGATGATCACGGTGAATTCGTCACCGCCCAGCCGGACCACGCTATCGCTCGGCCGCAGGACGGCTTGCAGCCGCCGCGCCGCTTGTTGCAACAGCGCGTCGCCGGTCGAATGGCCGAGCGAATCGTTGACATCCTTGAAGTTGTCGAGATCGACAAAGAGCAAGGCCAGCATGCCGCCTTTATTTCTGATGCGGACCAGCTCTGCCGGCAGTAAATGCATCAGCCAGTTGCGGTTAGGCAGCGCCGTCAAGGCATCCTCATTCGCCATGCGCGAGAGTTCGCGCTCATGCGCCTTGCTTTCGGTGATGTCGCGCATCGTCATCGCCAGGCCGGCGCCGGAGCGCACGAGTCTCCTGTGCACCCATTCGAGCTTTACCGGGCTTTCCGACGGAATCTTCAAGTCGTCTTCGTAGAACCCGGATTCCAGCGCAGCGCGGAACGTGTCGAGCACCGCATAGAAGTACGGCTTCGGGTAGAGCTCCGACAGGCGCTTGCCGACGAAATCCTCGGCCGATTCGCCGCTGAACGCCGCACCGCGCGCATTGCAATCCGCGACTTCGAAATCGACCACGGCGCCGCTTTTGTCGCACACGGTACGCAGCATGTAAAAGCCATCGTGGCCACCCTCCGACGCGACCCGATATGCTTCCTGCACTTCCTGTTCCTCGTGCCTGCGCCAGGCGAGACGCGCCGACAGCAGCGTCGCCAGGCAGGCAAAGGCGAACAGAAGCGCGGCGCCGGTCAGGCTCAGATTGCGATACAGTTCTTTGCTGTCACGGTAGGGCGCGAGACGCTCCTGCTCGGACAGGCCGACGATCGCCACTAACGGATAGCCGGGCAGTTTCTGGCTCGCCACGAAGCGCGGCTGATGGTCGCCGAACCAATTCGCGTCGCGCAGCATCGGGCCGCCGTCGAGCGCGGGCAGCGCGCGTAATGCCGGCGCCGCCATGCTGTTGCCGCCGGCGCCGATGCGCGCCATGCGTAATTCGCCGTCCGAGCCGGCGAACGCCAGCAAACCGGTTCGGCCGAGACTGGCAGCGTCATAGAACGAGGCGAAATACTCAGGTTGCACTGCGATCAGCACGACGCCGTCGAAGCTGCCGTCCGGCATCTCAAGCCGGCGGGAGAATTGGACCACCGCCTTGCCGAAGACGCGGCCGGCCGGCGGTTCTCCGATGTGCAGCCGATGCGAGGTTTCGTTGCGGTGAAACTGGAAGTAGTCGAGACCGGTTAGCGCAGCCGGGCTGGCCGACGCCGAGGTTCCGCTGAGCGGCACCCCGTTGCGGTCGATGATGGTGACCACGGCGAAGCGCGATCCGGTGAAGAGGCCATCCTGCAGCAGTTGCTCCAGGGGCATTGCGCGATGCGACTGCTGCCATCGGTACTGGATCAGCAAAGTAGCCTGGTCCACTTGTTCGATGCTGCGTGTGAGATCGCGCGCGTAGGCGCGCGATAGCGCGGCGGCGTCGTTGAGCGCGTCCTTGCAGAGCGCGTTGCGGTCCGTCTGCAATTGCGACTGGATCGTGAGCCAGAGCAGCGCGCCGACGATGAAACAGAGGATCGGCCAGAACGCCAGCAGCGCGACGTTCTGCTTCAGGAACGCGCGTTTGCCGGCCTGGATCGTCAGGATATTTGCCGCGCGTCCGCCGGCTCGCGCCGGGTCTGCTGTCGATTCCATTTTCTCTCGGTCTGTGCCGCTACGGGATATCCCCGCGGCAATAGTACCGCTTCAGCGTACGCAAAGGAATCTGCGGTGCACCAAGTCGCGACGGCGCATTCGGAAGGAAAATGTTGCAGTGCGGTGGCGGCCCGCCTCAGTGTTTGCCGCCCCAGACCTCGGCCACACGTGTGTCGCGCCCGCAGGTGGTGCGGTAAAAATGGTAGCGCACCGGATTCTTTTTATAGTAATCCTGATGATATTGTTCCGCAGGGTAGAACTGTGTGGCCGGCACGATTTCAGTGTAGATCTGTTTGAATTGCCCGCTTTTCAGCAGCGCCGCCTTGCTGGCTTCCGCTGCCGCGCGCTGCGCCTCGTTGCCGTAAAAAATTGCAGTGCGATATTGATTGCCGGTATCGCAAAACTGGCGGTCCTTGACCGTTGGATCGATGTGGTGCCAGAAGTAGTCGAGCAATTGCGCATAGCCGATCTTGGCCGGATCATAGGTTACGCGCACCGACTCGGCATGGCCGGTGCCGCCGGCGCTGACTTGCTCATAGGTCGGGTTGGCGGTATGCCCGCCGGTGTAGCCGGATTCGGCGCCGAGCACGCCGGGCAGTTTTTCGAAATCAGCTTCCATGCACCAGAAACAGCCGCCGGCAAAAATCGCGCTGGCCGTTTGCGGCTGAGCGTACGCGCCGTTGCCGATCAGTACGGCGGCCAGCAGCAGGATATTGCGCATCATTTTCTTCATGTTCTCAGCTCCGGCAATGTGGTATTCG
>DHXL01000140.1:10774-13277 GCA_002415335.1 Oxalobacteraceae bacterium UBA5157
GCAGTGGTATTCGGTGCGTGGCAAGACCATCTTGAAATCGCGGCTCCGGCCGACGGCGTCCGGCAGCACGTCGAAAAAACTCGGCCAGCCGGTGCCGCTATCGAATTTCTGCGTGCTCTTGAACAGGGGCAGGTAGCACGCCGCGCAAACGAACGTGCCGGCATGCTTCTCGTCATTTAACGGACTGGTGAACGAACGTTCGGTGGCTTCTTCAAACAGAACCGCGTAACTGGCGGCGGGCAGCAGTGCCTTCCAGTCCGCCTTCGATTTCTTCAATAGCGTGAGCGCAAACGCCGAGCGGGACAGCGGCAGCAACGACCCGGCCGCGAACAGGCTGGACAGGCTTCTTAATACGAGGCGACGATTCATGATGACTCCTTGAAGGGCAGGACCGCGATGGAGACGCATGCTCCAATGCTCCTTTGGTCGCGGCAATATCCGATTTCCTTACAGTGCATTTTACGCCCGCAGTCGGTTTTTTTTCATGCGCTCCCGCGTTCGCCGCCGCGCAGGGTAACCTCCGTTGCGGGATGCCGATCGATGTCGATTCACTGCGGCGCAACAATGTCCTGCCAACCGCCTCCAAGTGACTGGATGAGCGCCACGGCGGTGGTTTGCCGATCGGCTTGCGATTGAACCAGGGCACGTCGCGCGCTCAACGCCGCCGCTTGCGCGGTGACGACTTCGGTATAGATCACCTGGCCTGCGCGGTAACGGTTCAACATCTGCGCTTCCGCCTCATCCGCGGCGCGCGATGCTTGCTGCCGAAGTTCTTGCTGTTGTGCCAGCACGCGGGTTGCCGCCAGTTGGTCTTCGACGTCCTGAAACGCCGCGAGCACTGCTTGCCGGTAGCGCGCCACCGCGGCGTCATGCGCCGCCTGCGCGCCGCTTACCTTCGCACGTGTCGCGCCCGCATCGAACAGGGCTTGCGCCGCCGACAAGCCGAGCGACCAGAAGCTGTTGGACGCACTGAAAAGCTCGGCCACGCGGCTTGCGCTTGATCCTGCCGAAGCATTCAAGGTCAGGTTCGGGTAAAAACCCGCCTTCGCAATCCCGATTTGCTCGTTCGCTGCCGCCACCCGGCGTTCCGCGGCCGCGATATCGGGCCGGCGTTGCAGTAGCGTGGACGGCACGCCAGGCGGGATTGCCGGCACCGTCGCCTTCCATGGCGCGGACGTCAGGCTGAAGTTGGCCGGCGCGTCGCCGACCAGTACCGCAAGCGCATGTTCAAGCTGGGCCCGTTGCCGGGTCAGCCCCAGTTCATCGGCTTGCGCATTCGCTAGTTGCGTCTGTGCCTGCAGCACGTCGGTTTTTGCGGCAATGCCTGCCGCGTAGCGATTCTGCGTGATCTGCAAGGTGCGCTGGTAGCCGGCGATGGTGGCCGCGAGCAGCGCTCGCTGGGCATCGGTCTGGCGCAAGGAAAAATAGTCGATCGCCAGTTCGCCTTGCGCGGAGAGCCGGGCCGCGGCCAGATCGGCCGCGCTCGCCTGCGAGCCGGCGCTGGCGCCTTCTACGCCACGGCGCAGCCGTCCCCACACGTCCGGTTCCCAACTGCCGCCGATGCCGGCCTGGTAATTGCTGCCGCTGCGCGTACCGCTGGTGGCGCTGGTGCCGCTGACGTTGCTCGTACTGCTGACACCGCCACCGGATCGGTCGGCGCCGGCATTCAAGGTCACCACCGGGAAAAGTGATGCGCGTTGCTCGCGCACCAGCGCGCGCGCCTGCGCATAGGCGGCGATCGCGGCCGCCACGTTCTGGTTCGATACGTCGACGCGCGCGGCAAGCGCATTGAGCACCGGATCGTCGAACAGCCGCCACCACGGCCCGCGTTCCAGCGCATCGGCGGGCGCCGCCGGCACCCAGTCCTGCGCTTCCTTGTAGGCGGCGGGCGTGGCGGCGGACGGGCGTTGATAGTCCGGGCCGACTGCGCAGCCGTTCGCGATCAACGCGCAGACGGCGATCGCAAGAATACGAGGCTTGAAGAGCGAGGATGGCGAGCAGTGCGGCGAGCGTTTCATAGCGGATCTCATGGTGGTGTGGGCTGCACGCCGGATGCGGGGACGTCGCCGGTGCGGCTCAGTTGACGTTCGGCCGGGCTGCGCCGGCGCAGCTTGTCGAGCAAGATATAAACCACCGGTGTGGTGAGCAATGTCAGCAGTTGGCTCACGATCAGGCCGCCGATGATGGCGATGCCAAGCGGCCGCCGCAGCTCGGCGCCGTCACCGAACCCGATCGCCAGCGGCAATGCCCCGAGGATCGCGGCCAAGGTGGTCATCAGAATCGGGCGAAAACGCAGCAGACAGGCTTCGCGCACCGCGTCCACCGCCGACAGGCCGCGCGAGCGCTCCGCTTCCAGCGCGAAGTCGATGATCAGAATCGCATTTTTCTTGACGATGCCGAGCAGCAGAAAGACGCCGATCAACGCGATGATCGAAAACTCCATCTTGAACATCAACAGCGCCAGCACGGCACCGACACCGGCCGAGGGCAGCGTCGACAGCAC
>DHXL01000244.1:0-4178 GCA_002415335.1 Oxalobacteraceae bacterium UBA5157
CGATAAAGCCGCGCAGCGCCGGTAAGTTCTACGCTAAAGCCTAGGCCCATGGAACTGAATCAGGTAACGCTTCCAGCACTCGATGTCGCCGCCTCGGTGGCGTTCTATCGAAAGATGGGCTTCGATCTCATCGTCGATGCTCCGCACTACGCTCGCTTCAAGTCAACGGAAGGCAGCGCCACGTTCTCGATTCACGCAGTTGGCGCTCTCGCCGAACCGTCAAAGACAGTGCTCTACTTTGAGTGCTCGGCCCTGGACAAACAGGTTGAGACTCTCCGTGCCAAGGGGATGCAGTTCATTCAAGAACCAAGAGATGAACCCTGGCTGTGGCGTGAGGCACGGCTCATTGACCCTTCAGGCAATGTCATTTTCCTCTACCATGCCGGAAAAAATCGCCTCAATCCTCCATGGCAGGTTGTGGCGTAAGCCTCAATCGAGCGGACATTCAACTTCAAGTCGAGCCATTTCGCTCATATCGTCGCACCAACCCGATCAATCTACTTGTATTCCTTCTCCTCCCACCATGGAAAGAACGAAGGCATATCCTGCGAAACCCTGCCGGTGAATTCGGCCGGGCGCTTCTCCAGGAATGACATCACGCCTTCTTTCGCGTCGGCCGAGGCGCCGCGCGAGTAGATCGCGCGGCTGTCCACTCGGTGCGCATCCATCGGGTGTTCGGCGCCGAGCATGCGCCATAGCATCTGGCGCGTCAATGCGACCGATACAGGCGCGCTGTTATCGACGATTTCGCGCGCCAGTTTACGCGCGGTCGGAAGCAATTCTTCCGGCTTGCAGACTTGTTGTACGAGTCCCGCTGCCAGCGCTTCCTGCGCGGAAAATATTCTGCCGGTGTAGGTCCATTCCAGCGCCTTGCTAATGCCGACCAGGCGCGGCAGGAACCAGCTTGAGCATGCCTCCGGCGTGATGCCGCGCCGGTTGAATACGAAGCCGAAGCGCGCGTCTTCTGACGCGATGCGTATGTCCATCGGCAATTGCATGGTGACGCCGACGCCGACCGCCGCGCCATTCACCGCCGAGATCACGGGTTTGAGGCATTCGTAAATGCGCAGCGACACGCGTCCGCCGCCGTCGCGTACCGACTCGTGACTCCAGTCGATTTCGCCATTCGCCTTGAGCGGCGTGCCTTGCTTGTCGGGCCGATCCTCACGCTCCGCAAAATCGAAAGTCTTGGCGCCCGACGACAGATCGGCGCCGGCGCAATAAGCGCGGCCGGCGCCGGTCACGATGATCGCGCGCACCTCGTCATCGGCATCCGCCTGGTCAAAGGCGTCGATCAGCTCGAACATCATCGGACCGGTGAACGCGTTCAGCTTGTCCGGCCGGTTCAAGGTGATGGTCAGGATATTTTCTGACACTTCGTATTTGATCGTTTGATAGATCATGTTTTCTTCCTTTTTTGAGAGGGATAGTCTGAATTTTTATCGGTCAGCCATCATATATCGTCGTGCTCGGCGCTGCTTGTCAGCAAGTATCCTGGCGGTGCACTTGCACGTTTCGACAAGCCGGATGCACGGGACTTCAAGCAACAGGGCGGGGCGCGGTGTTACGTTGGGGGTTCCATAAAACATGACATCCACAGGAGAGACCGCATGACAAACCTCGCAGAAATCCGCCAATCCATCCGCTCGAAAATGCTGATCAACGGCGAATGGTGCAGTGCGATCAACGGCAAGACTTTTGCCGTGTTCGATCCGGCCAGCGGCGACGAAATCGCACAGGTGCCGGAAGCGAGTGCAGCCGATATCGATGTGGCGGTGCGCGCCGCACGCGTGGCGTTCGAGGCGCCGTCATGGCGCGACATGCTGCCTGCGCAGCGCGAGCGTCTGCTGCTGAAACTGGCGGACCTGGTCGAGGCCAACAGCGCCGAATTGGCACAGCTCGAAACACTCAATAACGGCAAGTTGCTGGGCGTGTCGCAGGCGATCGATATCGCCTGCAGCGTGCAGTGGTTGCGCTATATGGCAGGTTGGGCCACCAAGATCGAGGGCAGCACGCTGGACCTCTCGATCGGCTTCACGCCCGGCGTCAAGTACAACGCCAGCACGCGGCGCGTGCCGGTTGGGGTGGTCGGCGCCATCGTGCCGTGGAATTTTCCGCTATTGATGGCGATCTGGAAAATCGCGCCGGCACTCGCGTGCGGCTGCACCATCGTGCTGAAGCCGGCGGAAGAAACGCCGCTGACCGCGCTGCGCCTGGCAGAACTGGCGCAGGAGGCCGGCTTCCCGCCGGGCGTATTGAACGTCGTCACCGGCGATGGCCCGACCGCCGGTGCCGCTTTGGTCAATCATCCCGAAGTCGACAAGGTGACCTTCACCGGATCGACTGAAGTGGGCCGCCTGATCGGACAGCAATGCGGTCAGGCGATCCGCCGCGTATCGCTGGAACTGGGCGGCAAGAGCCCGGTGCTGGTACTGGAAGACTGCGATCCGGAGCTGGCCATCCAGGGCGCGGCCGCGGCGATTTTTCTGAATCAGGGACAGGTTTGCACCGCCGGTTCGCGCCTGTACGTGCACAAGAAAAATTTCGACCGCGTGGTGGCCGGCCTCGCGAATATTGCCGAGAATACCGTGCTCGGTTCGGGATTCGACCCGGCCACGCAGATGGGGCCGCTGGTGTCGGCGCGCCAGCGCGAGCGCGTGATGGGCCTTATCGATAGCGGTCGCCAGGAAGGCGCCGAAATTGTCTCCGGCGGCGTCATGCCGAAACGGCCGGGTTATTTCGTCCGGCCGACCGTGGTGTCCAATACCGCGTGCAAGCCGCTGACGCTGGTACGCGAGGAAGTGTTCGGGCCGGTCGTCGTCGCCATGCCGTTCGACGATATCGACGCGGTGCTGAAGGAAGCCAACAACAGCCGCTATGGACTCGGCGCGAGCATCTGGACCAACAACCTGAGTGCAGCCAACAGGCTGATCGATCGCATCGATGCCGGCACGGTATGGGTCAATACGCACAACGTGATCGATCCGGGCATGCCGTTCGGCGGCTTCAAGAGTTCGGGCGTGGGCCGCGAGCATGGGCGGGCGGCACTGGACGCGTACACCGAGATCAAGTCGGTCTGTATCGCCTATTAAGAAGATGCATTGATGAATGCAGGTGTGCGGTCGCATGAGAGTGCGATCGCCGCTTCGCGTTTGTAGGGCGTGCCGGCATGACGGCGGAAACACCGGTTCGACGATTTTTCCATATAAATAAAACAGGGGAGAGACAATGAATAGAAAAGCATTTTTTGCCATACTGACGACGGCGGCGATACTTATCGCGCCGCACTGCGGTGCAGCGCAGCCGCCGGCCAGGGTCGATGCGAGGCGGATCACGGCTTCACAGACGGATGGCGCCAACTGGCTCAGCCACGGCCGCACCTATGCGGAGCAACGCTACAGTCCGCTCACCAAAATCAATGACGGCAACGTCAATCGTCTCGGGCTCGCCTGGTCGATCGATCTCGATAACGACCGCGGGCTGGAAGCCACGCCGATCGTGGTCGACGGCGTGATGTATTCGACGCTCGCATGGAGCCGGGTATTCGCGGTTGATGCGGCCAGCGGCAAGAAGCTGTGGGAATTCGATCCCGGCGTGGCCAAGGCGAAGGGGCGGCATGCCTGCTGCGACGTGGTCAATCGCGGCGTCGCGGTATGGAAAGGCAAGGTCTTCGTCGGCACCCTCGACGGCCGCCTGATTGCGCTCGACTCGGTGACCGGCAAGCAGATATGGTCGGCCCAGACTACCGACAATGTGCAGCCTTACACTATCACGGGTGCGCCGCGTGTGGTCCATGGCAAGGTCATCATCGGCAATGGCGGCGCTGAGCTCGGCGTGCGGGGTTATTTTTCGGCCTATGACGCGGATAGCGGGAAGATGGCCTGGCGTTTTTACGTTGTCCCCGGCGACCCGGCCAAGCCGCAGGAATCTCCCGAACTGGCCAGGGCACTCCCTACCTGGACCGGTGAATGGTGGAAGTATGGCGGCGGCGGCACGGCCTGGAATTCCATGGCCTACGATCCCAAGCTGAATCTGCTGTATGTCGGCACCGGAAACGGCTCGCCATGGAATCGGCAGATCCGCAGCCCAGGCGGTGGCGACAACCTGTATCTGTCGTCGATCGTCGCCGTCAACGCCGACACCGGACACATGGTCTGGCATTACCAGACGACACCGGG
>DHXL01000244.1:4286-5237 GCA_002415335.1 Oxalobacteraceae bacterium UBA5157
CGGCAAGGCGCGCAAGGTGCTGATGCAGGCGCCCAAGAACGGTTTCTTTTATGTACTCGACCGTGCCACCGGAGAGCTTCTGTCGGCTGAAAAATTCGGCAAGGTAACCTGGGCCGAGCGCGTCGATCTCAAGACCGGGCGGCCAGTGGAAAACCCGACTGCGCGCTACGAAAAGGAACCCTCGGTACAGTGGCCCGGTCCGTTCGGCGCGCATAACTGGCAGCCGATGTCCTTTAGTCCGAAGACCGGTCTGGTCTATATTCCGTATCAGGAATTGCCGTTTGTGTATTCCAACAGTGCGAAGGATTTCAAGTTCCGTCCCGGCGCATGGAACCTCGGCGCCGGCGAGGAAAACTTTACCGCCTTCCCGCGCGAAGTTGCGAGCGGTGCGCTGGTGGCATGGGATCCGGTCAAGCAGAAGGCTGCATGGAAAGCACCATACGCCTTTCATTGGAACGGCGGGACCATGGCCACCGCCGGCAACCTGGTGTTCCAGGGCACGGCTGACGGGCGCTTCGTTGCCTATTCCGCCGACGCCGGCCGCAAGCTCTGGGAGTTCGCCGCGCAGACCGGCGTGATGGCGGGTCCGGTGACCTACACCGCCGGCGGCGAGCAGTACGTTGCCGTGATGGCCGGATGGGGCGGGGCGGCCGGCTTGATCGGCGGCGAGGCGACGCTGGCGCCTGGCGTGCGCAACGTCAGCCGCCTGCTGGTATTCAAGCTCGACGGCAAGTCGGCGCTGCCGCCGCTGCCCGTCAAGCAGATCACCTATACACGGGTGCCGCAGCCGGTGACGGCGAGCGCTGAGGTGATCGCGCATGGCAGCAAGATTTTTCACACCACCTGTTCGATGTGCCACGGCGTCGGCGCGGTCAGCGGCGGCATGATACCGGACTTGCGCTACTCAACCGATGCGACGCGCGCCGCCATGGAGGATATCGTGATGAAAGG
>DHXL01000244.1:5448-11875 GCA_002415335.1 Oxalobacteraceae bacterium UBA5157
GGAGCAGAAAGCAAAACCCTGATCGAGGGGCGCTGTATGGACGGTGGCGCCAACGTCAGTGCGCGGTTGGCGCCACGCGATGTTTCGGGCAACGAGATTTAACGATTTTGAGCCCGCTGAACCTAACCAGGAGACTTCAATGACAACCATGCCACCGACAGTCGCGGGCCTTCCGCATGTCATTCACCGCAGTGAAACAGAACTTCCGTTCGTCAACTTCATGGATGGGCTTGCAGTACAGCTCCTCCAGGTGGATATCGAAGCCGGCTTGTGGGTGGTACGCGCCCGGTTCGCGCCAGGGCTCACGCTGCCGCGACACAAGCATACCGGCGAAGTGTTCGCGCTGACCTTCTCCGGATCATGGAAGTATCTCGAATACCCGGAAATCAACACTGCAGGCTCCTACTTGTTTGAACCGTCCGGCTCCATCCACACGCTGCATGCGCCCGCCACCAACACGGAAGCGACCGAGGCATGGTTCGCGATCCGTGGCGCGAACCTGAATCTCAACGAAGCCGGTGAGGTGGAAAGCGTGTGGGATGCCGGATTCATCCTCGACACCTACCTTGCGCTCTGCAAGGAGGCCGGTCATCCGGCCCCGAACGTCATCGGCATCTGAACTATTCGGCGCACAGGCGAACCGGCCGGCAGCATTCAGTTGCCGGCCGCACATCAATGCGCGGGCAGGCACTGGCGGGCAATTATGGTAATCTGCAGTGATAAAAAGCAGCAACCATAAGAATCGGCAGGAGACTGCGGCACGCCCGCTTTATAAGCGCACCATCCAGGCTGACATCGACACATCGTCCGCGCGTGAACGGCGCGGTCCTGCCTGAGCCGCAGCATTACGTTTGGAGACAGCGTCATGAATTTACCGTCCGCGCCGGGAGCCGACCGGCTCCACGAGTCGCATGTGCAATCCCTGGACCAGTTGACGCAGATGGTCCACGAGAATTTCTACGAACTGGAATGCCACTACACCACGCCCGATCGTTGTCATACGCGTGCGCTGGCCGCCAGGTTCAAGGATAGCCTGGTATCGATGGTCGATACGACCCCGGTCATGTTCAGCCGCACGCGCGACGCATCTGCACGCTCTGAATCAGGCACCTTCAAGATCATGTGGCAGATCGTGGGCCAAAGCTGCATTGAGCAAGGCGGACGTGAGGCCATGCTGGTTCCAGGCACGTGGGCCGTGTACGACAGTACTCGGCCTTACAGCGTGAATGTGCTCGAACCGGACAGCAGGTTCGTGGTGCTGTTCCTGCCGCAGAGCGAGGCATATGCATGGGGACCGGAGATCCCGCGGCTGATCGGGACCGCGCTCTCCGGCAAGGGCACGGCGGAGGTCGCGCTATCGGCAATCGGACGCCTGCTCGACGATCAGTTCTCGCTCGATAGCGCGGGGCAGATGGTGGTGCAGGACTCGGTCGTGTCATTGTTGGCGGCAGCAATGCGGCAGACAGAAAACGCCGATACGGCGGCGCAGTCGCGCGCCGTGAACCCGCGCAAACTTGAACAGATTCGAGCGTTCATCGTCGAGCATATCTCCGAGCCGGACCTGTCGGCGGAAAGAATCGCGCAGGCGTTCTCCATGTCGCGGCGCTCGCTCTATTACCTGTTCGATAGAATGGGCCAGACGCCGCATGCATATGTCCTCGGGCTGCGGCTGGAAGCGGCGCGCAAAAGCCTGGGCGATGCTCGTCAGGCAGACAAGACCATTACGCAACGCGCGTACGAATTCGGTTTCTCGGATGCCGCGCATCTGAGCCGTGCATTTCATGAGCGCTTCGGCATGAGCCCGAGTAGCTGGCGCGTGCAACATCGCATGTAAAAGCGCACCGTACCGTTCCAAACTCCGGTTCCCGGGCTTGCACGCATTTTCAATCGACTGCATGAATATGCAAGCGGTGCGTGTCGAACCGCTGTTACCTTCCTCTCTCTGCAGCGCGTGACGCGTCCCGCGAGGTCGCCGTCAGTCCAGGTGCTTCAAATTTTCAGCCATCGGCAATCCATTTGAGAGAAAAACAATGCCCGCATTTCGTCCTGCACTCCAACCCGCCGTGTTGCTATCCATTGCCGCCGCGTTGGCACCCGTCGCATATGGCGCCGACATCGATACGGCGATGCTGCTCGACCCGGTGGTCGTGACCGGCAGCCGCATCGGCCACAGCAGCTTCGATCTGCCCGCCGCCATCGATGTGGTGAGCGGGGAGCGGATCACCGAAGGGCAGGCGCGCGTCAATGCATCGGAGGCGCTGGTGGCGGTGCCGGGACTGGTGGTGCAAAATCGTCAGAACTACGCGCAAGACCTGCAGATTTCGTCGCGCGGTTTTGGGGCGCGATCGGCGTTTGGCGTGCGCGGCGTGCGGCTGTTGGCCGATGGCATTCCGGCCACCATGCCCGACGGCCAAGGACAGGCCGCTACTTTCAACCTGGATATGGCGGAGCGTATTGAAGTGCTGCGCGGCCCGTTTTCGGCAATCTATGGTAACCACGCAGGCGGCGTGATCCAGCTCTTCACGCGTGACGGGCGCGGCCCGCCAGCGATTGAAAGCGGTGTGCTGGCGGGCAGCGACGGCGCCTGGAAATCCGACCTGAACGCCGAAGGCGAACGCAACGGCATCGGCTACCTGCTGGATGCCTCGCGCTTTCATACCGACGGTTATCGCCACCATAGCGCAGCCACCCGCGACCAGGACTTTGCCAAGCTCACTACCCGGCCTGATGCAGACAGCCGCCTGGTGCTGACGGCCAACGGTCTGCGGCAGCACGACACGCAAGACCCGTTAGGCTTGACCTGGTCCGCCTTTGAAGCAAATCCACGCGCGGCCGATGCGGCCGCAGTCACCTTCAACACGCGCAAGAGCATCGATCATCTGCAGGGAGGTGCTTTCTATGAGCGCCGTTTCGGCGACGACCGTCTGCAGTTGACCGCCTATACCGGCAAGCGGCAAGTCATCCAATACCAAGCGATTCCCCCATCCGCCCAGATCAACGCGAAGAGTTCCGGTGCGGTGGTGGATTTTGATCGGGATTTCGGCGGCTTGGGTGCGCGCTGGATCGGCGTGCGCCAAGTGGCAGGCGGGTCGCTCACGACAACGGTGGGCCTCGACTATGACCGCTCGCAGGACGATCGGCGCGGTTACGAAAACTTTATCGGTACCCAGCTCGGTGTGCAGGGTGCATTGCGGCGCAGCGAACAGGATACCGTCACCAGCGTCGACCCTTACCTGCAAGCAGAGTGGAAAAGCGAACGCTGGGTCCTGACCGCAGGCGTGCGCCACACCGACCTGATGGCGGATGTCGCCGACAAGTATCTGGGCAACGGCAACGACAGCGGCAGCGTGACCTACCGCCGCACGACGCCGGTGCTGGCGCTGCTCTACAAGCTTACGCCGAACCTCAATCTGTACACCAGCGCGGCGCGCGGCTTCGAGACGCCGACCCTCAACGAATTGTTTTATTCCGGCACGGCGGGCGGTTTCAACTTCAGGCTTGATCCGTCCCGCAGCACCCATCTGGAAGCGGGCGCGAAAAGCCTGCTTGGCAAGGACACCCGCATCAACGTCGCGTTGTTTCAAGTGCAGACCGACGATGAACTCGCGGCGGATGTCGCCAGCGGCGGGCGCACCAGCTACAAGAACGCCAGCCGCACCTTGCGCCAGGGGATCGAATTTTCGCTGGAAACGGCATGGCAAGGCGGCTTTAGCGGACGGCTCGCGCTATCCGGATTGCGTGCTGTATACGACCAGGGTTTCGGCACGGTCGCGGCCGGCAATACACTACCCGGCGTGCCGAACGCCACGCTCTACGGCGAACTGGCATGGAGCAATGCGCCATCCGGCTTGAGCGCGGCGGTGGAGACGATTGCCAACAGCAAGGTGTTTGTCGAGGACAGCAATACCCAGCGCGCAGCGCCCGGCTATGCGATCGCCAATGCGCGGGCCGGCGCGGAGCAGCGTTTCGGCGCCTGGAAGGTGAAGGAGTTTGTGCGCGTCAACAACCTGCTGGACCGCACCTATATCGGTTCGGTGATCGTTGCCGACGCCAACCGCCGCTACTATGAACCGGCACCCGGCCGCAATTGGCTGTTGGGCGCGAGTATCCAGTATGTTTTTTGAGCGCGCTTCATTTCCGCGCTTCTACGGCGGATGCCGAATCGAAAGATGAACGGTCCGCAATCCGCCTGTAGTCGCCCGGCACGCCCCCGGTCCAGCGTTTGAAGGCGCGGTAGAACGCGCTTGCATCCGAAAAATTCAGCAGCACCGCGATTTGCCCGAAACTCAGCATTGGGTCGCCGATATACTCCAGCGCCAACTGGTGGCGCACTTGGTCCAGCGTTTCGATGAAGCTGGTGCTTTCATCGGCCAGACGCTGCTGCAGTGTCCTGGCAGACATCCCGAGCAGGGATGCAACCTGTTCCTTGTGCGCCATTCCCTGCGCGAGCACTTGCTGCAACACGGCGGCTACCCGCGTCTTGACGCTGGCGGAATTTTCCAGCGACGCCAAGTGCCGGCGCGCGAGCGACTCATGCAGGCGGCATAACTCAGGATTGCGCGCCGGCAGCAATGCATCGAGTAGCGGCAAGGGCAAACCGATGCCGTTGAATTCGCTCTGGAACTCGGTATCGCAGCCCAATATGTCGCGATAGACTGCCGACGGGCTGATCGCGGCGTGGGTCATGCATATCTTATTCGGCGAGAATGCGGAACCCATGATCCAGCGCAGCAAGCGTACCGCACATGCCAGAACTGCTTCCACCTGCAGCGGTGCGAAATGCAGGGTCGCCTCGACCGGATGATAGACCAGCCACGCAACTTGATTCTGTTCGACCAGTTGCAGCCGCGCGCCGTCGCTGACCAGGCGCTGGAAGCGTTGCAAGTGGCCGAAGGCTTCGCGCAGGGTGGTGCTCGATACCAGCGTATACGCGACGACATTGAAGGAAGTCGGTTCGATCGACTGTCCCATATGCAGTCCGAACGCCGCATCGCCGGTCAGTTCGGCGGCGGCGCGCCAGAGCCTGACGACCGCATCCAGCGGAATGCGCGCCAACGGATCGGCCGGCAGCACGGCGATCCCGGCCCGCGCCAGCAATTGCGCTTCGTCAGTGCCGCCATGTCGGGCGGCGGCGATAATGGCCTGGACCCAGCCGATGGCCACGGTCTTTTCATTCGTTTGGCTTGGCTTATTCATCCATTCGCGTCTACTGGGACAACTTTCGATGCTCGCGCCGACAATGCAATCGCGGGCGCGCCTGCTTAAGATGACACTTACCCGATAGTAACTCACCAGGAAAGCGAGCAGAAGCGATGCAAACCTACCGCAGCGAGGTGCTCATAGTGGGAGGCGGCATCGCGGGAATCGCCACGGCGCTCGATCTGCTGGACAGCGGCAAATCGGTCGTGCTGCTCGATCGCGACGAGGACGCGCTATTCGGCGGACTGGCGCGCGAGAGTTTCGGCGGCATGTTCTTTGTCGATTCGCCGGAGCAGCGCCGCCAGGGCATGCGCGATTCGACGGAACTGGCGCTGCGCGACTGGTGCAGCTTTGCCGAATTCGGCCCGGACGACGATCTGCCCAGAGCCTGGGCCGAGGCCTATGTGCATCGCTGCACGCCGGACGTGTATCGCTGGGTGCGCAAGGCGGGCGTGCGTTTCATGCCGGTCATCAACTGGGTCGAGCGCGGGGAATTCCGGCCCGGGAATTCCCTGCCGCGTTTTCACATGGTCTGGGGCACCGGCAAGGAGTTGACCGAACGCTTGATTGCGGCACTGCACCATCACGCGAACGCGGGCCGGCTGACGTTGCGGTTCGGACAAAGGGTCGAGCATCTGCTGTTGCAAAACGGCGAGGTATGCGGCGCCCAAGGAGTCGAGGAGCAAACCGGCATGCCGTTCGAGGCCCGCGCGGAACAGGTTGTGGTAGCGACCGGCGGCATCAACGGCAATCTGGACCTGGTGCGGCGTCATTGGCATGCCGATTGGAACAAGCCGCCGACCGATTTGCTGAATGGTTCGCACCGCTATGCCGACGGCACGATGCATCGGGCGGTGGCCGATGCCGGCGGCAACCTGACTCATCTCGACAAGATGTGGAATTACGCCGCCGGCGTCCATCATCCGCGTCCGCGCAAGCCGCAGCATGGCTTGTCGCTGGTGCCGCCGCGCTCGGCCTTGTGGCTGAACTGGCGCGGCGAACGCATGGGCCCGCAACCGCTGGTCTCTGGTTTCGACACGCGGCGCCTGGTGACCGACATTTGCGCGCAGGAGAAGCCGTATTCCTGGCAGGTGCTCAACCGGCGCATCGCATTGAAGGAACTGGCGGTATCGGGTGCGGAATTCAATCCGTCGATCCGCGACAAAAAGATATTCGCGTTCCTGCGCGACATCTTGTTCGGCAACCGTTGGCTGGTCGATGAATTGAC
>DHXL01000134.1 GCA_002415335.1 Oxalobacteraceae bacterium UBA5157
TCGGCCTGGCGCACGCCGAATGGCGCGACATCAACCGTGGCGGCGAAGAGGAAGTGCTGCGCAGCATCACCGACCTGGCGCGCCATGCCGACTTGATCGTCATGGGTCAGCGTGACGAAACGATCAAGTCCTACGTGCCGGCTGATCTGCTCGAAGAAGTCGTTCTCAATTCCGGCCGGCCGGTATTGATCCTGCCCTACGTCGGAAGCTTCGCCAAGGTCGGCAGCCGCCCGCTGATCGCCTGGAGTAACGCCCGCGAAGCTGCGCGCGCGCTCAACGACGCGCTGCCGCTGATCGAAGGCTGCAATGACGCCAGAGTCATGTCATTCTCATCCACCACCGAAGAGGCCCGGCGCAACTGCGATGAAGTAATCCGCAATCTTGCCTTGCACGGGATCAAGGCCAGCCCGGAAATCATGCTGGTCAATGAGGCCGTCGGCATCATGGACATGCTGCTCAACAGGGCTTCCGATCTCGGATCGGACCTGCTGATCATGGGCGCGCACAGCTACATCGGACTGCCGTTTCTCAGTCGCGGCGCCGGCACCCGCTACATGCTTCGGCATATGACGTTGCCGGTCCTGATGTCCAACTGAGGCAGGCGGCGACGCGGCTTTCGAACCCGCGTTGCGCCGTTGCGCCTCGGATGCGCCGCAGTACTGCCGATGCACGACTTGTTCGCGCGCACCGGCGATGCGCGCTGCTTCTGCTCGTTATTGAGTCTTTGGCGTGGCGCTTCTAACTTTTCTCATCATTTCATCCATCAGTCCCTTTGTCGCATCAAGGTCACTATAGCGCAACGCGCATGCAGGATTGTGCCGGATCAGGAATCCGGCGGGTAGAAGGTGATGAGACGCCCCGTCTCACGCAAAGATGACTGAAAGCTTGGAACTTGCAGTTCGTACGACGGAAGCAAAAGACGGCAATG
The DNA here is from genome assembly GCA_002415335.1 of Oxalobacteraceae bacterium UBA5157. Classification (GTDB taxonomy): domain Bacteria; phylum Pseudomonadota; class Gammaproteobacteria; order Burkholderiales; family Burkholderiaceae_D; genus UBA5157. The sequence continues at coordinate 929 of DHXL01000134.1, forward strand.
TGATGTTGAATCGCACCACGGCTGGCAAGCCTTGCGCCGCCTGCCCCCGAGCCCGTCCGGCGGAGAGGACTTCCCCGCCTTGAGGCGGGGCCAGGGATGGTGAAATCATTTGTGGCCTCCGCAAAATTCCATAAAGTTGCATTTTGTCACCCACTTGAAATTCAACAGAGCCGATTTCTGTTAGTTCTTACATTAGTGGCCAAACGCAGCGAACAGCGTCCGGCAAGTCATGAAAATAAGAATGAGTGAACCCACGGTCCATAGCGTGGCGCGCGTGTCGTGTGTTCGTGCGGTCGCATAGGCGGCAAAGTGCAAGAGCCGGGATACAACATACCCATATAGGAGTATTCGCGCGACCAGCAGTGTGGGCTCGGTCAGGATGTAGAGGAAGCCGGCGACGAGAAAGAACGGGATGTTCTCCAGGTCGTTCAAATGGATTCGCCGGATGCGCTCGACACGCTCGTCGGTCTCGAGTTGCTTCGGATTGGGCTCAGGGTTTAAAGGTGTTTTCCTGATGTCCTCTGGCGAGCGGAAGCCACCTTTCACTTGCATCATGCGAACGACAGTCAGCCAGGACATGCACACGGCTTTTAGGATCATGAGCGTAGCGGCGATGACGTAGGTGGCGAATAGGGGATTTTGCAAGCTTAACTTGTCCATGGTTCTCTTCGGTCTCCTCTGATCATCAATTCATACGCATCAGCAAGCCGAACGAAGGCCTCGCCGCACCATGTCCGAATCTATAGACATGCGAAATTATTGTCAACCTGGAAATGTTGATTCGATTTGGTCACGGTTCCGACAGGCTACGTTGAATCTGTGCCGCGACTAGCTTAGGACCTTTGCTCGCTTGATCAGTTACGCCAAGTGCACAATACAAAGCTATTCGCTGCAATCGGTCCCACACGCCAATCGATCCATATCGGCAAAGCAACGCATAGGATAAGATTAGCCCTTCGCCCATATCCCAAAGCCAGCCGGTCCGCATGATCGAAGACATCAAGAAAACACTCTGGGCTACCGCCGACAAATTGCGCGCCAACATGGACGCAGCCGAATACAAGCACATCGTGCTTGGCCTGATTTTTGTAAAATACATCTCCGACACCTTTCAAACCCGCCGTGACGAGCTTGTCCGTCGCTTTGGCGATGCCGCCGACGATTACTTTTTGCCCGATGCCAATGCCGCGCTGCTGGCGGAAGAGTTGGAAGATCGCGACTACTACAAAGAAGTCAATGTGTTCTGGGTGCCGGAAGCGGCGCGTTGGGAAAGCCTGCGCGCGCAAGCCAAGCAAGCCGATATCGGCAAGCGTATCGATGACGCGCTGTCGCTGATCGAAACGGAAAACCCCAAGCTCAAAGGCATCCTAGACAAGCGTTACGCGCGCATCCAACTGCCCGACGGCAAACTCGGTGAATTAGTCGATCTGGTTTCCAAAATCGGATTTGGTGAATCCGGCGATACGGCCAAGAACCATGCGCGCGATTTGCTCGGTCAAGTGTATGAATACTTCCTCGGCCAATTCGCAAGCGCCGAAGGCAAGCGCGGCGGACAGTTTTACACACCGGCCTCGATCGTCAAAACGCTGGTCGCGGTACTCGCGCCGCATCACGGCCAGGTGTACGACCCGTGTTGTGGTTCCGGCGGTATGTTCGTGCAATCCGAAAAATTCATCGAAACACACGGCGGCAAGTTGGGCGATGTCTCGATCTACGGTCAGGAAGCCAACCCCACCACATGGCGGCTGGCGGCGATGAACCTTGCGATTCGCGGCATCGATTTCAATCTGGGCAAGGAGCCGGCCGATACTTTCGTGCGCGATCAGCACGCCGATCTGCGCGCCGATTTTGTGCTTGCCAATCCGCCGTTCAATATTTCCGACTGGTGGCATGGTAGCCTGGAAGGCGATCCGCGCTGGGTGTATGGCACGCCGCCGCAAGGCAACGCCAACTACGCGTGGCTGCAGCACATGCTGTATCACTTGAAACCCAACGGCCGCGCCGGCATCGTGCTGGCAAACGGCTCCATGTCGTCCAGTCAGAACACCGAGGGTGAAATCCGCCGCGCGATGGTCGATGCGGACAAAGTCGAAGTCATGATCGCATTGCCGGGTCAACTGTTCTTCAACACCCAAATCCCCGCCTGCCTGTGGTTTCTGGTCAAGGAAAAGCACGCTCGGCAAGGTGAAGTGCTGTTTATCGACGCCCGCAAGTTGGCCAGCATGATCAGCCGCGTGCAATGCAAGTTCACCGATGAAGTCATTGAGAAGATTGCCAATACCGTTTCATCATGGCGCGGCGAGAGCGCATCAGGTGAGGCATATGCCGATGTCGCCGGATACTGCCGCAGCGTGACGTTGGCGGAAATTGCCGAACACGGCCACGTCCTCACCCCCGGCCGTTATGTTGGCGCGGAAGCAGTCGAGGATGACGATGAAGGTTTTGCCGACAAGATGCAAAAGCTGACCGAAACGCTGGGCGAGCAGATGGCGAAGGGTGTGGAACTGGATCAACTGATACGCCAAAAGCTGGGAGGGTTGGGGTATGAGTTTTGAATGGCCGCAAGTCGCGGTCGAACAGGTCTGCGAATTAATCGTTGACTGCGTAAATAAGACTGCCCCGGTCGTCGAAGGGCCGACTCCTTACCGTATGATCCGGACGACGAACATTCGGAATGGTCGCGTTAGCTTAGATGGATGTCGATACGTTGACGAGTCGACCTACCAAAAATGGACCCGCCGCGCATGCCTGATGTTTGGTGATGTGGTCCTGACTCGGGAAGCTCCTATCGGCGAGGTTGGGTTCGTTACGGCGCCAACAAACCTGTTTCTAGGGCAGAGGGTGATGCAATACCGCGCAAATGGCAGTATCTTGTCTCCTCGGTTCCTGCTTTATGCATTCCTTTCACCGTCACTCCAGCATCAATTTGGTAGCCATGAGGGGTCCGGTTCTGTCGTTAGCCATATTCGCGTGAGTGACTGTTTCAAGTTCAAAATCCCGTTCCCGCCTTTGCCAGTGCAGACGGGAATAGCGGAGGCATTGGGCGCTCTCGACGACCGCATCGCCCTGCTACGCGAAACCAACACCACGCTCGAAGCCATCGCCCAAGCCCTGTTCAAATCCTGGTTCGTCGACTTCGACCCCGTGCGCGCAAAACAGCAAGGCCGCGAGCCGGAAGGCATGGATGCAAACACAGCTGCGCTGTTCCCCGACAGCTTCGAGGAATCAGAACTGGGTTCGGTGCCAAAGGGGTGGCGGGTTGGGAAGGTCGAACATTTGCTTGAACTTGCTTACGGCAAGGCGCTTAAGGCGTCAGATCGAGTTGCGGGGCCTATACCAGTTTATGGTTCCGGTGGTGTTACCGGTTGCCACAATGAAGCTTTGGTAGATGAGCCCTCAATCGTGATCGGGCGAAAAGGGACAGTGGGTAGCCTCTATTGGGAGGATCGACCATTTTTTCCGATTGATACAGTGTTCTATGTAAAAACCAAAGTGCCGCTGACATATTGTTTCTATCAACTACAACGACTGGGTCTGGATGGTATGAATACGGACGGAGCGGTTCCAGGACTGAATCGAAACAACGTTTATCGCTTGCCTATAGTATTGCCGCCGCACGAGGTGTTAGCGGGATTTGATGGAATCGTATCGGCACTACGTCACAAAATATTTGGCAATTCAGAACAAATCCGAACCCTCACCACTCTGCGCGACACCCTGCTCCCCCGCCTGATTTCCGGCCAATTGCGGTTGCCGAATGCCGAGGCAGTGACCTGACCGTTAAGGATTAAACGATGCACTTACTTTTCATCGATGAATCCGGTACGCCACCGGAGCACAACAAGGTGATTGAGCAGCCATTTTTTGTACTTGGCGGTATCGTCATCCCGGAAGATATTTGGGCAAAGATAGCCGGTGATCTAGCCCGACTCAAGCAGCTCTACAAGATTGCAGGCGAAATCAAATGGCGTTATTTCGCTCCCGATAGACCCGGCAGTAAAGACCATGCGTTATCGCACCTGTCGGCATTGGATAAAGAAGATTTGCGAACCCGCCTGTATCAGATTGTTTCGGCCTATCGTTCAGTGCGCTTGATTTGCGTGGTCGTCAATACTGAGGCGGCTTTCAAACTCGCTTATATCCATAACGGAGACGACTTGTATTGGTACGCATATAAACAACTCACTGAGCGCTTTCAATATTATTTGCAGGACTTGGAACGTACCGTGGGTCAAAAGCTCAACGGCATCGTCGTATGCGATCATCGAGCACCAAAGGATGATGCGCGCTTACGTGAACTGCATCATAAATTGATGACTGGCGGGAAAAACACAATCTCGGCTTATGGCAATTTGATCGAAGGCCTGTTTATCGCACCGTCACACCTCAGCGTCGGTATTCAATTGGCGGATATGGTGGCGGGGGCGGTATTTCGGGTCTATAGAGCGAAAGACAATCGTTTTGCAGAACAAATCAAGGGCGCATTCCGCACCTCGCCGCAAGGCAAGATTGATGGCTATGGCTTAGTGAAATTTCCGAAGGGATGGTAAAACAAGAAAGGGCGCCGTGTTGAGGTTGCCCCCAAACCTGCTGTTAGCGGCGCAGTCACGGCGTGGGTGGATGGTACACCTGAACGCAGAAAAACAAAAGCCCGCGACATAACGCCGGGGGCAATCGCCGACCGAGAATCCCCAGTCCATGTTGTGTAGGCTAAACGGATTGTGATGGATTTGCAATTGATTGCTGGCCAAGGCAGGTAATACCGAGGTTGTTTCTTGTTTAATCGCTATTGCCATCGTAGTATTGGCGTTGCTTGCAAGAACAAGTTTTAGCACGCTTCTCGAATGGGGCCGAATGTTGATGCAATCGACATATCTGATAAACATGTCGATTTTCTGGTCGTTTTTAAACATATCCGCCGTTTTAAGAACTGACGCCGCCTGATAACTGAAGACCAACTTGAACAGGAAACGCTAGTCTGGCTGGCCGACGCCGGTTATGCCCGCCACCCTCCAGAATGGGTCTGAGAGTGCTTTAACGCAAATCCAAAGTGAGCGGGAAAAATTGAAAATGTCTATTTGAATCAAATTGTTAAGTACTTTAACGCTAACCCGTTAAACGTTATTTGGTTGTCTATTTGTTTGGTTTTTTAGAATTTTCGAAGCGATGGCAAGGCAAGAAAGAGCGCCATGTGTTGATGTTCTGAACATGAAACACGCCGTCATGTTAAAAATACTGCCAATTTTTTACATGATAAGCGACTCATGTAAACCTTTCTACTGTGACGAACATGACCGAAGACCAACTCGAACATGAAACGCTCGCCTGGCTTGCCGCAGTGGGCTACGCACATGCCTATGGTCCGGATATCGCGCCGGACGGTGATGCGCCGGAGCGCGCCAACTATCAGCAAGTGCTGTTGTCCGAGCGCGTGCGCAACGCGATTGACCGCCTCAATCCTGCGATTCCGCTTGCTGCGCGTGAAGACGCCTTGCGCCAGGTGCTGAACCTGGACACGCCCGTACTACCGTCGGCGAATCGTGCGTTCCACCGGCTACTGCTCAATGGCGTGCCGGTCGAATATCAAAAAGATGGCGAGACACGCGGTGATTTTGTACGCTTGATCGATTTCGCCGATGTCGCGGCCAACGAATGGCTCGCGGTCAATCAATTCTCGATACGCGGCCCGCACCATGCCCGCCGCCCCGACATCATCCTGTTCGTCAACGGCTTGCCGCTGGTGCTACTGGAATTGAAGAACCCGGCCGACACCCATGCCGATATCTGGAAAGCCTACGACCAGATCGAGACGTACAAGGAACAGATTCCGGACGTGTTCCAGTACAACGAAGTGCTGGTGATTTCGGACGGTACTGAAGCGCGCATGGGGTCACTGTCGGCCAGTGCCGAACGCTTCCTCGCGTGGCGCACGATCGATGGCGTGACGCTTGATCCGCTGGGGCAATTCAACGAACTCGAAACCCTGATACGCGGCGTGTTGGCACCGGCGTATCTGCTCGACTTCCTGCGCTTCTTCGTGCTGTTCGAGGACGACGGCACGCTGGTCAAGAAAATCGCCGGCTATCACCAGTTCCATGCGGTACGCTCGGCAATCGTGCAGGTAGTCGCCGCATCACGCCCTGGCGGCAGTCAAAAGGGCGGGGTGGTATGGCACACGCAAGGCTCGGGCAAGAGCATCACCATGACCTGTTTTGCGGCGCGCGTGATGCGCGAAGCGGCCATGGAAAACCCGACCGTCGTGGTGATCACCGACCGCAACGATCTGGACGGCCAGTTGTTCGGCGTGTTCTCGTTATCGCAGGATTTGTTGCGTGAGCAGCCGGTGCAGTGCGACACGCGGCAGGATTTGCGCGCCAAGCTGGCGAACCGGCCATCGGGCGGGATTGTGTTTGCGACCATCCAGAAGTTCATGCCGGGCGAGGATGAAGACAGCTTTCCACTGCTGTCGGACCGGCACAATATCGTAGTGATCGCCGACGAGGCGCACCGAACGCAGTATGGGTTTGCGGCCAAGCTCAAAACGCGAAGGCAGCCACCCGTCATGTTGAGCACCGGATCGCCGCCATTCGCGCAACTCGGTGCCGAAGAAGCGCCGTTGCCGCTTCTGGAGCGCTATCAGGTCGGCTATGCGCAGAACCTGCGCGATGCACTGCCGAACGCGACCTTCGTGGCTTTTAGCGGCACGCCGGTATCCAGCGAGGATCGCGATACGCGGGCGGTGTTCGGCGACTACATCCACATCTACGACATGCAGCAGGCGCGCGACGATGGCGCGACGGTTGCGATTTATTTTGAATCACGCCTGGCGAAGCTGGGCTTGAAAGAAGAGTCCTTGCCGGACATCGATGCCGAAGTGGACGAACTGGCCGAGGATGAGGAAGACGACCAGCAGGCCTTGCTTAAGAGTCGATGGGCGGCGCTGGAGAAGGTAGTCGGCGCGGAACCGCGCATCAAACAGGTGGCAGCAGACTTGGTCGCGCATTTTGAAGAACGCAGCAAGGCGCAAACCGGCAAGGCAATGATCGTCGCGATGAGCCGCGATATTTGCGCGCACCTGTACAACGCGATCGTAGCGCTACGTCCGGACTGGCACGATGCCGACCCGGAAAAAGGCGCGATCAAGATCGTGATGACCGGGTCCGCCAGCGACAAGCCGTTGCTGCGGCCCCATATCTACTCGAAACAGGTCAAGAAACGGCTGGAAAAGCGCTTCAAGAACCCGGACGATCCATTGCGACTGGTGATCGTGCGCGACATGTGGCTGACCGGCTTCGACGCGCCGTGCGTACATACGCTGTACGTGGACAAGCCGATGAAGGGCCATAACTTGATGCAGGCGATCGCGCGGGTCAATCGCGTGTTTCGCGACAAGCAGGACGGGCTGGTGGTCGACTACATTGGCATCGCCGGCGAACTGAAGCAGGCACTGAAGGAATACACTGCCAGCAAGGGACGCGGCCGGCCGACAGTCGATGCGCATGAAGCCTACGCGGTGCTGGAAGAAAAGCTTGATGTGCTGCGTGCCATGCTGCACGGGTTTGATTACAGCGGGTTTCTCACTGGCGGTCATGGCGTGTTGGCGAAAGCGGCCAATCATGTGCTCGGCATCAAGGACGGCAAGAAGCGGTTCGGCGACACCGCCTTGTCGATGTCGAAAGCCTTTACGCTGTGCTGCACGCTGGACGAGGCGAAGGCCGTGCGTGAAGAAGTGGCCTTCTTCCAAGCGGTCAAGGTGTTGCTGACCAAACGGGACATCACCAGCAAGAAGAAAATCGATGAAGAGCGCGAACTGGCGATCCGGCAAATCATCGGCTCGGCGCTGGTGTCGGATCAGGTTGTCGATATTTTCTACGCGGCGGGATTGGACAAACCCAATATCGGCATTCTCGATGACGACTTCTTGAACGAAGTGCGCAATCTGCCCGAACGCAATTTGGCAGTTGAATTGCTGGAGCGGTTGCTGGAGGGTGAAATCAAGACGCGCTTCGCGACCAACGTGGTGCAGAACAATAAATTTTCGGAATTGCTCGCTAACGTCATCACGCGCTACCAGAACCGCTCGATTGAAACCGCACAGGTGATGGAAGAATTGATCGCGATGGCAAAGAAGTTCAAGGAAGCGGCCGACCGGGGCGCGGAGCTTGGGCTGAATGCGGACGAGGTAGCGTTCTACGATGCGCTCGCATCCAATGAAGAATCAGTGCGCGAGCTTGGCGACGAAACATTGAAAAAGATCGCGCATGAACTCGCAGACAGCTTACGTCGCAATGTCAGCGTGGATTGGGCCGTACGCGACAGCGTGCGCGCCAAGTTGCGGTTGATGGTTAAACGGATTCTGCGGAAGTATAAATACCCGCCAGTGAAGCAGGATGAAGCGGTGCAGATGGTTTTGCAGCAAGCGGAGGCTTTGAGCGCGGAGTGGGCGTAGCTAACGGATGGCGAAATTATTCGTAAGCGAAGCCCCCACAGAAGACCGTGCGCGTTCAGTCTATTGGCTCAGTTATGACCGGGTTCGAGTCAGCCACATCGCAAATCGCGCGTCGTGACAAAACGGGGACAGTTGGAACTACGAATGCCGGTAGCCGCAAAAAGGCGGGGACATTTCGGGGACAATCGGATCGGGTTTTTGCCCAATTTGGCTCAACCGAGCGCAATCAAAAGATCAAATTCAGCAGATAATAAAAAACCCGCAGAGCCTTATGCCATGCGGGTTTTCGGGTTTTTCTGGCGGAGAGACGGGGATTCGAACCCCGGATAGGCTATGAACCTCTCCATGCCAACGCATATTAGCTATTAAAATCAGCAACTTATGTTCCATTCGCTGTGCTATTGATATGAGGCATGCAGCCGTGTAAGTGCCTGATTTCATTAGGATTGTGTTTGGGCAATAACACATCCTCCACTCTATTTTTTGCCTTCATGACCAACCGACCGGTGGTCCCCCTGTTCGCCAAGTGCGGCCTTGTACCGCCGCATCCTCGGTAGTTGTCAACAAAGATGTCGCGTCAAGTCATGCTGCCTGCATTGATTCCTCTGCCTGATTTCGTTCTGGATTCAGCCAAACCTCGTCCGT
>DHXL01000365.1:0-1775 GCA_002415335.1 Oxalobacteraceae bacterium UBA5157
GCAGCGCGGCGGGCAGCGGTTTTCTGAGGGCCGATGGTTGAGCGGGATGGTTCATGGTGATCTCCGATTATGTTGCGATTCTACTCCTTGCCGGCGGTTCGTTTTTCGCATGGGAAAATGCGGCGATTTTGCCGTATCCTTGCTTTATCATTCACTTTCGAACCTCTCTATCATCATGGGCAATCGACTTTCAAAAATCGCCACCCGCACCGGCGACAAGGGCACCACCGGACTCGGCGACGGCAGCCGCACCGAAAAAGACAGCTTGCGCATCCACGCGATTGGCGACGTCGATGAATTGAATTCGCAGATCGGCGTGTTGCTATGCGAGGAATTGCCGGACGCGCTACGCCAGGAATTGCTGTCGATCCAGCACGACCTGTTCGACATGGGTGGCGAGCTGTGCATTCCCGGCTACACGATGATCACCGAGGCACAAGTCGCGCGGCTCGATGCATTGGTGGAAAAATACAATGCGGACCTGCCGCCGCTGAAGGATTTCATCCTGCCCGGCGGCTCGCGCGCGGCCGCGATCGCACGCGTATGCCGCACGGTATGCCGCCGCGCCGAGCGTGCGATTGTCAGCCTCGGCAAGAGCGAGAAGGTCAACGACATGCCGCGCCAGTATATGAACCGGTTGTCGGATTTATTGTTTGTGTTGTCGCGGGTGTTGAACCGGTTTGCGGGTGGGACCGATGTGCAGTGGGAGAAGGATCGGAAGCGGGATGGTTGATGTTGATGTGGGGTGTCCGGGATTTTGTGCAAACAGAATTTCGTTGGGCTCTGCCGTCGTGGCAAACGCAAAAGCGGATAAGAAACGAAACATGTCTGAGGTGAAGCAGGGGTTTCGCGGGGCACTGCCCCGCGCCCGCGTAACGGTACCCGCTTGCAAGCGCAAGCCGTTACGCAGGCGGGCAGCATGCTGCCCGAATTCCCTGCTTCACCCTCCCGGCCACTACCTACGGAGTGGCTACAATGTTCTGTGACGAAGGGCCACCAAATTTTGCCTAGGTCTCTCCGAATCAGTGAATTGGCCGGAGATGCCAGGTTCTCGCCTACAACCGGCTTTATCGTGCGCGTGACGCACGCTACGCTGGCTACGCCGGCACCACCACCTTCGGTGCCAGACCCAACTTCTTAGCGCGGCGGGCAAACTTGCGGTCGTCGAACGATGCCATGCTGACGCAGGCTCGGTAGCTCGCGTGGTGCAGCGCGTCGGCGAGTTCGATCCCCGCGTCGCAGTGCGACAGTGCCTGCTCCACCGTGCTGCGGTCTTCGATGGAGACGTGCGGCAATCCGAGCAGGTGCCTCAGAACAGAAACAGCTTCGTCTTGCGCAAAGCCGTAGTAGCCGCGCATGACCCATTCGAGTTCCAGGATCACCGTCTTGCACACCATCAGCGGCTGGCCCGACTCGATTAGGCGCCGTGCCGCCGTCCGCTGGCGTTCCGCCTCGGCATCCGTCTTGTCCTCCACGTAGTAGCGGGCAAGAACGTTGGTGTCGAGGCCAATCATCGTTTGAGCAGCGTCGCGGGGTCGAAGTCCGCTGGCACGGCGGCACGGCGGCTTTTCAGCATGCCGAATCCGCTATCCGGCACGCCGATTGGCGAACTCTTGACACGCATTTCGACATGATCGCCAACCAGCGAAAACTCGATGCGGCTGCCCTGCCGAATGCCCAACTGCTGCCGGACTTCCTTCGGAATGGTGACCTGTCCCTTGCTCGTGACCGATGTGATTTCCATGTTTTCCTCCATGTATTACCAGGTAATACTA
>DHXL01000365.1:1964-3649 GCA_002415335.1 Oxalobacteraceae bacterium UBA5157
GCTCACATTTTGTTATTTTGATTTGAAAAGCGCGTCCAAGTCCATGGCGCCGAACATTTCCTCCTCGAAGGAAGACTGTCGAGAAATCCGATAAGTCTTTAGCCAGGCTTTCAGATTTTTTATATTTTGAAATGAAGCCAGGTCACGTTCCAGCATGGCGATGTCGTCCTGAATATGCTTGATATCGGCCAGTAGCTGATGCATTGCGGTCATGAAAGACAATGATCCGCTCGGCGCAAAATTGAAGCGCGCTCTAAACGAAAACCCGACCTCATCGATTTCCTGCTGAAGCTCCGAAGACTGCTCCGCCAAAACCTTGTTGTAATGTTTTAACCGGTCTTCGGAAATCGCGTTGATCGTCGTCTGGTCGATTTGCTCAACTTCCAGTTGCAGCTCCAGCAGTTGAAGCAAGTCCTTGTTGCCATACGCCACATTAACCCTTTGCATCAGCGCCGTCTTGCGGGTTCGCTCCACAGGATCTTGCTCTCTATCGGGATGCAAGGCGCTGGCTAATTTTCGGAATACTTCCCGGATCGACTGGCTGACATGTTGTTCTTCTGCTTGCTGCCTGGCTTCCTTGGCTAATTCTTTGGCCGATTTTTTTCGCTTGCTGCGACGCTCTTCATATTCTTGTTGATATTTTTCTTCCTCCGCTTGTTTCTGCCGCATTTGTTCGCCGACATGTTCAAACATTTTTTCCGGTGAGCTAAAGTCGACATCCTCGCCAAGCTCAACCCCTAACATGTCTTCCATCATGAATTTGATGGCTTCGTTTGCTTCGTCGGCTTCGGCATCAAAGTCGGTTTCGCTATATTTGTTGTAAATCGATTTCAAATCTTCGTTGCCGTTTGCAATCAATTCCGCGGCGATCGGGCAAATGATGTCTTTGATCTTGGCCTTGTCGGTCTTGGTCAATGCCTTGTCGATGTAGGCGCGGTCAAACAGATGCACCAGCTTCACCCGATGCTGGTCGAAGGTCTGCAACAATGGATCAAAATCGTTTGCATATCTTTGTTGATAACGGGGAATGGCAGTTTGCCATTCAGCCAACGCATTTCGTTGCTCGTCGATTTTCTTGATCAATTTATTGAATAATTTTTGCGCCTTGGACAACGCGGATTGCCCCTTGGGCTCAACGATGCGAACGATTTTTGATTTGGAATGTGTCATTGATTTACCGCGCGTCATTAATGGTTAAAAAGACTCGATCGGAATCGCGCGTTGATAGGAGAAAATTCGAAAAAGAATGCTGAATTTTATTATGAATTGGTAGAGTGAGTCCATGAATAGGGGTCGCGAATAATTTTCGCGATAAAGCTGCGAAAAAAACTCTGACCTCAATTCACTGCCGCATCTGCATTCACGACGAAACAATAAAAAAGCGACACACAAGGCGTCGCTTTTTTATTGAACAAGCAAAATCAACCGCTACCGCACCCGCTTATCAAACTCAATCAACGCATAAGCCGAATGATTATGGATCGACTCGAAATTCTCCGCCTCCAGCGTATAAGCCAGCACCCGCTGATCCGCATTCAACATCCCTGCCACGTCGCGCACCAGATCTTCGACGAACTTCGGATTGTCATAGGCGCGCTCGGTCACGTATTTTTCGTCCGGACGCTTCAGCAAGCCATACAATTCGCATGAAGCCTGTTGCTCGATCTTGCGGATCAACTCGTCGA
>DHXL01000365.1:3860-5340 GCA_002415335.1 Oxalobacteraceae bacterium UBA5157
GTGATTTCCGGGACGCCGTCCCTGATCTCGCCAGTCAGGCCAACTTCGTAATCCATCAGGCTCTCGACCCTCGACACCGGCGCAGTCTTGTTGATGAAATACGGAAAAGACAATTCGATGCGGCCGGTATCCGCTTCCAGCAGCAGCACCATCTTGCGCATCAGCGCTTCGAATCCGGCAAAGTCGAGCGGTTCACGATTGCCTTCCAGCAGCCCGATGAAACGCGACATGTGCGTGCCTTTTTGCGCATCGGACAAATGCACGTACATGTTCCAGGTTCCGACCGACGCTTGCACCCCGGAGCCGGTCTTGACCGCGATCGGGAAGCGCACGCCCTTGACGCCGACGCGCTGGATCGCGATGCGGCGCGTGTCGGGCGTGCTTTGCACATCGGGGATGCTGGAGAGATTCAAATCATGGATATTCATTAAGGAGCCTGTTTGCGCGTGGTCGGTCGTAGCGGTACGGAGCAATGCTGATTCTTGTGACTAAAGTCAAGGCGCCGGCCGCGGCGGCGAGCCGGTGCCGTAGTCACCCGCCGTCCAACCGGTTAGAGATTCACGGCCACCAGCCGCGGTTCGCCTTTGCCGAAGCGTTGCTTGATCGATGCCGCGATGCCGGCCGCATCCAGCCCGCACATCGCGAGCAGGTGAGCCGCATCGCCATGGTCGATAAATCGGTCCGGCAAGCCCAAAATCAAGAGCGGCTTGACGATGCCGGCGGCAGCCAGCGCCTCGGCCACGGCCGCGCCGGCACCGCCCATGACGGCACCTTCTTCGACGGTGACCAGCGCGTCATGCGTTTGCGCCAGTCGTTTGAGCAATTCGGTGTCGAGCGGCTTGATGAAGCGCATGTTGGCGACCGTGGCATTCAGTTCCTCGCCGGCCGCAAGACTTGGCGCGACCATGGCGCCGAATGCGAGGATCGCGACGTCCTTGCCTTCCCGTTTGATTTCACCGGTGCCGAGCGGAATCGTCGTCAAGTCTTTGGCGACGGTGGCGCCGATGCCGGCACCGCGCGGATAACGCACTGCGGCCGGGCCCTCGTATTCGTAAGCGGTCGACAGCATGCGGCGGCACTCGTTCTCATCGGACGCGGCCATGAGGACCATGTTCGGGATGCAGCGCAGATAAGCCATATCGTAATTGCCGGCGTGAGTCGCGCCATCGGCACCGACCAGGCCGGCGCGATCGAGTGCAAACGTGACGTCCAGATTTTGCAGCGCGACATCATGAATCAGCTGGTCGTAACCGCGTTGCAGGAAGGTCGAATAGATTGCCAGTACCGGCTTCAGGCCTTCGCAGGCCATTCCGGCGGCGAACGTCACCGCATGCTGTTCGGCGATGCCGACGTCGTAGTAGCGGTCGGGAAAGCGCTGCTCGAATTGCGTCATGCCGGAACCGCCGCACATCGCCGGCGTGATGCCGATCAGGCGCTTGTCGGTCGCCGCCATGTCGCACAGCCAGTCGCCGAACACCTG
>DHXL01000066.1 GCA_002415335.1 Oxalobacteraceae bacterium UBA5157
CATCGATGAAGGTCACATCAAGCGGGTGAACGCCACCGGTGGCGCACAAAATGGTCGGCTCAATGTCATGCGGTGCCATGGGCTGGAGTGATGCCAGGAATGCCCACTGGTCAGGATACGGGTGCAGTGCGTCGTTAACGAATACACTGCAGTCGTTTTCGCGAGGAATTTTCTGCAAGGGCAAGGCGATCAGATTGCCGAAACCACCCTTGGGCATGGTGTCCTGATTCGGGAAAAGCCGATCGTAAGATGCGAGCTTCAGTTGCCGGGTGCGGGCGCAAGTATGGCTGATGATGGCGGTACCGCGCCGACGTGCATCGCGGGCGGACACAGGCCTGGCAAAAAGCACCCAGGCGTGCGCACCATTACCGGAGCGGGAAATTTCGAGCGCGACTGGCACGCCCAGTTCACGACAGGATTGAGCAAAGGCGAGGGCATCGGCGCGCCATTCGGCTTCGTCAAAGTCTACTGCCAAGAAATGGCAACTGTCATCCGTCAACAGCGAATAGACGCCGATCGTGTGTTTGCCCGCGAGGTGATCGTAGATGGTCGCGTCCGAAAGCGGAATCAATAGCCGATTGCCGCAATCCGAGCATTTGACAGGCGGCGTGTCCATTTTTTTTCAGACACCAACCCGCCACTCGTTGGCGCAGGCGGGTGCGTAACCGGTTTTGCCTCTGGTTTTGCCTTCCCAGCGGATCGGATAGACATCATTGCGACCACGAAACAGGCGACGAAACAGAGCAATTTTCTCTCCTGTGTTCAGTGACGATGGTTCGCCGCTTAGCTCCGACACTGGCGCATCGGTACTTGCGGCAGGTGGTGATAATTACCAGTGGATATGATGGGAATCAAGCAGCGCGATCAGACGGGTATTCTCAGCGCGCAATTGCTCCAGCGCTGACGCCAAATTTCGTGCCTTACCGCTCATTACTGGGGTTCCGCTTTTAGCGCAGAATCGTCGCCGAGGTGAATGAAAATGTGGCCCGTTGCCTGATTGCCGTTGACTTGCAGCCAGCCTCGACCCGTCATCGGATCGTTCTCATCGAAACCAGACCAGGAAAAATCAAGGCGCAGCGAACCATCGACTGATTTTATGCGGCCATCCAGTTGGCCCTGAACAAGGCCAAACTGAAATTCGCCGGTCAGATCCTTGCTGATGGTGATATGCGCTGGCACTTCCATATCAAAATAATCAGCGTCCCATCCATCCATGTGGACGATGCGCCAAGTGCCGACGACGGATTGCGCGACTTTCTTCATGACTCATCCGCCAGCCCTGCCTGGGACCATAGCTCATCAAAATCGTCGCCGACGCCCCAGCCGATATTGTGACCGGCCGCCCGCATAGGATCGAGCCGGTGAATATATGGCAGCCGTTGTGCGTCGGGCAGGGCCATCACGGATTTGATGGCTTGCTCAAACATGCGCACCAGCGACGAGAAATAGCTTTCGTCGTCCATGCCGCAAGAACCAAGAAAAACGAATATCTGTTCACAATAATATACCGACAGTTCCGCCATGCCATCGGGTTGTCCGATGGCTTTCTTGTAGTCGGAAATTGTCTTTTTTGCCTTGGACACTGAAATGTCCTGATTTCTCATAATATCCGGATTGATCCAGCGCGATATCGTTACCTTGTAGGGTTTCAATGGTTCATCGCCCAAGTGCAGGCGTGCGTGCAGGAATACCTGGTTGTCCTTGTTGGCGGCGTACAGATCTTGTATCAGGCCAAGGAGGCCGACGCGGTCGAAGTCGGTCAGCTTGGTTTTGACTTCGCTCCAGATGGGGGAGGCTTTCTTGGTCACCATCGATCGCTCTTACTTCTTCTTGGACACGCGCTCTGCGTTTGGTAGTGCGTCATGCTCATTGAATTGCAGGAATGCGTCGGTCAATACCGACCGCTTGGTGGGAGTGTCAACAGAATGGCAGATCAGTCGCATTGCATCGCAATTTTGTCATTGAAACTGATTATTATGCACTTTTTTGTCAATAAGTCCGCGTATTTCATGAGGGTGCAATAACTTGTGCTGCGTAATGTCATCAGCAAATGCATTGCATGTTGCCATCTGTTTCCAGGTATTTTGGAAACTGGAATAGTCAAATGCGGACGACCATGCTTGTGCCCGACTCATTGACCGGAGAAATGGAATCGCATCGGCATTTCTGGACAAGGCTTTGAGAGGCAACAAATAGTCTTCGCGGAACGCGGTGGGGATAATGATGCGGCAGGCGCCAGCTTGGGTCAGATAGGCATTCATCGCCAGGCGAGCGGTTCGGCCGTTGCCGTCTTCGAAGGGGTGCACCTCCGTCACGACGAACATCGCCATCAATGCGCGTGCAAATGGATCTTCCAGTAGAGCTACGCGTTTGAATCCTTCCCGCAGCGTGCCCTGCAGCAGTTCGGGATGCACGAACAAGGTGGAGCCAGCTTGGTTGAGTTTTTCTTTCCACTGACCGGGATTTTTCTCCGGCCGGCTGGAGAGCACGCGATGGTTGGTGAGCTTCAGCCATTCCAGAAACTCATCTTCGTTGCTCGGCGGATTTGACCTGAAAGGTTGCTGGGTGATGGCCTGATAGGTGCCAAGCACGTCATGCGAGTCCTCGGGACGCTTTTCGATCATCTTGCCTTCAAAAATAATCTCGCTGGCCTCTTCCACCGTGAAGGTCGTGCCTTCGATGTAGTTGGAGAAATAAGATTCAAAAAAGGCAAAATTGACGGTACTCAAACCAGGCGCTGTCGGATCGGGAACATGTTGAAATGGCTGGCGGAGTGCGGTAAGCAGGGCATCAAAAATCACCATGCGATCAGGGTCGTATGGTTTGCCTGCGGCACGAGCAAGCGCGTCGCCCGCGCTCAAACGTCGAGATTCTCCCGTTTGCATCAATGCCGAGACGATACTGTTCAGCGTTTTGAATTGCGCCTCCAATCCCAGCGGCACCGCCAGCTGGCGCGCGGCGTCGCGCAGGTCGTTGACCTTGTGCTCGCCGCGCAGAGTGCAAAGCCGACTGAGGTGCGATTCGACCCATGCACGCCCCATCGTTCGCATAGCAGCATCTCGGCCGGTATAGAGATTTTCGAGAAGTCGGCGTGCTTCGGAAGAAACGAACAGTTTGCCGTAAGGGGTGTCGTTCAAAGCTGGCTCAAGGCCCAAGACGGGTCCAGAGCCGGGAATTGTTACCAGTGTGAGGCCCGGCAGCTCAGTGCGTCGCACCCGGTTTCCTTGAACCAGAAAAATTCGTCCTTCCAGGTCGGGTTTGCCCTCCTGTGCCGAGCGGTAGCCCAATACCGATCCAGGGTATAGATACTCGGCAATTTGGCGCCAGTTGGGCCGCACGATTTGTTCAAGCGGCGTTTCCAGATCACTGGTGTAGATCCCGCGATGAATCGGCCGTAACTTTCCAGCCCGAGCCAATCTGGATACGCGCTGCGCTTTCGCTTGGTCGTCGGCGGAACTGAAAACTAGGGTCGCGAGAGTGTCAATATTTTTGCGCATCAATGGAATATTTCAGGATTGTTGTCAACAACAATGCGTTAAATTAAAATTTATGTCAACAAAAATGACTATTAGTAGTTCGCCATGGATATTCTGCACAAATTTTTGTGCATGGAGAATTGTCATGGGAAACAAATATTGTGCAGCATGCGGCCAATCTTTTCGACCACGTCCACAAGTTCGGCAGCAATCTTACTGTTCAGCACTCGATTGCCAGCGTCAGCGTCGACAACAGTGGCAGCGCTTGAAGCTGCAGTCTGATTCAGACTATCAAGATAATCAGGCGCGGGCGCAGAAGGTCGTCAAATGCGAGCACGGCCAGTTTGAAATGCAAGCGGCTACACTTAGCTGATACAAAACAATAGTGGCCAAAGTTGTGTAACCCAGTTTGCTGTGAAGCGAGACCTCGCTCACTCCACATCTCGTGCTTCGCCTTCGTTTCAAGCCCTCGTGCCGAGGCTATCACGAAGCCAAAGCACGACTGAAGCGCACGATGATCCTCATCGAGCGCAGTCCGCCACCACCGCTCCGCCGTCCGTAACGCAAGACGCCCAGGGGCTTTGCGACGTACTGGTTGCCCGTCTAGGAGCGAGCCGTGCTCAACATCCGCCCCCGCCTTGCCGCATCTTTCGGCGCTCGGCTACCTGCCCCGCAGGGCTTCGCCGGAATCTTCGATCCCGACTTGTTGGCGTTACCGCACCAATCGTCCTGTACGGACGACCGCTGGCGTGCGACTCGTCACCTATCGGTCACGCGTTCCCACCGAAGCCCGCACACGTTGTCGTCCCGAAGCCCGGTATTCACGGCAAACAGTGCCATGCGTTCAAGATGCCCCGGCAGTTCGGCAAAC
>DHXL01000135.1:0-10563 GCA_002415335.1 Oxalobacteraceae bacterium UBA5157
AGCGCGCAAGGAGGCAGCAGAACGGGCGCGGCGCGAAGCGGAGCAGGAAGCCAGACGCGAAGCCGAAATGCAAGCCAGAAAAGCAGCGGAAGAACAGGCGCGCAAGGACGCAGCAGAACAGGCACGGCGCGAATTGGAACAGGCAGCCGGACGCGAAGCCGAAGAGCGGACAAGGAAAGAAGTTGAAGAACGAACAAGGAAAGAAGAGGACGAGCGGACCAGAAAAGAAGCGGAGGAGCGAGCGCGTCGGGAGTCGGAAGCGCAGGTTATTCGGCTAGCGGAAGAAGAGGCGAGGCAGCAGGCCGAAATCCAGGCGCGCAACGAAGCCGGGACGAAGGCGCGGATGGAGGCGGAGCAACAGGCGCGACAGGAAATCGATGAAAAAGCGCGGCGCAAAGCGGTGGTGATGCAAATCCGCCGTGATGCCATCGAAAAATACAAACGGGACGCCGACGAGCGGGCCAGAAAGGAAGCGGAAGACAAGCTTGGCGCGGCGGCTGAAGATCAAGCCAGGCTGGAAGCGGAGCAGCAGGCGCGCGTCGAGGCGGAACAACAGGCGCTGCGCGAAGCGGATGAGCAAGCCAGGCGCGAGGCCGAACTGCGGGCAAGGATGGAAGCCGAGGAGGATGCGCGACAGCGGGCCGAACAACAGGTCCGTCATGAAGAGGAACAACGGGCGCAGCGCGACGCTGAAGAGCAGGCACAGAAAGAAGCCGAAGAAAATATTCGGCTGAATGCGGAGGCGCAAGCTCGGCTGGAGGCGGATCAAGAGGCGCGCCGCGAAGCCGAAGAAGCGATCAGGATCAAGGCCGAGCGAGTGCGGCGCGAAAACGAAGAGCGCGCAAGCAAGCAGGCCGAGCAACAGGCGAAAAAACTGGCCGAGCGAGAGGTCAAGGCACAGGCGCGCTTGGCAGCCGAGGCGCAAGCCAGAAACGAAGCCGAACAGCGCGCCCGGGATAAGGCTGCGGAAAAGGCCCGTCGCGAGGCGGAAAAGCAGGCCGAGCGCGACGTCAAGGAAGCAAAGGTGCTACTGGCGGCCGAGGCGCGGGCGCAACGGAACGCTGAAAAGCGATCGAAAACGGACGAACCGGAGACTCTCGGTCTCGACACCGCACAAGCGACCGAGCAGGGCACGGAAGAGCTGACGCCAGAGCACACGGATGACAAGGCCGAGCGGCCGGCTGCCCGGGAAGCCAGGGTCCAGGCTGAGCGAGAAGCGGAGCAGGAGGCAGACCATGCCGCGATACTGGAAATCGCGCGCGCGGCGGCCGTTGATAAGGGTGACGGCAAGCATTATCGGCAACCGATACGGTGGGGCGCATACGGCGTGCTGCTGTTCTTCTCGATGATCGCGGTCGGCTTGGTGCTGCTCCAAATAATGTCGTTCGACAAGAAGGCCAGTCTATTCGAAAAAATGGCGGCCGCACAGTTTCGGCAACCGGTAAGCATCGGCCGGGTATCTCTGGCGCTCTTGCCTCAACCACATTGGCGTCTCGCCGGCGTGTCAGTCGGCAAGGACGCGCAAATCAAGGTGTCCCAGATCGACGCAACGGCTGAATTCGATACGCTGTTCAGCGACAAGATCGTCTTCAAATCGATTGCACTTAGCGCGCCCGTCATGAACGAAGAAGGACTGGGCTGGCTCTTGTTCGGCAAGTCGGAATGGCACGATCTCACGCTGCGCGAACTCAGGGCCAGCAATGCGAAACTGGATACACAAAAAATCGGCTTGCCGGCTTTCGATGCCAAGGTGGAAATCGGCGTCGATGGGAAGTGGCAGAAAGCGACTCTTGATGCGGTCGACAGAAAGGCCCATATCGAGCTGCAACCCCACGGCGATACCCTGCAAGTCGAAATGACCGCGGATGCATTTCCCAAATTGTTCGGCTCCTTATTTCCGCTGGGAAAAGTGGATGCCAAGGGTACGGCCAGCCGCCACGAAGTGACGCTCACGCAATTCAACGGCATCCTCTACGACGGCGTTATAAGCGGTTACGGCAAACTGAAATGGGCCAACGGCTGGAGCCTCAGCGGTGAATTGACTGCCCGCCAGATCAATGCGGCGCAGCTAGCGCCGCAACTGCTCGAGAGCGGCACGCTGGAAGCCACGGCAACCTATGCCTTGCTGGGGCAAACGGCCGACCGGATGTTTGCCGCCCCGCGTTTGCGTGGCACGGCGAATATCCGCAACGGCGTGCTGCTCGGCGTCGACTTGGCAGGACTGCTGCGCAATCATAACGGCGGCGGGAAATCGTCGTTCGCCGAACTGGGAAGCGGTTTCTCCTTCGAGGGGGGAATGCTGCAATTGCGAAACACGCATCTAGGTGCAGGATTGGTGTCCGCGAGCGGCGCCGCCGATCTTGATGCCGGCGACAAGCTCAGCGGCCGCTTCACCGTTGACCTTGACGCGCCGTCGCATCAAGCGCATGCCAATCTTGCGTTGTCGGGCACACTCGAGAAACCGCGCTTCAGTCGTTGAGCAGACCGAATGCGTTAGAACTGGCGGCTCATCTTGCGCCGCTTCGTCGGCTGAGAAAGAACGCGGGCGGCGACATCCACCGCGATCGATTCGGACTTGAGGAATACTGCAGCAGCGGCGGTGCCGATCATATCCTGTAGAGAAATGCCGGTCTCCACGACCTTTGCACTCTTCAAATCCGGGCGCGAGGGACATGGCTCGGGAAACGTCCACGTATCGCCTTTCTGTTCCATCTGGTCGTCCATCTTTTTTACATCGGTCATTGCTGAACTCCTCAATTTTCCTGCGGAAACACGAAATGGTTGAATAAAACGGCAACCACTTATTCGACAGGGAAGAAAGGGATTGGTTCTAATTCAATCACGGGCGTTAAAACGTTAAACGACAACAACGACACCCGATTGCACTCAGGGATCTTTTTCAGGCGCGACTTGAATCAGGGCCGGTCAGCCGGCGGTGCGGAAAATTCATTCCGCGCCAAGCTTCGCATGGCATTGAGTGGACCGCAAATGAGCCTCTTCCCGGATCATCCGAAAAATGCCGTAATCCATATCCCGTCAACGAACCCGAGCGGCAGTACAAACATGGCATATGCCAACAAACGGCGTATTGCCGGGCGAGTGACGATTAGCCGCCATCCGAGCCAGGCCGATAGGCCGGTGCCGAGTACCAGCAAACCAATCCGAACGGTCGGCACCCAATTCAGCGCAATTCCTTCTGCCTTTAGATGCGTCAATGTCAGCATGGACAAACCGAGAAAAATGCCCATGCCGGCGACAGGCACCAGCGCAAGCGTCAGATGCTGCCAGGACAGTTTGGCGTCGCCGCCGAGCCACACGGCCACGCGTATCGCGGTCAACACGATCGCGCCCAACGCAATCGCGCCGCCAAGAATGAAAGCGAGTATGCACGCGCCGTCGAGCCAGGTGAATACGTCGTTGGCTTGCGGATAATGCGTCAGCAGCCACCAGGGTGCGTTGTCTTGCAGCAGCATAAACGCGTCGTGATCGATCAGCCATGCAGCGGCGGCGGTTTTCATTTGCACGAACCAGGCGCTGGACGACCATTGGAACGCCGCGGTGGCGATGCCGATCAGGCCGAAGATCAGCATCAATGCCTCTGCGGTACTGACGTCCTTGTTGCCGGTTGCCAGTATTTCGCGGTCCGGCGCGCGCAGCGCGAGTTGGACTGCGCCGCGATAATCGCTGCAGCGGCCGCACGCATGGCAGGCTGACGCGCTCTTCATGTGACGGATATCGAGTAATGGTGCGCAATCGACCATCGGCAGGCGACCGGCATGGCGCTTCCAGGCCTCCTCATCGACCGCAAAGTGCAACGGCGAGATCTTCGCCAGCAGTGAAAAGACGCCGTTGGCCGGACATAGATAGCGGCACCAAACCCGTTTTCCCCTGCCATAGACGAAGCCGACCGTCACCGCCGCCAGCGTCGAGCCACCCAAAATCAGCAGGGCGGCCTGCGAATACGCATAGACGCTGATCAGCTGACCATAGATCGTGGTGCAGACAAATGCGGTGAGCGGCCACCCGCCCCAGCGCATCCAGCGCGGAATCGCATGTCCCAATCCATGGCGGCTGGCAAATTCGGTCAGCGCGCCGTCCGGACAAAACACACCGCACCAGACCCGCCCCAGCAACATCGTGCTGAGCATGACGAACGGCCACCAGATGCCCCAGAACAGGAACTGCGCGAACAAACGCAAGTTGTCATACAGGTGCGCATCTTCGGCCGGCAGCGGCATGAAAGCGGGAATGATCAACAGGAATAGGTAGAAGAAAACGACGGTCCATTGCGTCGCAAGAATCACGCGCCGGTAGCGCTGCATCGCGCTTCCGGCTCGAGCGAGCCAGTTGCTCGCGCCGGTCTTGGCGCGGTCTGCGCCGGGTGTGGCGAGGGTGATCTCATGCATGGTGGCACAATCTCCGTTGCATGACGATCGCGCCAATCCAATTGCTTGCGTAGATCGCGAGCAGCATCAGCGACGGCCGGCGGCGATAACCGGTGAAGGGCGACAGCAGCGCGCCGGGGCCGCTGTTGACATCGAGCAGGCCGGAACTGTGCTGGACTGGGCCTGCCGTGCGTTGAGCGCCGATACGGTCATCGCCGCAGTTAGGAGTCCTCCGATGATGCCGTTGCTTAGTGGGTGCATGCGTTTTCTCGAAGTGATTGGCAATGATACGAATGATAATTATTCTTATTAATAAACTGTTGACCTGCATCAAAAAAACGCGCATGAGCCATCGAAATCCAAGCGGACTCGGGCTTCCGAGCGCTTGATCAGGTCGACGGGATGACTGGTATGATTGACAACAATCCGGCCGGCCGCCGCCGTGAATTGCCATTTTTCCTGGAGTCAGACTCATGTCCGTGTCACTCGCCAAATCGGCGCAGCCAGTTTTCCTGCGCGATATCGAAGACTTGCCGGGGCCGCCCGGGTTGCCGCTGTTGGGTAATCTGCTGCAGCTGAAACCGGCCGGCATCCACCTGCAGGTCGAACGGTGGGGCCGCGAGTACGGCCCGTTCTTCAAGTTTCGGTTCGGCCGGCTGCCGGTCCTGGCGATTACCGACCATGAGACGATCGGCGCGGTACTGCGCGATCGCCCCGACGGATTTCGGCGCACCGTGCGCACGATGCAGATCGGACGCGAAATGGGCTTTGATCCCGGGCTGTTCGTCGCCGAAGGGGCGGCTTGGGCGAATCAGCGCCGCATGGTGATGGCGAGCTTCGCGCCGGGCCACGTGAAGGCCTATTTCCCCTCGCTGTTGAAGGTCACGCAGCGGCTGCACGGACGCTGGCAGAAGGCCGCGCGCGCAGGCAGCGTTATCGCGCTGCAGTCCGACCTGATGCGCTATACGGTCGATGCAATCGCCGGCCTTGCATTCGGTACCGACATCAACACGCTCGAGTCGGACCAAGAGGTGATCCAGCAGCATCTGGACAAGGTATTCCCGGCGCTGGTCAAACGCACGTTCGCGATGATTCCGACCTGGCGCTATGTGCGGTTGCCGGCCGACCGCGCACTGGACCGCAGCGTCGCGGTCATCAAGTCCGAGATTGCGCGTTTCATCGCGCAGGCGCGTGCCCGCATGCAAGCCGACCCGGCGCTGCGCGAGCAGCCGGGAAATTTGCTCGAAGCGATGATCACCGCGGCCGAACAAGAGAATAGCGGCGTCAACGACCACGACGTGGCCGGCAACGTGCTCACCATGCTGCTGGCCGGCGAAGACACGACTGCGAATACGCTGGCGTGGATGCTCTATCTGCTGCGGCGCAATCCCCAGACGCTGGCACGCGTCCGGGAAGAGGTGCGGCGCGAGGCACCGGACGCGGCGGCGTTAACGCCGGAGCAGATCGGCAAACTCGACTACCTCGAGGCGTGCGCGCTGGAGACGATGCGGCTCAAGCCGGTCGCGCCGTTTCTGCCACTGGAGGCGATTCACGACACCAGTATTGCCGGTATTCGCGTGCCTGCCGGGACCATGGTGTGGAATGTGTTGCGCTTCGACAGCGTCGATCAACGCCACTTCGCGAATCCGACCGCCTTCGATCCGCAGCGCTGGCTGGACGCGACCGATTCCACACACGGCGCCAGCTCAGCCAAACGCATCGCCATGCCGTTCGGCGCCGGCCCGCGTATTTGCCCGGGACGCTACCTGGCGCTGCTTGAGATCAAGATGGCGATGGCGATGCTGCTTGGCCGCTTCGATATCGAGAGCGTCGACACGCCGGATGGCGGCGTGGCGCGCGAACATATGTCATTCACGATGACGCCGGTCGGACTGACGATGCGGCTGCGGGAGCGCTAACGTCGCGACCGTCAGATTCCTGCGCGTATCGATATTATTGCAAGATGCTTGACTGATCAATCATCTTGCAATAAGATGTGCCTTGGTTCTCTCGCATCATACTGAGTCGATGGCTGCGAACCGCCGGCTGACGACACGTCGAGGCCTTCACGTGAAATAACAAAGGAAATGAATCATGCTTGCATCGACCCAAACAGCGGACGCCGGCACCGTACCCGGCGCATCGCTGGAGTTCTGTCTTCGGCTGGCGCGCGCCTATGCGGTGCTGACGCGGCGCCTGGACAATGCACTCGGCAGCCTGCATGGACTGAGCTTCAGCGACTTCATGGTTCTGTACCATCTTCAGCGTGCGGCGGGTGCCCGGCTACGCCGCATTGACCTCGCCGAACGACTCGGCCTGACGGCCTCCGGCGTCACGCGGACCCTGCTGCCGCTGGAGAAACTTGGGCTGGTGGCACGGCAGCCCGACCCGCGCGATGCCCGCGTCGGCTACGCGGTGTTGACCAATGCAGGGCAGCAGTTGTTGGAGCATGCATCGATTTCAGCGCAATCGATCAGTCAGGAAGCGACCCAAATGACGCCGGGCCACAAGATCGACGAATTCTCCATGCTGCTCGGGCAGCTTGCCGGCATCAATCTGTCCAACGCCTGATTTTCCGGTCGGGAGGTCGAGATGATGCTCGCCGTCCCAGTCATCAAGAAGGCAACGCGGCAATTGAAAAGGATGCGTCGAACATGCAGGAAATGAAATACCTGGGCGGTTATCCCGAGGAAACCCAAAGGCAGGCCCGGCTGCTGGTCGAGAGCGACCGATTGGCGGGCGTGCTGTTGAAGCGGTACGCGCTCGCGCATGGCGTCAGGACCGACAAGGCGCTCTATGAATATGTCTCGCAGCTGAAGAAGGAATTTCTGGGCAACGCGGATGCGATCAGCAAGGTCGTATTTGACAACAAGCTGCACGTCGTCAAGCATGCGCTGGGCATGCATACTGCCATTTCCAGAATTCAAGGAAACAAACTCAAGGCGAAGCGCGAAATCAGGATTTCATCGCTGTTCAAGAACGTCCCTCTTGAGTTCCTGAAGATGATCGCAGTGCACGAGCTTGCGCACTTCAAAGAACGAGAACACGACCGCGCATTCTATAAATTGTGTACCTACATGGAGCCGGACTATCACCAGTTCGAATTCGATGTGCGCTTGTATCTTACGCACATGGATACGTGCGACGAGCCGCTATGGCGCTGATGCGCGACAGTCTGCATGAGGTGGCATTACGCGGCAGCGTCACGCCTGCTGCAGATACGACAGGCGCGCTTCTTCTTCTCTGCGCGCGAGTTCGATTTCGCGCAGCACGGCGCCGACGTCGGCGGGGCGTTTGTTGGCTGCGACGCGGCCGGTGAGCGGCATGCCGGGCTGCAGCAGGCCAGCCTGATAGAGCGCCCAGATTTCCTTGCCGTACTGTGTCGCGGCCAGCTGCGGTGCAAAGGTGCTGAAGAAGGTCGTCAGGTTGGCGACATCGCGTTCCAGCATCGCACCGGCGCTGGTGTTGCCGGCCGCATCGACCGCCTGCGGCAAATCGATAATGACCGGGCCTGCGCCATCGATCAGGATGTTGTATTCGGACAGATCGCCATGGATGACGCCGGCACATAGCATCAGGACCACCTGGTGCAGCAGTTGGGCGTGATAGTCCAGCGCCAACGCCTCCGTGAGTTCCACGTCGTTGAGCCGCGGTGCCGCGTTGCCGTCGGCGTCGGTCACCAATTCCATCAGCAGCACGCCCTCGAAGCAGATATACGCTTGCGGCACGCGTACGCCGGCGGCACCGAGCCGGTACAGGGCATCGACCTCGGCGTTTTGCCACACTTCTTCCTGCATCTTGCGCCCGTAGCGGCTGCCTTTTTCCATCGCGCGCGCTTGCCGGCTATTCTTTACCTTGCGGCCTTCCTGATAGGCGACGGCCTGGCGGAAGCTGCGTTGATTGGCGTCCTTGTAAACCTTGGCGCAACGGATGTCGTCGCCGCATCGAACCACATAGACCGCGGCCTCTTTGCCGCTCATGAGTTGGCGGATTACCGTATCCACCAGCCCTTCTTCGACAAGTGGCTGGATTCTTTTTGGGGTCTTCATAGGTACTGGTCGGCTCGGTTGATGGAACAGATGGCACAAGACCGAGACAGTCTCGAATCTTCAGGATACCGGATAGTATCAAAATGTGGTGTCTGATGTGTGCCCGAACTCCGGGCGATTTGCAAGCAAAAGATTTAAACCGATTTTCGAGAGGATCGTCGATATCGGGATGGCCGGTTCGACAAGGCGCGAAATCGCTCCCGCCACGATCGCGCGCCATCAGGCTGGCCACCGCGGCCAGATTGCCGCCGGCCTCGATGCCGGCAACAATCAGTTGTGCGCCGTCCCAGCCGATTTTCTGGCGGTGTGCAGCTGGCCGCCTTTTCAGTCGGACGTTATTTTGAATCGGGTCAGCTGGAATCGGTGCTGGACGACTGGCAGTCCGACTCGTTCCCGCTGCACGTGGTGTATCCGCAGAATCGGCATTTGTCGGCGAAGGTGCGCGTGTTTGTCGAATGGATCGCGGAACTGTTTGCGGTGAAAAAATACATCGGCTCATATCCCTGAGCTTCCAGCAGCCATTATTTTCCGCGCCCGTATCGCGCCGTTGTAGTTGTTTCCGTGATAACGTTGATCCGCTGTTGAACCGTGATTCCTGATTCCTGTCTATTGCCGATCCGAGCTGACAAAATGAAAAAATTCGATTACATCATCGTGGGCGCCGGTTCTGCCGGCTGCGTGCTGGCCAATCGCCTCTCGGCCGATCCGTCTGTGAGCGTGTGCCTGCTGGAGGCAGGGCCCACCGATAACAATCCGTTCATCCGGATTCCGATCGGGATCATCTTCATGATGATGAGCAAGGTTCTCAACTGGCGCTACTTTACCGAACCGCAGCGCAATCTGGATAACCGGCGGCTGTACTGGCCGCGCGGCAAGACCCTGGGCGGCTGCAGCTCCAGCAACGCGATGGTGTATACGCGCGGCCATGCCAGTGACTACGATCACTGGGCGGCATTGGGTAACAAGGGATGGGCTTATGCGGATGTGCTGCCGCTCTTCAAACAGTCTGAAAATCATGAACGCGGCGCGACCGAGTTCCATGGCGTCGGGGGACCGCTCAACGTGGCGGATCTGCGCTCGCCAAACCTGTTGACCGGCGTGTATGTCGAGGCCGCGCTCGAAGCGGGCTATGTAAGAAACAATGACTTCAGCGGCGCCAGCCAGGAAGGCATCAGCCCCTACCAGTTGACGCAGAAAAACGGCGAACGATGGAGCGTGGCGCGTGGCTATCTGCACCCTGTGCTGGATCGGCCTAATCTGACGGTGATCACGAATGCACGCACCTCCAGGGTGCTGCTGGAAGGCAAACGCGCAACCGGCGTCACTTATCTCCAATCCGGCAAGTCGATCGATATCGGCGCCGAGAGGGAAGTGATTCTGGCTGGCGGCGCGATCAATTCGCCGCAGTTGCTGATGCTGTCCGGCATCGGCCCCGAAGACGAATTGAAGCGGCATGGCATCCCGCTCCGGCATGCGTTGCCTGGCGTCGGACAAAACCTGCAAGACCACCTGGATGCGCTGATCGTGCATAAGTGTGTGAAGCCGGTATCGCTCGGTATCTCATTCAGTAATTTGCTGGCGCAAACCAAACACCTGTTCAGCTATCTGTTGCATAGAACGGGCCCGCTCACGACCAATTCTGCGGAGGGTGGCGGTTTCGTGAAGAGCGACCCGGGCCAGGCGATTCCCGATTTGCAGTTTCATTTCACGCCGGCGCATCTGGACGAGCACGGCCGTAATCTGTCGCGCGCGGCGTTCACCATGCTCGGTCATGGCTACGCGTTGCACGTGTGCGACCTGAGACCGAAGAGCCGCGGCCACATCGGACTCAAGAGCGCGGACCCGACCGCCGATGCGCTGATCGAACCGAATTATCTGTCCCATCCGGACGATATGAACACGATGGTGAAAGGCGTGAAGGCGGCGCGCAAGGTGTTGGCCGGCAAGGCGTTCGATCCGTATCGCGGCGTCGAGATATTCCCGGGTCGCGCGGTGCAAAGCGATGAGCAGATCAAGGCATTCATACGCCGCAAGGCCGGCACCATCTACCATCCGGTCGGCACCTGCAAGATGGGACGCGACGAGATGGCCGTGGTTGACGACACGCTAAGGGTCTACGGCATGCAGGC
>DHXL01000135.1:10780-14949 GCA_002415335.1 Oxalobacteraceae bacterium UBA5157
ATGATCCTGCAGAGCCGTCGTGCCACGGCGGATACCGGCAGCGACCGTACCGCGATGGCCCAGGTCTAGCGTGCGGGTCGGGGAGGGTCTACGCGTATCGCCAGCGCTATGGCAACAGCGGTTTGCCGTCAGCCTGCTTGGCTTTTATTTCACCGACGGCCTTGCCGATCGCGGCTAGCCGATAACCGGTCGCCGGGTGGATCGCGGTATAGCCATTCAACACCGTGGCCGGATACTGGCTGCTCAGACGCTGCCAAAACGGCATCGCGCGGTCGAGGCCATAGCCGGCCCGCGCCACCATATACAATCCAAGCGTATCGGCTGCCGCGTCCAGCTCTTGCGGCGTGGCCCTGACACCGGAAGTGCCGCTCATCGTGGAGAGATCGGGGTGCATGCGGACCAGGTTGTCGATGATGCCACCGACGGTCGCATTCATACGCTGCTTGCTGGCATGGGCCAGCGCGTTGTGCGCCAACTCCTTGCCCAGCACGTAGGCCAGTTCGTCATCGGAGTGCGCGAATGCGAGCATGCCGCGCGTCACCAGGACCCGATGTCCATCTGCGTACGCGTTGACGTTGTCGGCGTTGCCGAGATCGATGACGAAGGCGCAGGCCGGGGTCAGCGGCACGTTCAGCGTGATGCTTGCACCATTGCGTTCGAGCGTCAGCTTGACGCTGCTGCGGCCCGCCAGCAGCGGTCCCAGGAGCGCGGCAGCCTGACGCTCGGCGTTCTCGCCTTGCGGCATCGGCTTGTCGTTCACCGCCAGCAGGGTATCGCCGCGCCGCACTCCCGCGCGCGCCGCACCGCTGCCGGCCAGTACGCCCATGATCTTGAGCCTGTCGTTGAGGCCAAGACTCTGCTGCGCGGCGTCGACAAATTCAGCCGAGTAAGAATATTTGGTCTTGGCGGTGAAGCCGAGCAG
Source organism: Oxalobacteraceae bacterium UBA5157 (assembly GCA_002415335.1). Classification (GTDB taxonomy): domain Bacteria; phylum Pseudomonadota; class Gammaproteobacteria; order Burkholderiales; family Burkholderiaceae_D; genus UBA5157. Next base: position 11,703 of record DHXL01000135.1, read on the forward strand.
GTTACGTGCGTTGCCCTTGCAAAGTTCCGGGTTATGCACCAGCAGCGGCGCGGCTACGCGGTCCAGGCGGTCTTGCTGCGCGACGAGCGAGCGCAAGGCATCCTGCACGGCGTTGCTCACCTGCGGCGCCGCCTCGTTCGTCTTCTGGAGCGTGCCCTGCGTGGCGCAGGCGCTGAGGAACAATAGCGCAGGCAGGACGGCTGCGGGGTGTCTTGCCATGAGCAAGACGGATCGGACATGGTGCTTGAAACTACGCAGCATAAGATTCCCAATATGGTGGAGACGGAGCGCGCGGCGCCTTGATTGCGTTGAACGCCGTCCCGCAATGCATGATCAATGTTGTCCGGTACTGCCGAACCCGCCGGCGCCACGTTCGCTGCTGTTGATGCTGTTGTCAAACTCGTCGACCACGTTGAAACCGACTTGCAGCACCGGCACGATCACCAGTTGCGCCAGGCGCTCCATTGGGTTGAGCGTAAACGCCGTCTGGCCACGGTTCCAGGTCGAGACCATCAGTTGACCCTGGTAATCTGAGTCGATCAGCCCGACCAAGTTCCCCAGCACGATGCCGTGCTTGTGCCCCATTCCGCTGCGCGGCAGGATCACCGCAGCATAGCCGGGATTGGCGACATGGATCGCGAGTCCGGTCGGCACCAGGTGAGTCTCACCCGGTTTGATCGTGAGTGGGGCATCGATGCAGGCGCGCAGGTCCAGCCCGGCACTGCCCGCGGTGGCGTAGCTGGGCATCTGGTCTTTCATGCGCGGGTCGAGGATTTTTACGTCGATGGTTTTCATGGGAAGCTGGGAGAGGTAAGGGAGATACAGGCCGCCACGTGATTTAGAGACGTCGCGAAATTTCGGTCACAAGCCGGCGCGCCAGGACCTGCTTGTCCGCCAGCGGCAAATGAGTATGGCCCTGGTCGTCGAACAGCAGCAGCTCGTTCTGGTCCTTGCCGAAAGTCTGGTGGCCGATATTACCGACCAGCAGTGGAATATTCTTTTGCCTGCGTTTGGCGGCGCCGTACTTTAACAGGTTTTCCGATTCGGCAGCAAAGCCCACGCAATACGGCCGATTCGGCAATGCGGCAACGGTCGCGAGGATATCCGCGTTCTGTTCGAACTTCAGTTCGGGCATGCTCATGCCGCCGTCTTTCTTCAGTTTTTGCTCGCTCACATTGGCGACCCGCCAATCGGCGACGGCCGCGACTGCGATAAAAATGTCTTGCGCGCCGACGTGCGACATCACCACGTCATGCATCTGTTCCGCGCTCTGGATATTGATGCGCTGTACACCGTGCGGCGTGGCGAGCGCGGTTGGTCCCGAGATCAGCGTCACGTCGGCGCCGGCGTCACGCGCCGCGCGGGCGACCGCGTAGCCCATCTTGCCGGACGACAGATTGGTGATGCCGCGCACCGGATCGATCGGTTCGTAAGTCGGGCCGGCCGTGACCAGCACACGTTTGCCGGCCAGTACCTTGGGCTGGAACGCGGCGATCACTTCCTCCAGCAATTGCTGCGCTTCCAGCATCCGGCCCATGCCGGTCTCGCCACAGGCTTGCTCGCCCGCGTCCGGGCCGAGGATCGCGATGCGATCCGCTGTCAGCTGCGTGACGTTGCGCTGGGTCGCCGGGTTTTGCCACATCTCGACATTCATCGCCGGCGCCACCAGCAACGGCATATCGGCCGGCCGGGCGACGCACAGCGTCGACAGAAGATCGTCGCATGCACCGTGCGCCAACTTGAACATGAAATCAGCTGTACAGGGCGCGATCACGATCGCGTCCGCGTCGCGCGTCAAGTCGATGTGGGCCATGTTGTTGGCGATGCGGGGATCCCATTGGTCGATATACACGGTGTGCCCGGACAGTGCCTGCATCGTGACCGGGGTGATGAACTGCGTGGCGGCCGCGGTCATCACGACTTGGACCGATGCGCCTTCCCTGCTCAGCGCGCGTGTGAATTCAGCGGCCTTGTAGCAGGCGATGCCGCCGGTTAAACCGAGCACAATCTTCTTGCCGGCGAGATCCATTGGGGGCTCCAGTTGTGGGGTCGCAATCGCGAGACAGTGTAGCAGTTTGGATAACGCTCAACTACTTATTGACGCGCCTTAGTTCATCCAGTATGAACAGCGCGGCGCCGATGGTGATCGCACTGTCGGCGGCGTTGAATGCCGGAAAGTGCCAGCCGCGAATGTGGAAATCCAGGAAGTCGATCACATGGCCGTACAGTAGCCGGTCGATGACGTTGCCGACAGCACCGCCGAGAATCAATGCCAGGGCCCAGCAGAACAGGCGTTGGCCTGCGTGGCGTTTGATCAAGTAGACGATGAACAGGGCGGCGATGATGCCCAGCGCGGTGAAGAAATAGCGCTGCCAGCCGGATTCTCCTGCCAGGAAGCTGAACGCGGCGCCCTTGTTGTAGGCCAGTACCAGGTTGAAGAAGGAGGTCAGCGTGTATTGCTCGCCGTAGGTGAAGAGTCTGCCGATCGTGAATTTTGTGATCTGATCCAGCAGGATGATGATCGTGGCGATCCCCAGCCAAGGGGCGAGGGAGGAACTGCTATTGGATGAGAAGTTTCTTCTGGTGGCCATGTTTGATTGTGTAAAAGGTTATAGCGTGAATGCTGTTCAACGGGTGGCAAAACAAGGCGACGCAAGAGCCGCTACCTTTCGGCTACAGCGTCCCATGCGCGGCAGGCCGAACCGGTCGACGCTGCTGTTTTTTGCTGTTTCTTGCTGTTTCTTGTTACGCAAACTTGCGTGCTTCGCCTGCGCCAAACAGATTGCTTACGCAGCGTCCGCACAATCCCGCATGCTCGGCGTGCGATCCAACATCGGCGCGATAATGCCAGCAGCGCTCGCATTTCTGGTTCGCCGATGGCGTGACGACGATCGATTCTTGATCTTCGCTCGCGACCCGGGTTACGCTCGCCTGCGACGTAATCAATACGAATTTCAAGTCATCCGCCAGGCCGTTCAGCAAGTCGTACTTCTCGCCGCTGGCCTTGATCTCCACTTCAGCCTGAAGCGACGAACCGATGCCGCCGGCGGTGCGGACTTCTTCCAGTTGCTTGGTGACGACCGCGCGCACTTCGCGCAGCGCCGCGTATTTTGCCAGCAATGCGGCGCCGTCGGCAACCGTCGGTAGCGCGTAGTAGGTTTGCGTGAAAATTGTTTCGTCGCCGGCCGCGTAGGCTTCCTTGGCGGCGAATACCGACCACGCTTCTTCCGCCGTAAACGACAAGACC
>DHXL01000135.1:15078-15394 GCA_002415335.1 Oxalobacteraceae bacterium UBA5157
CGACAAGACCGGCGCCATGACGCGCAACAGCGATTGCGTGATGTGCCAGATCGCGGTTTGCGCCGAGCGGCGCGCGGCCGACGTGACGCCGCCGGTGTACAGGCGATCCTTCAGGATGTCGAGATAGAAGCCGCCGAGATCTTCGGAGCAGTACATCTGCAGCTTGGACGCGACCGGATGGAATTCGAACAGCTTGTAGTGCTGCAGAATCTCCGCCTGCAATTCGGTCATGCGCGCGATGGCGTAGCGGTCGATTTCCAGCATGTCGCCGACCGCAACCGCGTCTTTGAGCGGATCGAAATCGGAGGTGTTGGCC
>DHXL01000271.1:0-11592 GCA_002415335.1 Oxalobacteraceae bacterium UBA5157
TCGCGCACTTCCTGCGTGATCTTCATCGAGCAGAAATGCGGCCCGCACATCGAGCAGAAATGCGCGACCTTGGCAGAGTCCTTCGGCAGCGTCTCGTCATGGAATTCGCGCGCCTTGTCCGGGTCGAGGCCGATGTTGAACTGGTCTTCCCAGCGGAATTCGAAGCGCGCCTTCGACAAGGCGTTGTCGCGGATCTGCGCGCCCGGATGGCCCTTGGCGAGGTCGGCCGCATGTGCGGCAATCTTGTAGGTGATGATGCCGTCCTTGACGTCGGCCTTGTTGGGCAGGCCGAGATGCTCCTTCGGCGTGACGTAGCACAGCATCGCCGTGCCGTACCAGCCGATCATGGCCGCGCCGATGCCGGAGGTGATGTGGTCGTAGCCGGGCGCGATGTCGGTGGTCAAGGGCCCAAGCGTGTAGAACGGCGCTTCGCCGCACTGGTCGAGCTGCAGGTCCATGTTCTCCTTGATCAGGTGCATCGGCACGTGGCCGGGGCCTTCGATCATGACTTGCACGTCGTGCTTCCACGCGACTTGCGTCAGCTCGCCGAGCGTCTTCAGTTCACCGAGCTGCGCTTCGTCGTTGGCGTCGTAGATCGAGCCCGGACGCAGGCCGTCACCGAGGCTGAACGAGACGTCGTAGGCCTTCATGATGTCGCAGATGTCTTCGAAGTGCGTGTACAGGAACGATTCCTCGTGATGCGCCAGGCACCACTTGGCCATGATCGAGCCGCCGCGCGAGACGATGCCGGTCAGGCGCTTGGCCGTCATCGGCACGTAGCGCAGCAGGACGCCGGCGTGGATCGTGAAGTAGTCGACGCCTTGTTCGGCTTGTTCGATCAGGGTGTCGCGGAAGATTTCCCAGGTCAGGTCTTCGGCCTTGCCGTTGACCTTTTCCAGCGCCTGGTAGATCGGCACGGTGCCGATCGGCACCGGCGAGTTGCGGATGATCCATTCGCGCGTTTCGTGGATATGCTTGCCGGTCGACAGATCCATCACGTTGTCGCCGCCCCAGCGAATCGCCCAGGTCATCTTTTCGACTTCCTCGCCAATCGAGGAGGTGACCGCCGAATTGCCGATGTTGGCGTTGATCTTGACTAGGAAGTTGCGCCCGATGATCATCGGTTCGATTTCCGGGTGGTTGATGTTGGCCGGGATGATGGCGCGCCCGCGCGCGATTTCGGACCGTACGAATTCGGGCGTGATCTCGGACGGAATCGCGGCGCCGAACGATTGGCCCGGATGCTGGCGCCCCATCAGTTCGGCCAGCTTGTTGCCCATCGGGCCGGACGTCTTCAACTGCTCCAGGTATTCGCGGCGCTGCATGTTTTCCCGGATCGCGACGAATTCCATCTCCGGCGTGATGATGCCTAGTCTTGCATAGTGCATCTGCGAGACGTTCCTGCCGGCTTTCGCACGGCGCGGCTTGCGGTGCAGGTTGAAGCGCAGCTCGGCCAGCGCGGGATCGTTCAGGCGTTCGATCCCGTATTGTGAGCTGGGTCCCGGCAACTCTTCGGTGTCGTCGCGCTCCAGGATCCACGGCGTGCGCGGTGCGGCCAGGCCGGAGCGGATGTCGATCTTGACGCCCGGTTCGGTGTAGGGGCCGGAGGTGTCGTAGACGTAGAGCGGCGGATTGGTTTCGAAACCGAACGATGCGGCCGTGTCGGATTGGCTGATTTCGCGCATCGGCACGCGGATGTCGGGGCGCGAGCCTGTGACGTAAATCTTGCGCGAGTTCGGCAGCGGCTGGATCGCAGCCTGGTCCACCTGGGCGGTGGCGGCAAGGAATTGGGGATTGGCGTTCATGTGTTCCTTTGCGTTGTGCATAAAATTCGGCGTCGCTTCCAGCGTCCTCACCACCGGCCCGAGTGTAAGAAAGATAAGCTGGCATCACATTGACCGTGGTCAATCTTGTAAAGATTAGAACGGTGTACGGGAATATCCGCCGGAAGGCATTCGAGGTAAGATCGAACGCGTCTGATAAACATAACGCAGGTCAATAAACAAGAAATTAAATCGGGAGAATTCACCCCGGATGTTTCCCAAGCAAGCAAAATTCAATGAATTCCAAAATGGAGAAATACAATGAGCGACACCGCCACGGTAACCATTACCCAGCAACAGAATTATCAATTTCTAGTCGATTTTGGTGAGGCCATACCGACATTGATTGCGGACGAACCCGCCCCGACCGGCGAAGGCGCAGGGCCGGAACCGGCGCACATGTTGCTGGCGGCGGTAGCCAACTGCTTATCGGCGAGCCTGCTTTTCTCGCTGCTGAAATTCAAGCAGGATGCAGGCGGCATTACGACCAAGGCAACATGTACCATGGGCCGCAATGAAAAGAACAGGCTGCGTGTCCAGTCGATCGACGTCAGCATGCAAATCAAGAAACCCGGCCTTGAAGTTGAACATCTCGATCGCATCCTGGGACAATTTGGAGAGTTTTGCACCGTATCGCAGAGCATCCAGGCCGGCATTCCGATCAAGGTGCGCGTCCTGGATGGAACAGGAATCACGTTGAAATAGTCTTATTCAATTCGCAGAAACTGCGGTGCGAAATTGCCTGGCATTTCATGTACTGAATGACAGGATATTGTGTCGTGACACGGGAAAATAAGAGCGCGGCACCCTGGCTCGTCAGGAGCCGTGCCGCTCGCGTCCATGATGGTAAATAGATGAAGCTTTGCAGCGTTTAATTAAAAGGAAATTGACCATGAATAAATTGACCATGAATAAATTGATCATTGCAATCTGCGCCCTTCTCATGGCAGGCAAGTCCGCCTTGGCGGAAGAAATCGCCACCGCCAAAGAGGCCGAGGCGATGGTTGCGAAGGTGGTAGCGGCGATCCGGGCAGATAAGCAGAAAACCTATCGTGAGATCACCGCCAAGGATCCGAAATGGATCAGGTATGACTTGTATCCGGTAGTGTATGACCTCACCGGAAAAGTGCTGGCCCATGGCGCAAACGCCAAGATGGTGGGCAAGGATCTGATCGCAATCAGGGATGTGGATGACAAGCCCTTTGTCAAGGAAAGGGTGGAACTCGCCAAGACCAAGGGCAAGTTCTGGCAAGACTATAAATTTGTCGATCCTGCCAGCCATAAGATCGAGCCGAAACAGATGTACTGCGAGAAGCTGGACCAGACGATTGTCTGCGCCGGCATCTACAAGCGTTGACCGGAATCGCGGCAGCGTAAATGTGAGCGGCATGTGTTCCAATCGAGCTGGTTGTAACACATGCCGCAGTTCCTTCGAATACCAAATCGGGCTCGCTACCGAGCGTCCATTCGGCAATCCGAATCACTCCATTCCAGATTTAAAAGGCGTATTGCATACCGACTGACAGCGCTTTAATCGTCTCGCCGGGTATCGTATCGCCCGCATCACTGCGAGGCGACGCAATCGCCGTGCCATGTCCACCAGCGCCGATCGTATAGTGCGCGCCAGTACCTTGCTTGAGCATCGCGCCTACAACGTAAAGAGCAAGTTGTTTGTCGTAATGGTATTTCAGGCCGAGCGCGTACATGTTGGCTTTGTCGTCCACCGCTCCAAAGTCCGGCCCGCCTGGCGTTTGCGCAGCATGCGCCCATGCTCCCATCAAATCCATCCCGTTCCCAAGTTGTTGCACGTCGCTCACGTAGTAGCCATTTCTGGCCCGTTCGTTGACACTTGGGACAATGCTGCCGTCACGAGAGAATTTCTCGTAGATGCCGGAAAGACGATTGCTGCCGAAGTTGTAAGACACACCAATTTTTGCCGCGCTTTCGTCGGACGTAATGCCGCCAGTGTCGCCCGTGCGATCCACCGACTGATGGCGCTCGTAATCAACGGTGCCCAACAGGGGACCCGATTCATAATTGAACGCAAGGCTATATGCATTCTTAAACGCGCCGTCATTGCACAATGTCGATCCCGCATCCAGCGTCGAGCCTGAGCTACCTGGCGTGGCGCCGGCGCAGATCTTTTCACCTTGCGCGAATGCGTATTTGTCGGAGCCTGCCAGGTTATCGAATTTCTGGCCCGGGGAAAACAGCGCATTGACGGAAAAGCCGTGAAACTTCGGCGAGTCGTAAAAGATCGAATGCGGCACGCGGGCATCGAACTCGGCCCGAAGGTCGCCGCCGGTATTGCCCATGATGCTGTTGTAGTCGCCCACGCTTGAGGAAAATGGATCCATCATGCCCGTCGCCCGCTTGTATGGGGTGTCGGTTTTACCCAGCATCAGCTTTCCGAAGCCGCCGGCCAGGCCGACAAACGAATTGCGTGATGCGAGTGCGCCGGTCTCCGTTGGGGTTCCGGATATATTGGCCAGCGTTTCGACCTGCACGATCGCCTTCATCCCTGTCGCGCCCAGATTCTTGCTGCCTCGCACTCCCACATACGACAAATTGCTCGACACCTGCTTCACGCCTTGCTTGCCGTCGTTGCCCACGTCGGCGGACAGATCGGCAAATCCATAGAGCGTCACGTTCGCCCCTCCGATGTTCGCGGCCAGGGGTGCATTCGCTTCGCCTGTTTTCTGCGGCGCTTGCGACGACGCAGTCATTGTTTCCAGCTTGTTTTGCATCGCCGCCATTTGCTTTTGCATCGTTTCCATTTGCTGCTTGAGCACTTGAACTTCCGTTGAGTCAGCTGCAAGAACAGTTCCTGACGCACTAAAAATGATGGCGAGGGCTACAGCCAGCCTTGTCTTTTTCATCGATATGTCTCTTTAATTTTGGGGAGGTGGGCTGACAGCGTTGACGGCCGCCTTTGCACAGAAAGGAAATCTCAGCCAAGAGATACTAAGAAATGGTTGTTATTGAAGGTCTTGACCTAAGTCAAGTTTTGGAAAAAGCCGTTTTTCATTTTTTAATTCTTGACCGCGGTCAAGTGTCGACGGCGTGCCCACCGCAATCTTGGTCTTCTTGTACAAGCTCGCTTTTGACATAGGGGAAATCAACATTTGACTTAGGCAACAGGACGCCACCAAGTCGAGCTCGCCTTGCTACTACCGGGGAAAGCCAATAGACTACGGTCAACCTTACTGTTTCCAGCCGACCATGCGAATTTTGCTTGCCGAAGACGATAGTGTGCTAGCCGACGGCCTGACACGGTCGCTTCGTCAATCCGGCTATGCAACCGATTGCGTCAAGACCGGCACGGAAGCCGACTCCGCCTTGGCGACACAGGATTTCGATCTGTTGATCCTGGATCTGGGTCTGCCGAAATTGTCCGGGCTGGAAGTGCTGCGCCGTCTGCGGGCGCGCAACTCCCGCTTGCCGGTATTGATCCTGACCGCAGCCGACTCGGTCGAGCAGCGGGTAAAGGGACTCGATCTCGGCGCCGACGATTACATGGCCAAGCCATTCGCGCTGTCGGAACTGGAAGCGCGCGTGCGCGCACTGACGCGCCGCGGCGCCGGCGGCGGTCCGACCGTCATCAAGCATGGTCCGCTGTCATATGACCAGGTCGGCCGCATCGCCTATCTCAGCGACCAGATGCTGGATCTGTCTGCCCGCGAGCTTGGTTTGCTGGAAGTGCTGCTGCAACGCACCGGGCGCCTGGTCTCCAAGGAGCAACTGGTCGACCACTTGTGCGAGTGGGGCGAGGAAGTCAGCAATAACGCGATCGAAGTCTATGTTCATCGGCTGCGCAAGAAGATCGAAGTCGGCGGCGTCCGCATAGCGACTGTGCGCGGTCTCGGTTATTGCCTCGAAAAATCCCCCGATACCCCTGCCAGTAGTGCGCCGCCCGAGAGCTGAAGTGAGCACGCTGGACGCCGCACAAGGCGTACATCCAAAGTCCGGCGGCGCTACTCCGGACGTCCGGGAACCGGATCCCCCGGCGACAGCCATCCACTTTGACACGCAACCGGAAGAACGCATCCAGCGCTCGCTGTTCGGCGAGATTCTCGACTGGATGCTGGTCCCGCTGCTGCTGCTGTGGCCGATCAGCATCGCCATCACCTATCTGGTCGCCAAGTCGATCGCAAATCAGCCGTTCGACCGCGAGCTGGATGACCGGGTGCAGGTGCTGGCGCAGCAGGTCAAGGAGATCGGCGGCAAAGTGGTGACCCGGCTGCCGAATTCGGCGCGCGATATCTTGCGGGCGGACGACCTCGATTATGTCTATTTCCAGGTGTTGGGGCCGCATGACGAATACGTTGACGGCGACCGCGACCTGCCGGCTCCGGTCGACGAAGAAAAACCGCCGGCGTGGACCGTGCAATTTCGCGACGACTTGATGCGTAATAGCGAGGTGCGCGTGGCCTATACCTATGTCGATTTGCGCAAGACCCAGAGTGGCCAGGAAGCCGCGGGCGAGCCGCGCCTGGCGTTGGTGCAGGTCGGCGAGACGCTGGACAAGCGGGCGCAACTGGCCAACCAGATCATCAAGGGCGTGATCCTGCCGGAACTCATCATCCTGCCGGTCGCGCTGGCATTGGTCTGGTTCGCACTATCGCGCGGGCTGTCGCCTCTGGTCGAATTGCAGCAACGCATCCGCGCCCGCCGTCCTGACGATTTGAGCCCGATCGAATCGGGCCAGGTGCCGGAAGAGATTTCACCACTGGTGCGCTCGCTCAACGAGATGCTGGGACGGCTTTCGCAAAGCATCCAGATGCAAAAGCGCTTCATCGCGGATGCCGCGCATCAGATGAAGACGCCGTTGGCCGGCATGCGCATGCAGTCGGAATTGGCGCTGCGGCAAACCAGCTGGGACGAAATCCACCGTTCGCTCGAGCAGCTCTCCAAGAGTTCCGAATCGGCGACGCGGTTGGTCAATCAGTTGCTGGCGCTGGCCCGCGCCGAGAATCAGACGCCGAACGCTACGCCGCTGGTCCCGCTGGAACTGTGCGAGCTGGTGCGCAACGTGGTGCAGGAGTGGGTGCCGACTTCGTTCAAGCAACAGATCGATCTGGGCTTCGAACAGCCCGGGTATCCGGTGATGGTGTTAGCCAACCCGACCATGTTGCGCGAACTGATCAACAATCTGGTCGACAACGCACTGCGCTACACTCCCGCGGCCGGCAGCGTGACGGTCCGGGTCCGTGCCGATGAGGAAGCGCGCCATGCCTTGCTGGAAATCGAGGATACCGGACCCGGCATCCCTGCGGCTGACCGCGCCCATGTGTTCGAGCGCTTTTATCGCATCCTCGGCAGCAATGTCGAAGGCAGCGGCCTGGGGCTGGCGATCGTGCGCGAAATCGCACAGCAGCACGAAGCCGAGGTCGACATCTTCAACAGCCCGCGCAGCCGCGACCCAAGATTCCCAGGCTGCCTGATGCGCGTGACGCTGGACATGCAGCAGCGACCTGCTTTTATCGAAGACATCGGATGACATGGCATCAGACCCGCACCCACCCGTATCGAGGCAAGCCACATACTGGCGCCGCACCCGGCGCCTCACGCTGCTTTTGCTGCTGGTCTGGTTTGGCGTCACGTTCACCGTGATTTTTTTTGCACGTGAATTATCCCATTTCACGCTGTTCGGATGGCCGCTTTCGTTTTACATGGCGGCGCAGGGAGCAACGCTGATCTATGTCGGCATCGTCGGTTGCTACGCCTGGCGCATGCGTCGTTTCGACCAGATGGCGAAAGGCGGCGACGGCGATGCCACCTAAGAGATTTTCCGCTGCGCTGACCCGTTATTACGCCTGGTACACGGTCGGGTTCATCCTGTTCCTGATCACGCTGGCAATCCTGGAACGAGAGGGATTTCCACGCGTCTGGCTCGGTTATCTTTTCATCTTTGCGACCATCGTATTGTATGCGGCACTCGGCGTGATCAGCCGCACGTCCGATGTATCCGAATATTATGTGGCCGGGCGCCGCGTGCCGGCACTTTTCAACGGCATGGCGACCGCCGCCGACTGGATGTCGGCCGCGACTTTTATTAGCCTGGCCGGAGGTCTTTACCTGCAAGGTTTCGATGGCCTGGCCTACATCATGGGCTGGACCGGCGGCTACTGCCTGGTGGCCTTGCTGATCGCGCCGTATCTGCGCAAATTCGGCCAGTATACGATTCCGGATTTCCTGGCCGCGCGTTACGTCGGGAGTTACAGCGGCAATCCGATCCGCATCCTGGGCGTGATTGCCACTGTCCTCGTGTCGTTCACCTACGTGGTCGCGCAAATCTATGGCGTCGGCCTGATCACGTCGCGCTTCACCGGGGTCGATTTTTCGGTCGGCATTTTTCTCGGCCTGGCGAGCATGCTGGTGTGTTCATTCCTCGGCGGCATGCGCGCCATCACCTGGACCCAGGTCGCGCAATATATCATCATGCTGATTGCCTTCATGATCCCGGTTGTGTGGCTATCGGTCAAACATACCAATAACCCGATTCCCCAAATCGCCTATGGCTCCGCGCTATCCAAATTAAGCGCACGCGAGAAGGAGTTGAACGCCGACCCGAAAGAACTGCAGGTACGCGCGATCTTCAAACAGCGCGCCGACGACTACGGCATCAAGCTGAAGACATTGCCGAAGTCGTGGGAAGAAGGCCGCACCGAAGCCCTGCGCCGGCTCGAAGAACTTAAACTGGGCAATGCCTCGCTGATCGACATCAAGGCGGCAGGCCGCGAACTCGCCACCTATCCGAGAGACGTCAGCGATGCCCGACGCAAGTGGACCGAGGCAAGGGCCGCCAACCTGTTGCGCGCCGGGCCGGTGCTGGCGCATACCACGCCTTTCGCCGCCAAGGACGCTGCCGCGTCGGATATCAAGCGGAATAATTTCCTGGCGCTCGTGTTATGCCTGATGATGGGCACCGCCGCATTGCCGCACATCCTGGTGCGCTACTACACAACGCCATCGGTACAGGAGACGCGCGTGTCGGTGTTCTGGACCTTGTTCTTCATCATGCTGCTCTACATCACGATTCCTGCCTTGGCGGTGCTGGCGAAACTCGACATTTATACGTCGCTGGTCGGCACCGAATTTTCCAAACTTCCGGCGTGGGTATCGTACTGGGCCAGCGTGGACAAGGTCAACCCGCTGGTCACGATTACCGACCTTAACAAGGATGGCATCGTGCAACTCGCCGAAATCGCGCTCGATGGCGATATCGTGGTATTGGCGACGCCCGAAATCGCAGGGCTTCCCTATGTCATCTCGGGCTTGATCGCGGCCGGTGGCTTGGCGGCGGCATTGTCGACCGCAGACGGCTTGCTATTGACCATCTCGAATGCGCTGTCCCACGACATCTACTTCAAGGTCATCGACCCGAGCGCATCGACGCAAAAGCGCGTCACGATCTCCAAATTGCTGTTGCTGGTGGTGGCGCTGATCGCGGCCTACGCCGCCTCGCTCAAACCGGGCGACATCCTGTCGCTGGTCGGTGCGGCGTTTTCGCTGGCGGCATCGGCGCTGTTTCCGGCGCTGGTATTGGGAGTGTTCTGGAAGCGCGCCAATCAACAAGGCGCGGTCGCCGGGATCATCGCGGGCTTCGCGGTGTGCGTGTACTACATGGTGCATACGCTGCCCGCGCTGGGTGGCGCCCCATCGGGCCAGTGGTTCCATATCGCGCCAATCTCGGCCGGCATTTTCGGCGTGCCGGTGGGACTACTGGCGATAATGCTGGTCAGCCTGCTGACGCCGCCGCCGGACGAGCGCGCGCTGGCATTGATTAACCATATCAGGACGCCTTGAGACTGCGCGTTCGCGCGGCAAGATTAGGAGATGCGCGCGAGGAGCCCCAGGCTCACACCACGATCGTCTGCGCCTCGTCACCCTGCCGCGCGCGAATCTCGCCGATCCGCGTCACGGTCTCGCCGGCAGCCTTCAACTGCGCGATTGCCGCATCGGCATTTTCCTTCGAGACGATCACCGCCATCCCGATGCCGCAGTTGAACACGCGGTGCATTTCGGCATCCGCCACGCCGCCATGCTGTTGCAGCCAACCGAACAGCGGCGGCATGGTCCACGCATCACGCTGCAGCACAGCCGTCAGGTGTTTTTGCAGCACGCGCGGCATGTTCTCAACCAGTCCGCCACCGGTAATATGCACCATGCCCTTGACTTCCAGCGCTGCCATTAGCGCCAGCAGCGGCCTGACGTAGATGCGGGTCGGTGCCATCAGCACGTCGGCCAGCTTGCGGCCGTGAAAATCGGCGTTCAAGTCCGGCTTGGCGACTTCGATGATCTTGCGCACCAGCGAGAAGCCGTTGGAGTGGGCGCCGGATGACGCCAGTCCGAGCACCACGTCGCCCGGCACGATCTTGCTGCCGTCGATCAGCCTGGACTTCTCGACGGCGCCGACCGCGAACCCGGCGAGGTCGTATTCGCCCTCAGGGTACATGCTGGGCATTTCGGCAGTCTCGCCACCGATCAGCGCGCAGCCGGCCAGTTCACAGCCGGCTGCGATGCCCTTGATGACGGCCGTGGCGGTCGGTACATCGAGCTTCCCGCAGGCGAAGTAATCAAGAAAGAACAGCGGTTCCGCGCCCTGCACCAGGATGTCGTTGACGCTCATCGCGACCAGGTCGATGCCGACCGTGTCGTGCTTATTCAGATGAAAGGCCAGCTTGAGCTTGGTGCCGACGCCATCGGTGCCGGATACCAGCACCGGCTCCTTGAACTTCTTGCTGACCTCGAACAGCGCGCCGAAGCCGCCGATCCCGCCCATCACGCCTTCGCGCATGGTGCGTTTCGCAAACGGCTTGATCGCTTCGACCAGGGCGTCGCCTGCGTCCATGTCGACTCCGGCATCGCGGTAGGAAAGGGAAACATTGCTAGGAGAAGTCATGATGTGATTGGCGGCAGAGGCGGTAAAATACGCGGTTAGGGCCGGGCGGGAACTATAATTTGCAGATTCGTCTTGCAATCCCGTCCGGCGAAACCGCTATTTTATCAAATCGGTCCGGCCCGACCGCTCATTCATGCCACTTTCTTTCACGTCGGACCAAAAACAAACCTGGTTGTGGCTTGCGCTTGGACTCTTGCTGGTGGCGCTATTGGCACTACTGGGCCCGGTCTTGACGCCTTTCATCGCTGCGGCGATCATTGCCTATGCGCTCAATCCCGGCGTCGACTGGATAGTCTCGCGGCGGATCGGCAGATTCGCGATGCCGCGCGCACTGGCGGTATTGATCGTGATGTTACTGCTGCTCATGGCCATCCTGGCCTTGTTCCTGGTCGTGGTCCCGGTGCTGCAAAAGGAAATCCCGTTGCTGCAAGAGCAGATCCCGGTCTTTCTGACCAGACTGAACGCGACGCTGGCGCCCAAATTGCAGAAATACGGATTCTCGGTACGGCTCGATGTCGCCGGCCTTCAGCGCATCCTGTCCGAGCGGCTGGCCGGCAGCGGCGATCAGATCTGGGGCGCGATTCTGGCGTCGGCCAAGGTGGGCGGAATCGCCGTTCTGGGCTGGATCACGACCGTGCTGCTGATTCCGATCGTGTTGTTCTATTTGCTGCTGGATTGGCACGTGCTGATGGGGCACCTGGAGAACTCGGTTCCGCGCCGCTGGATCGGACGAGTCAGCGTGCTGGCGCAAGAGGTCGATGCGCTGTTGGCGCAGTATCTGCGCGGCCAGTTGCTGGTGATGCTGGTGCTGTCGGCGTATTACTCGGGCGCGCTGGCGCTGTGCGGCTTCGACGTGGCCGTACC
>DHXL01000271.1:11868-14265 GCA_002415335.1 Oxalobacteraceae bacterium UBA5157
ATCGGGCTGCATCCGCTGGCGGTCATCTTCGCCTTGCTGGCATTCGGTCAATTGTTTGGCTTTGTCGGCGTGCTGCTGGCCCTGCCCGCTTCCGCCATCGTATCGGTCGCACTCAAGCATTTGCGTGCGCATTACCTCGACAGTCGCTTCTATACCCGCTTGTGAAGAGTCGAGAATGAGACAGTTGCTGCTGGATCTGGGGGCGGAAAAACCGCAAACCCTCGATACTTTCGTGGTCGGACAAAACGAGGAGTTGCACCAGTTGCTGCGCGTGTTGGAGCGCCGTGCCGCGACTTCCCTGGCCGAACGTTTCGTCTATGTGTGGGCCGCGCCCGGCGCCGGCAAGACGCATCTGCTGCGCGCGCTGGCGGCGTCGCCGTCGGCGCACTACATCGGCGCCGATGCGGCGCTCGACGCCTTCCTGCCCGCGCCCGGTGTGACACTATACCTGCTCGACGATTGCGAGCGCTTCGCGGCCGAGGCCCAAATCGCCGCTTTCAATTTGTTCAACCTGGTGCGCGAGCAAGGCGGCGCGCTGCTCGCGAGCGGCTCGGTGGCGCCGGCGATCCTGCCCGTGCGCGAGGACTTGCGCACGCGCCTCGGCTGGGGCCTGATCTATCAAATCCATGAACTGACCGACGATGAAAAAATCGCCGCACTGACACACTCTGCGCAAGCGCGCGGCCTGGCGCTGTCAGCGGGCGTGTTACCCTATCTGATTACCCATTTTCGGCGCGATATGCGCTCGCTGTCGGCCATGCTCGATGCGCTTGATCAGTATTCGCTGGAAACGAAACGGCCGATCACGCTGCCACTCTTGCGCAGCTTGTTGCTAACGGGACTTGAAGGCGAACCAACAGCATGAACCTGGCACTATTCGATCTCGACCACACGCTGCTCCCGCTTGACTCCGATTTTGAGTGGGGTCAATTCCTGATGCGTATCGGCGCAGTCGAGCGCGGCGCTTTCGAACAACGCAACGCCGATTTCTTCGCGCAGTATCAAGCCGGCAAGCTCGATCCGCTGGCCTATCTCGCGTTCGCATTCGGCACGCTGGCCCAGTTCCCGCGCAAGCAGCTGGATGACTGGCACTTGCAGTACATGGCCGAAGTGATCCAGCCGGCGATTCTGCCAGCCGCACGCGACCTGGTCGCGC
Organism: Oxalobacteraceae bacterium UBA5157; assembly: GCA_002415335.1. GTDB lineage: Bacteria > Pseudomonadota > Gammaproteobacteria > Burkholderiales > Burkholderiaceae_D > UBA5157. The sequence continues at coordinate 13,025 of DHXL01000271.1, forward strand.
GGCATCAGGATCGCGGCGACCTGGTGGCGATCATCACCGCCACCAATCGCTTCGTGACCGCGCCAATTGCGAGCGCATTCGGGGTGCCGCACCTGATCGCGGCCGAGCCGGAAACCACGGCGACCGGCGAAATCACCGGCAAAACGCTGGGAATACCACCCTACGGCGAGGGCAAGGTCGTCAATACCAATGCGTGGCTTGCGGCGCAGGACAAATCGCTGCAAAGCTTCGGCACCAGCCACTTCTACAGCGATTCGCAAAACGACATCCCCCTGCTGTCCCTGGTCACCCATCCGGTCGCCACCAACCCCAATGCCAAGCTCGCGGCGCATGCGCAAGCGCACGGCTGGCCCATCCTGAAGTTATTCAATGATTAAAAAGTTCATCCGCCGCATACTCGGCGCCACGAAAAAAACGGTCGATCGCAGCAAGCCCGTGATACTCGGCCCAAAGGAACATGGCATCAATCCGCAGCTGTTGTCGCCGAACGCCGTGCGCGTCACGCAAACACTGCAGGATGCCGGCTTCAAGGCCTTCGTGGTCGGCGGCGCGGTGCGCGACTTGCTGCTCGGGGTCAAGCCCAAGGATTTCGACATCGCGACCAACGCCACGCCGGAACAAATCAAGCGCCTGTTCCGGCGCGCCTTCATCATCGGCAAGCGGTTCCAGATCGTGCATGTGATGCTGGGACAGGAGCAATTGGAAGTGACCACTTTCCGCGGCGCCTCGTCGGACGGTTCGCCCAAGGATGAGCACGGCCGCGTATTGCGTGACAATACCTTCGGCGAACAGCATGAAGACGCCGTCCGGCGCGACTTCACCATCAACGCCATGTATTACGATCCGGCCACCCAGATGGTGCTCGATTACCATGGCGGCATCGCCGATATCCGCAACAAGACGCTGCGCGTGATCGGCGTGCCGGAGGCGCGCTTCCGCGAAGATCCGGTGCGCCTGCTGCGCGTGGTGCGCTTCGCGGCGAAACTGAACTTCACGATCGATCCCGACACCAGCGCGCCGATCGCGGTGATGGCGCCGCTCATCAATAACGTGCCGGCCGCGCGCGTGTTCGACGAAATGCTGAAGCTGCTGATGAGCGGTCAGGCGCTGGCTTGCCTGCAGCAATTGCGCAAGGAAGGCTTGCATCACGGCCTGCTGCCGCTGCTCGATGTGGTGCTGGAGCAGCCGCTCGGTGAGAAATTCGTCACGCTGGCATTGGACAGTACCGATCAGCGCATCCG
>DHXL01000271.1:14580-34029 GCA_002415335.1 Oxalobacteraceae bacterium UBA5157
CGCAAGATCGCCTCCGACATGCGCGACATCTGGGCCATGCAGCCGCGCTTCGAGCGGCGCGCCGGCAAATCGCCGTATAAATTGCTCGAGCATTTGCGCTTACGTGCCGGTTACGACTTCCTGTTGCTGCGGTGTGCATCGGGCGAAATCGATGGCGAAATCGGCGCATGGTGGACCGAATTCATGGAAGCCGACGGCGAGGGCCGCGAGGCACTGCTGGCCAGGAAATCGAAAGTCGAGGGCGACAATGCGGGCGGCCCCAAGAAACGCGTGCGGCGCCGTACTCCACGGCCGAAGGGTCCGGCGATCGCGAACGGCAACGAATGACAGCCACGCAGGTAACCGCTTACGTAGGCATCGGCGCGAACCTCGGCGATGCGCTGGGCAGCGTGCAGCGTGCGATCCTGCAACTCGATCGCTTGCCCGCAACCCGCCTCAGCGCGCAATCCAGCTTATTCCGTAGCGCGCCGATCGATGCCGGCGGCGACGACTACGTCAACGCGGTGGTGCGCCTCGATACGCAACTAGCGGCCGAACGATTGCTGGCGGAATTGCAGGCGATCGAACATGCATCCGGCCGCGAACGGTCCTACCGGAATGCACCGCGTACGCTCGACCTCGACCTGCTGCTGTATGGCCATGACGTCATCGCAAGCGACGCGCTGACCGTGCCCCATCCGCGCATGACGCAACGCGCGTTCGTCCTGATTCCTTTGCTGCAAATCGATCCACTCGTGAACATCCCCGGCAGGGGCCCGGCCCACGCTTTCGCGCCAGGCGTGATGGCACAAACGATCCAGAAGATCGCCTGATACCCGGCTGCGGCACTGCCCTGTCTCCAACCCTGTCTCGCTCGCGCAACTGACCGCCATGCAAATTCCCATCATCATCCAAACCATCGGCCTGCTGACGCTGTCCAACGTCTTCATGACGATCGCATGGTACGGTCATCTGAAGACTCTCGGCGGCAAGCCGTGGTTGATTGCCGCGCTGGTGAGCTGGGGCATCGCCCTGTTCGAATATCTGCTGCAGGTTCCCGCCAACCGGATCGGCTATAGTCAGTACAGTCTGGCCCAACTCAAAATCATGCAGGAAGCGATTACACTCAGCGTATTCGTGCCGTTTGCCATGATATATATGGATCAACCGTTCAAGCTCGACTATGTTTGGGCGGCATTGTGCCTGGTGGGCGCCGTTTATTTTATCTTTCGCACATGAACTTCGACACTTACAAGTACATCGTGGTAGAAGGGCCGATTGGCGCCGGCAAGACCACGCTCGCGCGCAAGCTCGCGACTGCGTTCGGCGCGCAGACTTTGCTGGAGCAACCGCAGGAAAACCCCTTCCTCGAAAAATTTTATCGCGATGCCGCGCGCTATGCGCTGCCGGCACAGATGTTTTTCCTGTTTCAGCGCATGAACCAATTGCGCGATCTGACGCAAACCGACTTGTTCAACGCACCGGTCGTATCCGACTTCCTGCTCGACAAGGATCCTTTGTTTGCGCACCTGACGCTGGGCGACGATGAACTGAATCTATACCGCCAGTTGTACGAGCACCTGCGGCCGCAAGCGCCATTGCCGGATCTCGTAATCTACCTGCAGGCGCAGCCGGAAACGCTGATCGACCGCATCAAGAAGCGCGGGGTCGAGATGGAAGCCGGCCTGTCCGAGACCTATCTGCACCGTCTGTCTGAAAGTTACAGCCGCTTCTTCTATCATTACGACACCGCGCCGCTGTTGATCGTCAATACGGAGCACCTGAATCCGATTGAACGGGATGACGATTTTGACCTGCTGCTGACACGTATCAAGAACATGCGCGGCAAACGGGAATTTTTTAATCTGGGAGAATGAACATGGCTGGATATCTGCAAGAGAACGAACCCGGCAATCGAAAAAAAGCCGTCACGATCCCCTCGCTGCTGGCCATGCGTGGCGCGGGCGAGAAGATCGCGGTACTGACTTGCTACGACGCCAGCTTCGCCACGCTGATGGACAATGCCGGCGTCGACGTGCTGCTGGTAGGCGATTCGCTCGGCAATGTCTGCCAGGGACAAAGTTCGACGCTGCCGGTAACCATCGGCGACATGGTTTACCACACGGCGTGCGTCGCACGCGGCAACCATACCGCGCTGCTGATCGGCGACATGCCGTTCGGCACCTATGCCACTCCCGAATCGGCGTTCCGGCATGCCGCGCAACTGATGCAAGCCGGCGCCCAGATGGTGAAGCTCGAAGGCGGCGCATGGCTGGCGGAGACGATCCGCTTCCTCACCGAGCGCGCCGTCCCGGTCTGTGCGCACATCGGTCTGACGCCACAATCGGTGCATGTGCTGGGCGGCAACAAAGTCCAGGGAAAAACCGCTGCCGGCGCAGAAAAGTTGAAAGCCGACGCATTGGCACTGCAGGCGGCCGGCGCGACCCTGCTGGTACTGGAGGCGATTCCCGCTGCATTGGGGACCGAAGTGACCGACTTGCTGGAGATTCCGACCATCGGCATCGGCGCCGGCCCCGACTGCTCGGGCCAGGTGCTGGTGATGCACGACATGCTCGGTGTATTTCCCGGAAAAAAGGCGCGCTTCGTGAAGAATTTCATGGAAGGACAAGACAGCATCGGCGCTGCGGTGCATGCCTACATCGCCGCGGTCAAGGACAAGTCCTTCCCGGCGCCGGAGCACTGCTTCTGATCAGTTGGGTACAGAGGTGCAGCAGGGGTTTCGGATCGCATGCGATCCGTCTGCGGAACGGTAGTGGCTTGCAAGGGCCGCTACGCTAAACTCTTTCCCACAATCTTTAGGATTCCGATGTATTTGACCGACGCGATGCGCGACGCATCTGCCCTGCTCTTGTCGGGCGACGCAGCGCTGTGGCAAATTGTCTGGGTCTCGCTCAAGACCTCCATCGCCGGCCTGGTACTTGCCGCGCCGCTGGCGTTGCTGGCGGGCTATCTGATCGCTGCCCGGGACTTCAGCGGGCGGCGCGTGGTCGTCTGGCTGACGCAGGCGGCACTCTCGGTGCCGACGGTGCTGATCGGCTTGCTGCTGTACCTGATGCTGTCGCGCCGCGGCTTGTTGGGCGGACTGCATTGGCTATTCTCGCAACCGGGCCTGGTTGCGGGCCAGGCATTGATCACGCTGCCGCTGCTGGCCGCGTTGACGCTGTCCGCGGTGCAAGCCTGCGATCCACGACTGGCGGAAACGGCCATCACGCTCGGTGCCTCGGGCTGGCGCGTGATGCTGACGGTATTGCACGAAGCGCGCTTCGGTGTGATGGCCGCTATCATCAATGGCTTCGGCCGGGCGATTTCGGAAGTCGGCTGCGCAATGATGGTCGGCGGAAATATCGCCGGCGAAACCCGCACGATCACGACCGCGATTGCGCTCGAAACCAGCAAAGGCGAATTTGCGCAAGGCATCGCACTCGGAATCGTCTTGATCGTGATCGCGCTGATCATCAATGCCGCCCTGATGCTGGTCCAGGGCGACCCACGCGCCGCGCGGGCGATAGCATGAGCGCCGCCATGAATCCGTTGCTCTCGATTACCGGGCTGAAAAAGCAATACGGCGCGCGCACGTTGCTGGATATCGACATGCTGACGATCGAAGTCGCTCGCGCTTATGTCTTGACCGGCATCAACGGCGCCGGCAAGAGCACCTTGCTGCGCATCCTGTGCGGGCTCGAGACGTCGATCGTGACGAGCGCGACATTTCGGGGACAGCCGGTTCGCATGGCCCCCTATCCGCGCGCGATGCGCGAGGCGATTGTCTACGTGCATCAGCATCCGGCGATGTTTTCCGGCAGCGTCGAGGACAATATCGGCTACGGTTTGCGCGCACGCGGCGTGCGCAGAGGCGAGATGGCGCAGCGCGTCGCGCAAGCGATGGACTGGGCCGGCGTCACGCACTTGCGCGCCCAGGCTTCCGACACCCTGTCCGGCGGCGAGAAGCAGCGCGTGGCGCTGGCGCGCGCGCGCATCCTGACGCCGAAATTATTATTGCTCGATGAACCGACCGCGAACCTGGATGGCTTGGCGCGCGAACAAGTAATCGCGCTGATCCCGGCCCTCGTCCGCGAAGGCAGCAGCGTCATCATGGTCTGCCATGATCGCGACCTGATCGCCTTGCCGGATGTGCAGCGCCTGAAATTGCGCGAAGGCCGCCTCGAGACGCGTTAGTCCGCGTAACGCGCCAGGCTGGTTTCGAGGCGCGACGCGAGATCGTCGGCGGCGCCGACCGTCATGCCCAAGTCGCGCAACAAACCATCCTGCAAGCCATATACCCAGCCATGTATGGTGAGGTCTTGCTTGCGCTCCCATGCATCCTGCACGATAGTAGTCTGGCAAACGTTGATGACTTGTTCGATGACATTCAGCTCGCACAGCCGGTCCTGCTTCTCGCGCGTTGGCAGCGCATCGCCCAAGTAGCGCTCGTGCTTTTGATGCACATCCTGCACATGCCGCAGCCAATTGTCAGCCAGCCCGATCCGGCGGCGCGTCAGCGCCGCATGCACGCCCGAACATCCATAGTGGCCGACCACCATCACATGCTTGACGCTCAGCACGTCGATTGCGAACTGCAGCACCGACAGGCAATTCAAGTCAGAGTGCGCCACGACGTTCGCTATATTGCGATGAACGAATAATTCACCGGGCAGCAGGTCGACGATTTCATTGGCCGGCACGCGGCTATCGGAGCAGCCTATCCACAGATATTCGGGCGACTGCTGGCCCGCCAGTTTCTTGAAAAAACCCGGCTCCTGCGCCTCCATCGAGGCAACCCAATTGCGGTTGTTGCTGAACAGCTGCTCCAGCATCAGTTCATCTTTCTTTATCATAGTGCTCCATCACCGTAACCGGTTACAGGGTTGACAACTGCGGCACGGCCGCCAGATTGCCGCTATTTTATCGAACTCAGACAGGACTAGCCCGACCGGGCGTCTTAACGCGACGCATCTTCTATCGATTGCGCATCGACCGGCGCCTCGAAAGGCGGCGAAAAACGCCGTATGAATCGCTGATCGATGCGATCCTTCCAGCGCCATAGCCATGCCGCTTCCCACACCAACCCGTACCACGATGCGATCGCGTGGCGCTGGCCGGTCGCCAGCAGCGACAAATAATCCATCTGCGGCCGATAGCTGGCCAACGGCAGGTCGAGTACCTGGCGCAATAGATTGTCGGCCAGGACCGGGCCCTGCCGTACCGCGAATACACCGGCTTTCGGGCGCCGGTGCAGGGGATTGACCGCGATGTCGCCAGCCGCAAAGACTTGCGGATGACTGGTCGACTGCAAGTGCTCGTTGACGATGACAAAGCCGTTGTCTTCGCACGCCAGGCCGGATGCCGCCACCCACGACTGGGCAGCCGCGCCGGTTGCCCAGATCAGCGCATCGAAAGCGGCGCTGCTGCCGTCGGCAAAATGCAATTTGCCTTGTTCGATGCACGCCGCTTCGGCGTTGGTCCGCAGTGCGACGCCGGCCTCGGCCAAGTGGCGCACCATCAGGCGCGCCGCGCGCCGCGGATAACCGGCCAGCAACTCGCCACTGGTCACCAATGACCATTTGACCAGCGCACGCTGGCCTTCCAGGCGATGTGCCATTGCCAGGACCAGTTCGACACCGCCGGCACCGCCGCCCACCACCACCATGTGGATCGGACGCGTGAGTGTCCCGATCTGGTCCTGCAACTCGCGCCAGTGCTGCAAGAACAGGTCAATCGGCTTGACCGGCGCTGCATGCTGCGCGGCACCCGGCACCGCCGTCAGCGAAGGACTGGAGCCGATATCGATCGACACCAGGTCGAACTCCCATTCCCGGCCGCCGCCAAGCGCCACATTACGCGCCAGATCGAGTTGCTCGACATCGGCCTGCACCAGCGTCGCGCCCGCTTGCGCGGCCAGCGGCGGCAAGTCAATCAGGCATTGCCTGGTGCGGTAATGTCCGGCAATCAAACCGGGCAGCATGCCCGAGTAGGCGGTTGCCAACGTGCGCGACAGCAGCGTCACCTCGAGCCGGCCGTGCCACTCGGATCGTCGCTTGCGCAAGGTCTCGAGCACGAACAGGTGGGCGTGGCCGCCGCCGATCAGGAGCAGTCGTTTCAATGTTGCTGTGGCCATGAAGGTCCGAGGCGGAAGTGAAGCGGATGCCATGCAGGGAATCCGGATAAAGCAGGAAGTGTAGCAGGCGCGCCGCTACAGACTAGTGGGCCGCACCGACGTAGTGGTGGCTGTCGTCCAGGGATTGCTGAATCATGTGCGCGTCGTCGAGCTTGCTGACGAAGACATCGGCCAGTTCCGGATCGAAATGCCCGCCTTTCTGCGCGACGATGAAATCCACCGCCCGTTGCCATTCCCATGCCGGCTTGTAGGGCCGCTTCGAGGTTAGTGCATCGAATACATCGGCCAGTGCGACGATGCGCGCCTTCAACGGGATATCCTGTCCACGCAGCCCGGACGGATAACCGGATCCATCGAATTTCTCGTGGTGATTCAATGCGATGATGGCTGCCGCTTGCGAGAAGCGCGACGGGCTGTCCTTCAAGATGTCATAGCCGATGCGCGCGTGGGTCTGCATCACGAGCAGCTCGCCGGCATTGAGGCGCTGGGTTTTTTGCATGATCGCGTCGGGAATGCCGATCTTGCCGATATCGTGCATCGGCGCGGCCAGTTCGATGGTTTCGATTTCATCGTCCGACAAGCCGATGCCGCGCGCGATCAAGCCAGAATACTTGGCCATTCGTTTCAGATGCGCGCCGGTCACGGCGTCGCGGCGATCGGCCGCGCCTGCCAGGCAAAACAGTGTATCGACTTCGTGCAGGCGCAAATTGCGACTGGCCTGTTCCACGCGCTCCTCCAGCACGCGCGCATGGTCGCTATTGGCCACATGCTGCCGCCGCATCAAAAGCAGGTTGCGGCAGCGGGCACGGCACTCCAGCGGGTCAACCGGACTCGCCATGAAGTCGGTCGCCCCGGCCTTGAACGCGCGACTCAGGGCGTCGCGCTCGTCGGCGGGCGCAGTCACGACGATGGGAAGCTCGTGTCCCGAATACATATTCCGCAGTTGAGCAACCGTTGCCAGGCTATCCCGGCCCGCGATCCGGCTGTCGATCAGGACCAGATCCACCGGTTCGATGCGCATGTGTTCGAACGCGCGATGCACACTGGAAAAAATCAGGACGTCGATATCCTTGTCAAGGCTCTTGATGATCCGTGCCAGGACCGCGCCGCGGGCGGTCTGATCGCTCAATACCAGGACTGTCGGGATTGAAATGCGTGATTGCTTTAGATCGTAGACCGTTGCAGGTTTTTCGATGGCAGGCATGTTCTAAGCGCTTTGATGTTGAAGCTTGGAGTATGCATGTGTTTTTTAAATAATTGTTAATTATTCACTAAATGCGATGAAAGCGAAACCAAACCGCGATACGGAGATGCGAGAACGCGATGTTGGAAAAGCAAAAAGGGCGGATAAATCCGCCCCATTTCCGCTGCCCTGCGGGTCTTAGTAGGTTGGCGTGCGCGGCGTCACCGCCGGCTCCTCTTTCTCGCCCAGCAGTGCCCTCTTCAATTTCTCGTCCGCCGGGCTGCGGCCCAGCCAGATCTTCAACAGCGCATTGTAGAAAGCAACATCTGGAATGACTTGCGAAATTTTCTTGCCGTTCAGTGAACACACGGTGCCGGAGCCTGGAATCCAGTCAGTCGTCAGCACGTCACCTTTCTTGAGCTCCGGAATCGACGCGAATAGCTCCCCGAAGATCATCATCTGATTGATGATCTTCGCCCGCTCCGTCATGTCGGAATTTTTCCGCATCCCGGCCATGAATGCCTGTCCGAAATCCTCGCTGCTGACGTCGCGCAACATCACGAGGTGAATGCGCTTGGCGCCGGGTGCCGCAAGGATCTGGGGCACGGTCGATTTCTTGTCGCTCAGGTAAAGCGCAGCGACATAGACCTTGAAAAAGAGCTTATAGCGAATTCCGGCGCCGTTGAGCTTGAGCTCTTGGTTCGCGACCTTTGCAGTCTCATCGAGCTTGACCCCGGCGACTTCTGTCGCACGAACGGGAAGGCTCAGCATCGTTGCGGAAAAAATAAACGCCGTTACTAAAGCGCGATTGATAGTAAAACGGAAATTCATGTCGCCTCCCGGATGTCCTTGCCCCATTGCAAGAAAGGAAATAAACGAACGAGCGTTTTATTTCCATCTTCACAGAATAGAGAAAAAGTAGCCGAGATGCAACCGCTAAAAAGGCCCTTGGCCGTCTACTCGCGTGCGCGAGCTGGCATCGACTGAATCAGACGCAGGGATCGCGCGAAAGACCTCATTCCCAGGTCGCGCGGTCCCTATTCAAAAAATTCCTTGACCTTGTCTTTCCAAGACTTGCTTTGCGGATTATGTTTGGCGCCGCCTTCTGCGGTCAGGTGTTCGAGATCGCGCAACAATTCCTTCTGGCGTTCAGTCAGCTTGACCGGCGTCTCTACCACCACGTGACAAAACATGTCGCCGGCATAACCCGAGCGTACGCCTTTGATGCCCTTGCTGCGCAAGCGGAACGTCTTGCCGGACTGCGTGCCTTCCGGAATCGTGAACGACGCTTTTCCGTTCAAGGTCGGCACCTCGATTTCACCGCCCAGCGCAGCCTTGGAGAATGAAATCGGCATCTCGCAATGCAAGTCGTCGCCATCGCGCTGGAATACCGGGTGCGGCTTGATATGGATCTCGACATATAGATCGCCCGGCGGGCCGCCGTTCATGCCGGGTTCTCCATTGCCGGAAGAGCGAATCCGCATGCCGTCGTCGATCCCGCCCGGAATTTTGACTTCCAGCGTCTTGTTGCGCTTGATGCGTCCCGCGCCGCTGCAGGTGGTGCAGGGCGTCGGAATAATCTTGCCGGTACCGTGGCATTTCGGACAGGTTTGCTGGATGCTGAAGAAGCCTTGCTGCATGCGCACCTGGCCGTGGCCGCCGCAGGTCGGGCACGTGGCGGGAGCGGTGCCGGGCTTGGCGCCGGAACCGTCACACACTTCGCACGCATCCCACGACGGCACACGAATGGTGGTATCGAAACCGTGTGCGGCCTGCTCGAGCGAGATCTCGAGGTTGTAGCGCAAATCGGCGCCGCGATAGACTTGCGGCCCGCCGCTGCTGCGGCCACCGCGCGCGCCACCGCCGCCGAAAATATCACCGAAGATATCGCCGAACGCATCGGCAAACCCGCCCGCACCGTTACCGCCGAAGCCACCACCGCCACCCATGTTCGGGTCTACCCCGGCATGGCCATAGCGGTCATACGCCTCGCGCTTTTGCGTATCGGAAAGCATCTCGTAGGCCTCTTTCGCCTCTTTGAACTTGTCTTCCGAACCTTTGCTATCCGGATTGCGGTCCGGATGGTATTTCATTGCGAGCTTGCGATATGCCTTCTTGATTTCATCGTCGGAGGCGTTCTTCGCTACACCCAGAATCTCGTAAAAATCGCGCTTCGCCATCTTGTCGCCACCCTGTTAAATCTAAGCGAAAACGCCGAGTCGAAGGGCGCATGGCGTTCTTCGACTCGGCGAGTCATGCAGCGCGAGCACCGCGCCGCTTGACCATAAGCTGCCTACTTGTCTTTGACTTCCTTGAAGTCCGCATCCACCACGTCTTCTTCCTTCGGCTTGGCCTCCGAACCAGCGCCGGCCGCATCGCCGGCAGCGCCCGCCGCCTGCTGCGCCTGCATATCGGCATACATCTTCTCGCCGAGTTTTTGCGCGGCAGTCGACAATGTCGCCGCCTTGGCATCGATCACCGACTTGTCGTTGCCTTTCAAGGCTTCTTCCAATTCCTTGATCGCGGCATCGATCTTTTCCTTCTCTCCCGACTCCAGCTTGGTGCCGTACTCGGTCAGCGCCTTCTTGGTCGAATGCACCAGCGCGTCGCCCTGGTTGTGCGCTTCCGCCAGTTCTTTCAGGCGCTTGTCGTCTTCGGCGTTGGCCTCGGCATCGCGCACCATTTTCTGGATTTCTTCCTCGGTCAAGCCGGAATTAGCCTTGATCGTGATCTTGTTTTCCTTGCCGGTCGCCTTGTCCTTCGCGCCGACATGCAGGATGCCGTTGGCGTCGATATCGAAAGTAACTTCGATCTGCGGGGTGCCGCGTGATGACGGCGGGATACCTTCCAGATTGAATTCGCCAAGGCCCTTGTTGCCGGCCGCCATTTCGCGTTCGCCCTGATACACCTTGATCGTCACCGCCGGCTGATTGTCATCCGCAGTCGAGAATACCTGGCTGAACTTGGTCGGAATCGTCGTGTTCTTCTGGATCATCTTGGTCATCACGCCGCCGAGCGTCTCGATACCGAGCGACAGCGGCGTCACGTCCAGCAGCAGCAAGTCCTTGCGGTCGCCCGACAAGACCGAACCCTGGATCGCCGCGCCGACCGCGACCGCTTCATCCGGGTTCACGTCCTTGCGTGGATCCTTGCCGAAGAATTCTTTCACCTTCTCCTGCACTTTAGGCATACGCGTCATACCGCCGACCAGGATAATGTCGTCGATGTCGGTCACCTTGACGCCGGCATCCTTGATCGCGATGCTGCATGGACCGATGGTATTGGCGATCAAGTCTTCGACCAGCGACTCCAGCTTGGCGCGCGTCATCTTCAGGTTCAAGTGAACCGGGGCGCCATTGGCCATCGCAATATACGGCTCGTTGATTTCGGTTTGCTGCGACGACGACAGCTCGATCTTGGCGCGTTCCGCCGAGCCCTTGATGCGCTGCAGTGCGATCGCGTCCTTGCCCAGATCGATGCCGTTGATCTTCTTGAATTCGTCGATGATGTAATCGATGATGCGCTGGTCGAAATCTTCACCGCCGAGGAAGGTATCGCCATTGGTCGACAGCACTTCGAACTGCATCTCGCCATCGACGTCGGCGATCTCGATGATCGAGACGTCGAACGTGCCGCCGCCCAGGTCGTACACCGCAATCTTGCGGTCGCCCTTGCCGGTCTTGTCGAGCCCGAAAGCCAGTGCCGCCGCGGTCGGTTCATTGATGATGCGCTTGACGTCGAGACCGGCGATGCGGCCGGCATCCTTGGTTGCCTGGCGCTGCGAATCGTTGAAGTAAGCCGGTACCGTGATGACGGCTTCGGTGACTTCTTCGCCGAGGTAGTCTTCGGCGGTCTTCTTCATCTTGCGCAGGACTTCGGCCGAAATCTGCGGCGGTGCCAGCTTCTTGTCGCGCACCGAAATCCAGGCATCGCCATTGTCGGCCTTGATGATCTGGTAAGGCATCAGCGCGATATCCTTTTGCACTTCTTTTTCTTCGAACTTGCGGCCGATCAGGCGCTTGACAGCGTACAGCGTGTTCTTCGGATTCGTGACCGCCTGGCGCTTGGCCGGGGCACCGACCAGGATCTCGCCATCTTCCTGATAAGCGATGATGGACGGCGTCGTGCGCGCACCTTCCGAATTTTCGATAACTTTCGGCTGGCCGCCTTCCATGATCGATACGCAGGAATTAGTGGTCCCCAAGTCGATGCCGATGATCTTGCCCATGATGTTGTTCCTTTAAGCTAAATGACTGAAATTCGGATGCTTCAAATGTGCGGAGAACAGCGGCGCTTGCAAGAGCCGTTCTTCATTTATATTTTTTACGCGGACTTTTCCTGCGCAACCGTCACCAATGCCGGGCGCAACAGCCGGTCTGAAATCATATAGCCCTTTTGCAGGACGGTGACGATGGTATTGGCATCCTGTTCAGCCGGCACCATCGAAATCGCTTGGTGCTTCATCGGATCGAGCTTCTCGCCCGGCTTCGGATTGATCTCCAGCAAGCGGTTTTTCTCGAACGCCGAGGACAGTTGTTTCAGCGTCATTTCAACGCCTTCCTTCAAGGACTCGATCGACGGAGTCTCGACTTGTAGCGCCATTTCCAGACTGTCCTTCACCGGCACCAAGGCCTCGGCAAAGCCCTCGATCGCAAACTTGTGCGCTCTGGCGATATCTTCTTGCGCCCGACGGCGCATATTCTCGGCCTCGGCCTTTGCACGCAGGAACGCATCCTGGAACTCGGTCGCGCGCGCCTCCGCATCCGCGAGTCGCTGTTCCAGCGTCGCCGGCTCGGCTGCCGCCGACCCATTCCCTCCTGACGCGGCGACCTCGCCCGAGTTTTCCTGGTCTTGCATTTTTTCCTGGTCCGGCATCAAAAAGTCTCCAACAATCAATGGCTTAACTTCGATAAATTGCAACAGTACGTAACAAATGGGGCGATCCCACATTATTTCAAGGGGTATCCCCAGCCATCCCGAAAATCGCGTTTTGGCACGCCCATGCCGCCAATCCAGACGCTTTTTGTTACAAGAATTACCCGTTTATGGGATGGTCTTTTTATCGGGAGCGGCTAGGATATTGCCTTGGGAACTGCCTTTCCTCAACCTGCAATACCGCAAGGAGACATTTTGAAACTGCCGCTCATTTCCGCAGGCATCGTTGCCTATGCAGTACTTGCCGCAGCATGGATCTGTGACGCACATCTGGTCGCACTGTACTAAGGCGCGCTATTCTAGCAGCAAACGTGCCTTAAAATCATCGAATCGAGCGGCCGCGAAGCTGCCGCGGCTGGCATTCGGCGCTATTGTCTCGCGCCGAGTCCTCGCGCCCTGGCTTGCGCGCTTGCGGCTGCACTTTGTTGCCGTGCTTGCTGCCCGGGTACGACTCTCGTCGGCCAACCGATCATGTGTTGCTCGGCAATTTCTGCCAGCGCCCTGATCCATGCCGGGTCCTCATTCAGGCAAGGAATGTAGTTGAACTCCTTGCCGCCGGCCGTCAGAAAATCGTTGCGCGCCTCGATGGCAATCTCTTCCAGTGTTTCCAGGCAATCGCCGATGAATCCAGGGCACAAGACGTCGACGCGCTTGATGCCCTCCTTGGCGAGTTTCCGCAGGGTCGGCGCAGTATAGGGCTGCAGCCACTCGGCCTTGCCGAAACGCGACTGGAAAGTCACCACATACTGTTCCTCATTCAGGCCAAGCTGCTCCGCCAGCAGGCGAGCGGTCTTTTGGCATTCGCAGAAATACGGGTCGCCCAGCAGTAGCGTGCGCTTGGGTACGCCGTGAAAGCTCATCACCAGCTTGCCCGGGCGGCCATGCATGTTCCAGTGGGCCAGCACCGCCTGCTTCAAGGCCTGCACATAGCCTTCGTGATCATGGTAATGCTTGACCAGCCGCAGCTCCGGCACATTGCGGCTCCCGGCAAGATGGCTGAACACCGCGTCGAAAATCGATGCGGTGCTGGTGCCGGAATACTGCGGATACGCCGGCAGGACCAGGATCCGATCGCAACCGCCGGCTTTCAATTCCTCGAGTACCTGCGGCACCGATGGATGACCGTAGCGCATCGCATACGCGACTTGCACGTCGTGCCCATTCTCGCCCAGATAACCGCGCAGCAGTTGCGCCTGTTTTACCGTATGCACTTTCAGCGGTGAGCCGTCCCGGGTCCAGATCGATGCGTACTTGTGCGCCGATTTCGCCGCGCGAAACGGCAGGATGATGCCGTGCAGGATGAACCACCAGACCGCTTTCGGGATCTCGATCACGCGCGGGTCGGACAGGAATTCCTTCAGGTAGGTCCGCACCGCGGCGGTGGTCGGCGCCTCGGGCGTGCCGAGATTGACCAGGAGCACGGCGGTCTTGCCGGTGCTGTCGTGGGCGTGGATGGGTTCTTTGCGATATGGCATGGTGCGGTCCGGGCGCGATGGAAGGCAGCCATTATAAGGTAGTGCCCCTATCGCAGGACGCCACCGTTACAGCGCCAGCAACTCCCGGGCGTGCTTGCGTGTGGTCGCGGTGATTTCGACTCCGCCCAGCATGCGCGCGATTTCTTCGATCCGGATTTTCGCGTCGAGTGGGTCGATGCGCGACACCGTCTTGCCGCCGCTGCTATGTTTGCTAACCTGGAAATGCTGGTTGGCCTGGCTCGCCACTTGCGGCAAGTGCGTGACGCACAGCACCTGGCAATCCTGGCCCAAACGTTTCAGCAAACGCCCGACCACTTCGGCCACGCCGCCGCCGATGCCGCTGTCGACCTCGTCGAAAATCAGCGTCGGCGTCGCCGATGCGCTCGACGTGATGACCGAAATTGCCAGCGCAATCCGCGCCAGCTCGCCGCCGGACGCGACTTTGGCCAGCGGCCGCAGCATCGTACCGGCATGCGCCGCGACCGTGAATTCTACTTGCTCCAGACCGTAAGCCGCCGCTTCGCACGTCTGCAACGCCACTTCGAACCGGCCGCCCACCATGCTCAATTCCTGCATTCCGGTCGTGACCGCGGCGCTTAGTGCCTCGGCAGCCTTGGCGCGCGCCTTCGACAATTTCCGCGCCGCGCTCATGTAGCCAGCCTTCAGCTTTTCTTCCTGCGCCCGCAAGGCGTCGAGATCGCTGGCGTCGGCCAGTTGCTGCAGTTGTCCGGAGAGCGATTCGAACGCCTGCGGCAGATCGTCCGGCGCCGTGCGGAATTTGCGCGCGGTGGAATGGATCGCTTCGAGACGCGACTCGACCTGACGCAATCGCGCCGGATCAAGCTCGACCCGGCTCAGGTAATCGTTGAGCGCCGACACCGCCTCCTGCAACTGGATGCGGGCCGGCTCCAGTGCCTCCAGCACCGGTTTCAGCGCTTCGTCGAGGTCGACCAGCTTGCCGATCTTCTGGTTCAGGGCCGACAGCTGCGACAGCATCGGGCTGTCGGATTCGGAAATCGCAGCGAGCGCTTCCTGCGCGCCTTCGATCAGGCTGGCCGCGTGCGACAGCCGGCTATGCTCATTCGTGATCTCGCTCCACTCACCCGGCTTGACCGCCAGCTTCTCGAGTTCGCCGACTTGCCACTCGAGACGCTCGCGCTCCAGCAGCACGTTCCTGGCATTGGTTTCAAATTCTTCGCGGCGGCGCGCCAGCGCGCGCCAGGTCTTGTACGCAGCGGCAACCGCCCTGGCGTCATCCTGCAAGCCGGCCTGGCTATCGAGCAGCACGCGTTGCGCGTCGGTCTTCAGCAAGGACTGATGGGCATGCTGGCCGTGGATATCGACCAGCAATTCGCCCAGTTCACGCAATTGGGCAGCAGTGGCGGCGATCCCGTTGATGTACGCTTTGGAGCGGCCTGCGTTATCGATCACGCGCCGCAGCAGCGCGCCGCCGTCTTCATTGCTGAATTCGTTGACGCCAAGCCAGGCGTCGGCCGCCGCTGTGGTCAAAAACTCGGCCGCGATGTCGGCCTTGGCGGCACCTTCGCGCACCATGCTGGCGTCGCCGCGCTCGCCCAAGGCCAGGGCCAGGGCATCGATCAGGATCGACTTGCCGGCCCCGGTTTCGCCGGTGAAAACCGTGAAGCCCGATGCGAACTCAAGTTCGATGGCATCGACGATGACGAAGTCGCGTATGGAAAGTGTACGAAGCATGTGAATGGCGTTTCTGGTTCACCCCGGCAATGCCGGGCCGAAATTCTGAGTACGGGATGCGCTGATGTTCGCGGATTTCTTCAAGCGCAACGGAAATTATTTTAACTGACCTTCGACCGACGGATATTCGTTCCAGTGCAATTTTTCGCGCAGCGTGTCGTAATAGCTCCAGCCCTGCGGATGCAGGAAGGTAATCGTATGCACGGAGCGCTTGACGACGATGCGGTCGTGATGCAACAGGCTGGCCAGCGATTGCATATCGAAATTAACGCTGATATCGCGCCCGCTGATGACCTCGATCACGATTTCGCTCGAATCCGGCACCACGATCGGACGATTCGACAAGGCATGCGGCGCGATCGGCACAAGCCCGATGCCGGCCAGGCTCGGATGCAACAGCGGGCCGCCGGCCGACAAGGCATAGGCAGTCGAACCAGTCGGAGTCGCCACGATCAGACCGTCCGAACGCTGGTTGTACATGAAGCGGCCGTCCACCTCGACCCGCAACTCGACCATGCCGGAACCGGTGCCGCGCGACACCACCACGTCGTTGAAAGCCAATCCATGGAATATTATATGGTGGTCGCGCACCACCGAGCCTTCCAGCAAGCTGCGCTGCTCGGACTCCGCCTTGCCGCTCAACATATCGTCCAGCAGCGGGATCATGCGGTCGAGCGAGATGTCGGTCATGAAGCCGAGCCGGCCCTGGTTGATCCCGATCAACGGAACCTTGTACGGCGCCAGTTGGCGCGCAATGCCGAGCATCGTGCCGTCGCCGCCGAGCACGATCGCAACATCGGCGTGCTGCCCAATCTGGGCCGGCGTCATTTCGACGAACCCCTCCAGCGCGATATTCAGCGCGGTTTCGGTTTCGAAGATGACATTGTGTCCGCGCTGGTCCAGGAAACCTGCAATCTCCGATAACGATTGCGCGCTGCCGGCGGCCAGATACTTGCCGACGATCGCGACGGTTTTCGGGCCGGAGGGCAAGCTGGCTGGTTTGGTAGGCGGCATGCTGCAGATTAGAACATAATTTACCGGTGTCTTACAGCGAGCCATGGAATTAGCGATGAAGCAACTCCCGATCAAGGCCGTCCTCTTCGATTTGGACGACACCCTGTGGCCGATCGTGCCGGTGATCATGCGCGCCGAGACCGTGCTCCATGAATGGCTGCTCACCCATGCGCCGGCGGTGGCGCGGGGATGCAGCGTCGACAGTTTGCGCGTGCGCCGGCGCGAGTTGATGGCGGCCAATCCGCGTTTCCAGGTCGATTTGTGGGCGCTGCGTCATGCCGCACTGACTGAAGCGTTCGTCGCCGCCAGCGAAGATGCGGCCAAGGTCGATCTCGCGATGGTCGTCTTTTCGCAGGCGCGCAATGCGGTCACTCCCTACGAGGATGTGGTTCCGGCACTGCAGCGCCTGAGTAGCCGGGTGGCGATAGGCTCGATTTCGAACGGCTTCGCCGACCTGGCCGCGATCGGTTTGGCGCAGCATTTCAAGGTGTCGCTGGCCGCCCATCAGCTCGGTAGCGCGAAGCCGGATCCGGCAATCTTCCATGCCGCCTGCGATGCGCTGGAAGTGGCGCCCGGCGAGGCCGTGTATGCCGGCGACGATCCGTCGCTGGACGTCGAGGGCGCACAGCGGGCGGGCTTGCGGGCGGTATGGATCAACCGTTTCGAGCGCACCCTGCCGGCGCATATTCGGCCGGATGCGGTCTGCACGACCTTGTATGACCTGGAACAGTGGTTAAGTAAGCGCATAATACTGAAATCCAACATCGCCATTCGCTAACCCGACATCATGCACCTCGACATCCGCGCGCAGACTCTCCTCAAGGCCCTGGTCGAGCGCTATATCGCCGACGGCCAGCCGGTCGGCTCGCGCGCACTCTCGAAGATTTCCGGCCTCGAGCTGTCGCCTGCCACCATTCGCAACGTCATGGCCGACCTGGAGGAAATGGGCTTTGTGTCCAGTCCGCATACTTCGGCGGGCCGGGTCCCGACGCCGCGCGGCTACCGGGTATTCGTCGATACGCTGTTGACGGTACAGGCTATCGACGAGAGCGCGCTCGAATCGAAAATGCCACCGTGGCCGCAAACCAATTCACCGCACAGGATCATCTCGAATGCGGCGCAGGTACTGTCATCGCTGTCGCAATTCGCCGGCGTAATATTGACGCCGAGGCACGAGTCGGTGTTCAAGCAAATCGAGTTCCTGCGCCTGGCGGAAAAGCGCATCCTGCTGGTGATCGTCGCGCCCAACGGCGAGGTGCAGAACCGGCTGCTGCTGACCGACGTCGATTACACGCCGGCGCAATTGGTGCAGGCCGCCAACTTCATCAACCAGCATTACGGCGGTCTCAGTTTCGACGACGTGCGCAGCCGCCTGCAGGGAGAACTGCGCCAATTACGCGACGACATGACGCGGCTGATGCAGGCCGCGGTGGAAGCTGGCAGCGACGCGATGGCCGAGCATGCGGACGAAGTCGTGATTGCAGGCGAACGCAACTTGCTCAGCGTGACCGACCTGGCGTCGAATATGACGTCGCTGCGCAAGCTGTTCGACATGTTCGAGCAAAAGACCGGCTTGATGCAATTGCTGGACGTGTCGAGCAAGGCGACCGGCGTGCAGATCTTCATCGGCGGCGAATCGGAGCTGGTTCCGCTGGACGACATGAGCGTGGTCACCGCCCCGTATGAGGTGCATGGCAAGATCGTCGGTACGCTCGGTGTGATCGGCCCGACGCGCATGGCGTATGAGCGCGTGATCCCGATTGTCGATATTACGGCGAAGCTGTTGTCGAACGCCCTGAGTCAAACCTGACGCTGTGGCTAGCGCTCGCGGTACGGGCAATCTTTTTTTGTGCAGTGCCCATACAGCGCCAACGCGTGATCTGCGATCGCAAAGCCGCGCTCCAGCGCCACTTTCTGCTGGCGTTTTTCTATTTCCTCATCGAAGAATTCCTCGACGCGGCCGCAATCCAGGCAGACCAGGTGGTCGTGATGCGAGCCTTCATTGATCTCGAACACCGCCTTGCCGGTCTCGAAATGATTGCGATGCAGCAGTCCGGCTTGCTCGAACTGGGTCAGTACGCGATAGACGGTGGCAAGGCCGACGTCCATATTTTCGGTCAGCAAGATTTTGTAGACGTCTTCGGCACTGAGGTGGCGCACCGCGCTATTCTGAAAAATATCGAGGATTTTCAGGCGCGGCAGCGTGGCTTTCAAGCCGCTGGCTTTCAGATCGGAAGGATGGTTGGGCATTTGGCAGTAAGGGTAAGAAATCGCGAGGCAACGTCAGATGCGCTATTCCGGCCTTGACGGTCCGGCCAACTCGGGGAAGGGTCTAGCGCAGCGATACTCTGTCCCAACAAATTAGAATGCTTTATGATATAGCGTTTTAGCATACTTGCTCAATCAATTGAAACCCATTATGCGTATGCAGCCCCGTTACATCAACCGCGTCCCCGCCCTGGCAGGCGCGCTATGCCTCGCTCTGGCAACGTGCCTGGCGGGTTGCGCCTCGAAAAATCCGTTGCTGGACGAGTCGGCATCGAGTGCGGAGCTCAGCAGCCCGGCACCGGCTGCTGGCGTCCAGACCAGCAAAGCGCCGCGGTTCCTGGGAGTATTTACGCCGTACCGTCCGGACGTTCAGCAGGGCAATTTCGTTTCGGCGGAAATGATGACCCAACTGAAAGAAGGCATGAAACGCAAGGAGGGCATGACGCGCGAGCAGGTCCGTTTCGTGCTCGGCACGCCGCTGTTGACCGACCTGTTCCACGGCGATCGCTGGGATTATGTGTTCCGCATGCAAAAAGGCACCGGCGAAATCATTTCCAGCCGCGTCGCGATATTTTTCAAGGGCAACAAGCTGGACCATTTCGATGGCAGCGTATTGCCGACGGAACGCGATTATCTTGCCATCATCGCCGGTACCGCGAACCCACCCCCAGAGCCAGCGCCGACGCCGGCCGAATCCAAATAGACCGCAGGAATCCAGTACGCATGAATCAAATGAAAATCGCGGT
>DHXL01000048.1:0-7872 GCA_002415335.1 Oxalobacteraceae bacterium UBA5157
CGAAAGCCGAAGTCAGCAGTTTCGATTGTGATAAATGATTGTGGCGCGAGGCGCCCGGCACACGAAGACTCAGGCGCGCGGGAAGTCGAAGGTCAGAACGACATCGAGGTTGTACCAGCTCTTGAAGAGGCGACCCGGATTAATCATGATTCCAAATCTCAAAGGGGAGGAAATGCGCTCTGGCTCTCGGTCGTGCGCGAGAAGGCAAGAAATATAGTAGCGCACAAAAGCCGGATCGAGCAAAAAATAGCGGGTAACCTGCGCCGTCCGCATAGCGGCCGCGGCCGACTGTCGAATGCCGTCATTTCCGGATTACGCAACGATGTGTTGTTTTTATTCCTCTTTATTGGAACAACGGGAAAGGCTAGACTCGGTTTTGGTGGCGCGCACCGCCCCGGCAGTGCGACTCACGATATCATCCGATAAACACTTGAAGTGCATCGAGCGCGTCTGCTGCGGCAGGCGCTTTTTATTTTGCCCGGCATGGCGCACCGGCGTCCCGCGATACCCGATTTCAATTTTTGTGCGAAGCTGTCGGGTTGACGTGGCGCGGATCTGCTCCAGGATTTGTTGTCGCAATACTCACCCGTTCATAAGTCCACCTGCATGATGCAAATTACCACCCGACCTGCGGCCCTGATACCGTTCCGATCAATCCGACTATTCGCCGCAGGGAGCGCGCTGCTGCTGACGGCCTGCGCCAGCTTCACGGGCATCGAGCGCACCGCGCAGCCGCGCACGCCGGGCGCCTATGCGACCGCCGCCACGCTGCCGTCGCAAGATGGCGCATGGCCGGATCTATCCTGGCCGCGCACGATCGGCGGTGCGCCGCTTCAGGCGCTGGTCGATGAAGCGCTGGCCGGCAATCCCGGCTTGCAGATTGCGGCGGCGCGCGTGGCCGCGGCGCGCGCGGCGGCCGAGGCCAGCGGTGCGGCAGAAAAGCCGAGCGTCGGCGCCGGTTTCAGCAGCACCTTGCAGCGCTTTACCGAACACGGCATGATTCCGCCGCCACTGGCCGGCACGGTCGAATCGGACAATCAGCTGGCGCTCAATTTTTCCTACGACTTCGACTTTTGGGGCAAGCACCGGGCGGAATTGCGCGCTGCGCTGGCGAACGGCCAGGCTGCCGAAGCCGAGCAGTACAGCGCGCGCCTGGTACTGACGACCGCCATCGCGCGCAGCTGGCTGCAGCTGGCGCGGCAACAGGATCAACTCGCGCTGGTCGAGCGCCAGCAAGCGACGCAGGAGCATAGCGCCCGCTTGACGCAGCTGCGCGTCGCCGCCGGCCTCGACACCGACAGCGACACTCAGCAGACGCACCTGCTGCGCGCCAATCTGCGGGTCGAACGCGCACGTTGGCAAGAAGCGATCGCACTGACGCGCGACCAGCTGGCTGCGCTGCTAGGGCAAGGGCCGGATCGCGGCTTGCGCATTGCGCGTGCGGAGCTGCCGCCGGCGGCCGGCAGCGCACTGCCCGATCGGCTGCCGTTGAGCCTGCTCGGGCGGCGTCCCGATATCGCCGCCGCGCGCTGGCGCGTGGAGGCGGCACAAGGCGAAATCGATAGCGCGAAAGCGCAGTTTTACCCGAACGTCAACCTGGTGGCATTCGCCGGCTTTTCCAGCCTCGGCTTGTCGAATCTGCTGTTGAGCGGCAGCCGCATCGCCGGCATCGGCCCCGCGGTGCGGCTGCCTGTGTTTGAAGGCGGCGCCTTGCGTGCGCAATTGAAAGGCAAGACCGCACTCTACGACGGCGCAGTCGCAAGCTACGACCAGACGCTGACCGAAGCCTTGCACGAGACCGCGGATCAAGTGCAATCGCTGCGCGCCGCGGACGCCCAGCACGCCGACCTCGAGCTCGCCAGCAAGGCGGCCGCGCAAACTCTGGCACTGGCGCAGCAGCGGCAACGGGTCGGCACCGGCAACCTGCTGCAAGTTCTGGCCGCCGAGAGCGGCTGGCTGCAGCAGCGCAAGCTCGAACTCGACAGCCGGGCCAGACTTGCCGACTTGCGCGTCAGCTTGATCAAGGCGCTCGGCGGCGGCTTCGACGCTACGCAGATTTCCCCTTAAGCAGTTGCGGACAGAGTGGCGATGCCCAGGCGACGCTCGACTCTGCCCCGCAATAGGTCAACCCATCCATCCTTCGCGAAGTCGGCATCATGAACGAAACCAGTCCCGCACCAGAATCAAGTTCAAATCCAAAACGCGCCTCGCGCGGCCAGATGATGGCCCGCGTGACCGTCGTGTTACTGCTACTGCTGGTCGGATACGGCCTCTGGTGGCTATTCTTCTTGCGCCACTATGAAAGCACCGACGACGCGTACGTGGCCGGCAATGTGGTGCAAGTTACGCCGCAAGTCGCCGGCACGGTGGTGGCGATCAACGCAGACGATACCGAGCTGGTGCAAGCCGGCAGTGCCTTGGTCGAACTCGACCGCAGCGATGCCAAGGTCGCACTCGACCAGGCCGAGGCGCAACTGGCGCAAACGGTGCGCGAAGTGCGCACGCTGTTCGTCAACAACGGCACGCTCGGCGCGAATGTCGCCTTGCGTGCGGCCGAGGTCGAACGCGCGCGCGCCGATCTGGCACGGCGCCAGGAACTGCTCGGCAGCGGCGCGGTATCCAAGGAAGACGTCGAGCATGCGCGCAGCGCGCTGCAAAACGCCACGTCCGCATTGGAGGCAAGCCGCGAACAGCTGGCCTCCAACCGCGTCTTGACGGACCGCACCACCGTGTCCAAACATCCGAACGTGCAGCGCGCCGCGGGCCTGGTCCAAGCTGCCTATCTCGCTTATGCGCGCACCAGCCTGCCGGCTCCGATTACCGGTTATGTCGCGCGCCGCTCGGTGCAGGTCGGGCAGCGCGTCGCCCCCGGCATGCCACTGCTGTCGATCGTTCCCCTCAACGCTTTATGGGTGGATGCCAACTTCAAGGAGGTCCAGGTCGCGCACATGCGCGTCGGACAACCGGTGACGCTGCAGTCCGACGTGTACGGCTCGGATGTGGTTTATCACGGCAAGGTCGCCGGCATGGCGGCCGGCACCGGCTCCGCATTTGCGCTATTGCCGGCGCAAAATGCCAGCGGCAACTGGATCAAGGTGGTGCAGCGGGTGCCGGTGCGCATCACGCTCGATCCCAAGGAACTGCAAGCGCGTCCATTGCGTATCGGCGTGTCGATGCAGGTCAAGGTCGACATCGCGCATGATGAAGGCACCTCGCTCACGGCAGGCGCGGCCGCGCGTACCGAGCCCGCATACCAGACCGCCGTATTCGACACGTCCGGCAAGGAGGCCGAAGCGCTGATCGCCGGCATCATCTCCGCCAACCTATGAACGCACCCGCACGACCCGCCACGCAGCCGTTGACCGGCGGAGCGCTGGTGCTCGGCACCATGGCGCTGTCGCTCGCGGTGTTTATGAACGTGCTGGACACCTCGATCGCCAACGTGTCGATCCCGGCGATCTCGGGCGATATGGGCGTCTCGCCGCAGCAAGGCACCTGGGTCATTACCTCGTTTGCGGTCGCCAACGCAATCTCGGTGCCGCTGACCGGCTGGCTGACGATGCGCTTCGGCCAGGTGCGCCTGTTCATTACCTCCATCTTGTTGTTCGTGATCGCATCCTCGCTGTGCGGCATGGCGCCGAATATCGAGCTGCTGATCGCCGCCCGCGTGCTGCAAGGTGCGGTCGCCGGCCCGATGATCCCGCTGTCGCAGGCGCTGCTGCTGTCCAGTTATCCGCCGGCCAAGAGCGGGATGGCACTCGCGTTCTGGGGCATGACCACGCTGGTGGCGCCGATCATGGGGCCGCTATTGGGCGGCTGGATTTCCGATAATTACACCTGGCCCTGGATCTTTTATATCAATATCCCGATCGGGATTTTTGCGGCCTGGGCCACCTGGTCGCTCTACCGCAAACGCGAGTCGGCGACGGTACAGCGCCCGATCGACAAGGTCGGCCTGGCGCTGCTGGTGCTATGGGTCGGCTCGTTGCAACTGATGCTGGACAAGGGTAAGGAAATGGATTGGTTCAACTCCGGCGTGATCGTCATCCTCGCTTCGGTCGCGGTGGTCTGCTTCATCTATTTCGTGATTTGGGAACTCGGTGACGAGCATCCGGTGGTCGACCTGTCCTTGTTCGCCGGCCGCAATTTCAGCGGCGGCGTCATCGCGATTTCGGTCGGCTACGGCTTGTTCTTCGGCAGCCTGGTGGTGCTGCCGTTGTGGCTGCAAACCCAGATCGCCTACACCGCTACCGAAGCCGGCAAAGTGATGGCCCCGGTCGGCATCTTCGCCATCCTGCTGTCACCGATTGTCGGCAAGCTGCTGCCGAAAATCGATGCGCGGCTGGTCGTCACCGCCGCTTTCATCATCTTCGCAATCGTGTTCTACATGCGCGCCCAATTCACGCCGGAGGTCGACACGATGACCTTGATGATTCCGACCGTGATCCAGGGTGCTGCGATGGCGATGTTTTTCATCCCGCTGACTTCGATCATCCTGTCCGGCTTGCCGCCTGAAAGAATTCCGGCGGCGGCCGGCTTGTCGAATTTCGTGCGCATCATGTTCGGCGGCATCGGTACCTCGCTCACCTCGACGCTATGGGAAAGCCGCAGCACGCTGCACCACGCGCAGCTAGCCGAACATACCGGCCCGGACAACGCGGCATTCGCGCAGGCGGTGCATACGCTGACCGCGCAAGGCTTGCCGGAACCGGCCGCGTGGGCGGTGATCGAGCGGACGCTCAGTGTGCAAGCCAGCACGCTGGGGGCGACCGACATTTTCATGATGTCGGCGTGGATGTTCCTGGCGCTGATCGCGCTGGTATGGATCACCAAGCCGATCAGGTCGAGCGTGCCGATCGATGCCGGCGGGGCGCATTAAGCGACAGGAACAATGATTCGGCTGCTGGCTTTCCGCGCAATTCCTGCATAAGAAAAGCCGTCTCGCGACGGCTTTTCCTCGATCGCAGCGAAGCGCGCAAGTTACTTGATGGCAGCCGCTGTCAATCCGCGCCGTTCCAGCAGCGGCTCCAGCTTCGGATCGCGGCCGCGGAAACTCCGGAACAGATCCATCGCATCGGCGCTGCCGCCACGCGACAGCAGCTTCTGGCGGAACCAGTCGCCGTTCTTACGCGACAGGCCGCCATTTTCCTTGAACCACTCGACGCTGTCTGCGTCCAGCACGGCGCTCCAGATATACGCGTAGTAACCGGCCGAATAGCCGCCGGAAAATACGTGCGAAAAATACGTGCTGCGATAGCGCGGCGGCACAGGCGCAAAGTCGACGCCGGCCTGCTTCAGCGCATCGCTTTCGAACGCGCGCGCGTCGACCGGGACCTGCTCCGGTGTCAGCTGGTGCCAGCGCTGGTCGAGCAAGGCTGCCGCGAGATACTCGGTGGTGGCGAAACCCTGGTTGAACTTCTGCGACGCGACCACTTTGTCGAGCAGTGCTTGCGGCATCGCCGCCCCGGTCTTGTAATGCCTTGCGTAGTGCTTCAACACCTCGGGCCAATCGGCCCACATTTCATTGACTTGCGATGGATACTCAACGAAGTCGCGCGGCACGTTGGTGCCCGAAAAACGCGGATAGCGCACGTTCGAGAACATGCCGTGCAGCGCATGGCCGAACTCGTGGAACATGGTCGTGACTTCATCATAGGTCAACAGTGTCGGCTCACCGGGCGGCGGCTTCGGAATGTTGAGATGGTTCGCCACCACCGCGTGCGTGCCGAACAGGCCGGACTGATCGACATAGGAATTCATCCAGGCACCGCCGCGCTTGTTGCTACGCGCGTAATAGTCGGCCAGGAACAGCGCCAGCGGTTTGCCGTCCGCATCAGACACTTCGAACACGCGCACGTCGGATTGATACACCGGCAAATCCTTGCGCTCCTTGAACGTGATCCCGTACAGCCGATTGGCAGCGTAGAACACGCCGTTCTGCAACACGCTATTGAGCTCGAAGTAAGGGCGCAACTGCGCCTCATCGAAATCATAGCGCTGCTTGCGCAATTTCTCCGCATAATAGGCCCAGTCGTACGAAGCCAGTTTGAAGCCGCCGCCATCGGCGTCGATCATGGCCTGCATCGCTGCTGCTTCCCTGTGTGCATTGGCGACCGCCGGCGGCGTCAGTTCGGCCAGCAGCTGGTTGACTGCGGCGGGCGTGCGCGCCGTTTCATCTTCCAGCACATACGCCGCGTGATTCGGATAGCCGAGCAGGCGCGCCCGCTCGGCGCGCAGCCTGGCGATTTGCAGCACGACCACCTGGTTATCGAAATCGCCGCCGTGGCTGCCACGCGCCATTGACGCCTGTTGCAGCCGCTCGCGCAGCGCGCGGTTGGCGAGATCGGTTTCCGGCGGCTGGCCGGTGGTATTCGTCAGCGCCAGCAGGTACTTGCCGTTCATTCCCTGCGCATCGGCCGCTTCGGCCGCAGCGGTGATCGCACTCTCGGACAGGCCGGCCAGATCGGCGCGATGATCGACGATCACGGCCGACGCGTTGATCTCTTTCAGCACGTTCTGGCTGAACGCGGTGGCCAGCGTAGCCAGCTCGGCATTCATGGATTTCAGCTTGGTCTTGTCGGCGTCCGACAACTGGCCGCCGTCGCGCATGAAGTCGCTGTAATAGCGCTCCAGCAGGCGCATCGACTCGGCATCCAGGCCGAGGCTGTCGCGCCGCGCGTGGAGCGCCTTGACACGCGCGAACAATTTTGCGTTCAACATGATGGCGTCGTTGTGCGCCGCCAGTTTCGGCGCCAGATCGAGTTCCAGCACCTCCAGCCTGTCGTTGGTATTGGCCGCGGTCAGGTTGAAGAACACCTTCGACACCCGGTCCAGCATCCTGCCGGAACGCTCCAGCGCCACCAGGGTATTGTCGAAAGTCGGCGCCACGGCATTGCCGGCGATCGCGTCGATCTCGGCCAGTTGCTGGCGCATGCCTTCGGCAAAAGCCGGCGCGAAGTGCGCGTCCTTGATCCGGTCGAACGGCGGCATCCGGAACGGCAAGCCGCTCGCGGCGAGAAACGGATTGCCGGCCAGCTCAGGGGGAACGTCGAATTTATTCATCGCGGCTTGCTCGCTTGAGACGGCGCCGCCGGCGGCCAGGAGCAGGCTCGAGGCCAGCATCAGATTGAGGGTTCGAGACATGGGTACTCATGTTTTATATTGCGGGACAACAGTAAATGCCGCCGTACTCCGTCCCGAACTGATTAAAAAGAAAACATACCCGCAAACGCGGGCATGGCCGGACAACATTCAATGACCGATCCTGGCGAGTGGCACCGCGCCCGACGTTTCCGCTTTCGGCTCGCCCTTGAAGAATCTGAGGGCACGCTTGCCCCAGCTATCGAGATAAGTGTAGGCCACCGGCACCACCACCAGCGTCAGCAGCGTCGAGGTGATGACGCCGCCGATCACCGCACGCCCCATCGGCGCCTGCGATTCGCCGCCATCGCCGAGGCCGATCGCCATCGGCAGCATGCCGAAAATCATCGCCATCGTCGTCATCAGAATCGGGCGCAGACGGACCTGCCCGGCCGCCAGGATCGCATCGTGCTGCGACTTGCCGTCACGCTGCCCGTGGTTCGTGAAGTCGACCAGCAGAATCGCATTTTTCGTGACCAATCCCATCAGCATGATGAACCCGATGATCGAGAACATGTTGAGCGTGCTGCCCGTGATCAGCAGCGCCACCAGCACGCCGATCAGCGAGAGCGGCAGCGACATCATGATCGCGACCGGCTGCAGGAAGCTGCCGAACTGCGAAGCCAGCACCAGGTAAATGAAGATCACGGCCGTGCCGAGCGCAATCACCGCCGAGCCGAGCATTTCCTGCGAATCCTGCGCGCTGCCGGCGATATCGAAGCGCACGCCCGG
>DHXL01000048.1:7924-15652 GCA_002415335.1 Oxalobacteraceae bacterium UBA5157
TTGATGACTTGCGGACTGGACGAAGGAATGAATTCCACCACCTGCCGCAGCGGCACCATGACCGGCTTGCCGTCCGCCGTCAGATTGCTGCTGGCAAGCGACAGGTCGGCCAGGTCGGCGATCTTTTGCCGGCCTGATTTCGGCAATTGCACGTTGACCTCGTAATTCTGCCCGTCCTTCGCCAGCCAATGCGTGACCGTGTCGCCGGCCACGAAGGGACGCAAGGCGGCGCCGATTTGCTGCACCGATAAGCCGAGATCGCTGGCCAGTTCATTATTGATCTTGATCGTGGTCGACGGATTGGCCGCCGCCAGGCTGTATTCCATGTCCACCACGCCCTTGATGCCGCGCATTTTTTTCATGACTTGCTGGGCCACGCCATCGAGCTTGCTTTCGTCCTGACCGAGGATCGCGATGAAGATCGGCTTGTTTTGACCGACCGACAGTTCGATGCCGGCGATCGGTTTCAGGCGTTCGCGGATGCTCTTTTCCAGGTCTTTTTGCGCGCGGCGATGCGTCACTCTACGATCGGTCAGCTTGAGGTCGACACGTGCCGTATTGCTCCCGTCCTCACCGCCCACCGTGGTGATGATGCTGTCAATCTCGGGAAAACTCTTTAGCGCATCTTCGACCTGATGCATCTTGGTGTCGGTATAGGCCAGGCTGGAGCCGACCGGAGTCTTGAACGCGAGCGAAGTATAGCCGCGGTCGATCTCAGGGAACATTTCGCCGCCTATCAGCGGCACCAGGGCCAGGCTGCAGAAAAACAGGACGACCGCCGCCGCGAGCGTGCTCTTGCGCCATCTGAGCGCGAATTCCAGGATGCGTCCGTACAGCACATGCACCTGGTCGATGCGGTGTTCGATGTTCTCCATCAGGCGGGCCAGCCAGGGCAGGCGACGGAAACGTCCTTGTGCCGGATCGCGCCACACCGACGACAGCATCGGGTCGAGCGTGAAACTGACGAACAGGGACACCAGCACCGCCACCGCGACGGTGACGCCGAACTGCAGGAAGAAGCGACCGATCAGGCCCTGCATGAATGCGACCGGGACGAATACCGCGACAATCGCAAACGTCGTGGCCATCACGGCCAGCCCGATTTCATTGGTGCCGTCATTGGCCGATTGCAGGTGGCTTTTTCCCATGCCGAGGTGGCGCACGATGTTTTCGCGCACCACGATCGCGTCGTCGATCAGCAAGCCGATGCAGAGCGACAGTGCCATCAGCGTCAGGCCGTTGATGGTGAAACCGAATGCCCTCATCGCAATAAACGTGGCGATCACGGAAATCGGCAGCGTCAGGCCGGTGATGATGGTGCTGCGCCATGAATGCAGGAACAGGAAAACGATCAGCATGGTGAGCGCCGCCCCTTCCAGAATCATTTTCTTGACGTTGTCGACCTGCCTTTTTACCGAGTCGGATTCGGAGTTGAGGATCGCCAGTTTGACGTCGGACGGCAGACTCCCGGCCAGTTCGGCGACCGCCTTCTTGATGCCGTCGCCGACCGCAATGATGTTGGCGTCCTGTATCTTGGTGATATTGATGTTGATGGCGCGGTGGCCATTGACGCGGGAAATCGACAGTTCTTCGCGCTCGCCATCGACGATGTCGGCGACCTGGTCGAGCAGCACCGGACCGTTCGCACGGCGCGCCACGATGATTTTGCCGAACGCGCGCGGGTCCTTGATCTTGCCTTCGATGCGCACCAGCTGTTGGTTCGCACCGAGGCTGATATTACCGGCCGGCATATCCTGATTCGTGTTCTGAATCGCGCGCAGCACTTCGTCGACGCCGATATTTTGCGCCGCCATTTGTCCCGGTTTCAGGTTGATCAGAATCTGCCGGCTGGCGTTGCCGCCGACTTTCACCTCGCCGACGCCGGCCACATTTTGCAGGCGCTTGACGATCACCTGTTCGCTCAGGTCGGATAGCGCGCGCAGGCTGCGGCTGGTCGACGCCAGGCTCAGCGTCGCGATCGGTTGTGCGTTTTCGCCTTCTGCACGCTGGATCAATGGATCCTTGGCATCCCTGGGGAAGCTCGGCCTGATCTGGGCCACCTTGTCGCGCAATTCCTGGATCGCCCGATCCATGTTGGTCGACAGCTCGAAATCGAGAAAGATGCCGCTTCGGCCCTCCCACGAGTTGCTGCGGATTGTCTTGACGCCGCTGATGGTGTTGGCAATTTCCTCAATCGGCTTGGTGATATCGTTCTCGACCGCCTCCGGTGAGGCGCCCGGATATTCCACGATAATCGAGGCGAACGGGAGTTCGATGTTGGGCATCGATTCGACGCCGAGACTCCTGTATGACAGCAGCCCGAGCACGATGATCGCGACCATTACCATGGTGGCGAACACCGGATTGTTGACGCTGGTCTTGGTAATCCACATGGCCTACCCCCTGTTGCCGGTGGCCGCCGCCGCGGGGCGAACCGGCTCGGGCAGCTTGACTGCGCTGCCCGGTTTGACGCCATCCAGCTTGACGATCATGACGCGGTCGCCCGGTGCCAGGCCGGCCGCGACTTCGGCCATGCCCTCGTCTTCGTTGCGCAGTCCCAGCTTGACCGGTTGCGCCATGACCTTATTATTCTCGATCTTGTAGACGATGCTGGCGCCATCTTCCTGGCGCAGCGCGACCAGCGGCAACAACGGCATCACGGCGGATTTCCTGAGCGTGATGCCGCCCTTGGCGAACATCCCGGCGCGCAGCGCGCCATCGGCATTGTCGACCGCGATGTAGACCGTCATCGCGCGCGTGCCGGCTTCCGCCGCCGGGTTGATGCGCACCACGCTGCCGGCGAACGCCCGGTCCGGAAAGCCTTCCACGCCGAACGTGACTTGCTGGCCGGCCCTGACGCGCGGTATGTCGCTGGCCGGGACTTGCGCTTCGAGTATCAGGCGCCTCAGGTTGACCATGGCGAACAGCGGCATGTCGGGCGATGCTTTCTCGCCGGGCTGCACGAAACGCTTGCTGATGATGCCGTCGATCGGCGCGCGTACCGTCGCGTCGTCCATCGCGCGGCGTGCGATATCGAGCTGCGAATCCGCCGATTTCAGACCGGCCTGGGCCAGTTCCACGCTGTTTTGCGCGGTGTCGAAGGCGTTTTGCGAAATGTATTTCTGCTTCAGGAGCGCCAGGTTGGAGTGACTGCTCTTTTGCGCCAGTGCCAGCCGCGCCGTCGCTTCTTCCTGTGTCGCCTGCGCGTTCGATAGGCGTGCCTTCAGGTCGGCCGTATCGAGCCGCACGATGACCTGCCCGCGCACTACCTTGATGCCTTCCGGCACCGGCGTCTCGCGCACTTCGGCCGCGACTTTCGACTTCACGGTGGCCTGGCTCTGCGCCGCCAGCGTGCCCGACACCGGCAAGGTCACGCGCAGTTCTTGCGCCGCGATGATCGCGATATCGCTGGTCGCCAGCTCAAGAATGTCGGCTTTCCTGGCCGCCTTGCCGTCGCGCGCCGCCGTCGCGGCGGCACCGCTGGTCGGACGCATCGCCATCCAGACGCCGCCCGCGACGACCACGACGAGCAGGCCGGCTAGCGGTTTGAACCACCGTTGAAAACGGCGTGGAGCATGCTTCTGCTGGGCAAACTGAAGGTCGTTTTTCATTTTTTTCTTCGGAAAGTCTGCTACTTGATTGGAATCGTCCGATAGAAGGTGCGCCTGTCATGCACCCTTCTATCGGCTTTGGACGCGGGGTCGCGCATAGCCACTCTAGCCAGCCGCATCCGATCGCGCAAAGGGAATGCGACAGGCTGCAAATCGGGCGGATCAGGCTGCACGAAAAGCGAGCCGGAACGGAGCCCATGGTCAGGACACGAAGGTAAAATCCTTCACCAGCGCCCCCGGTACGCGCGCACTGGCGGTCCGCCGTTCATTGTAGGTATCGCCGTCGATCAGAAGCGCGCGTTCACGCGTCAGTCCGATCAAATTGTCTCCGAGCAAGCGGAACAGGGATTCATCGAAGCGCATCACGTTGAGCGGCGCCTTGATCTCGCCGTTTTCCACCCAGAAAGTCGCGAAGCGCGTCATGCCGGTCAGGCGGCAGCTGGCGCGGTCGGAGAAGTTCAGGTACCACAGGTTGCTGACATAGATTCCGGTATCCAGTTCTTCCAGCACGCGCGACAGCGGCAGGTCGCCCGCCGCCAGCTCGAGCGATGCCATCGTTTCATCGCCGTCGGCGCCGTTGGCCGCGATGCCATACTCCATCGCGCTGCGCGGCGAAATCATGCTGCCGACCAGGCGCCCGCCTTCCAGCAGCGTCACGCGCTCGGGCTTGATGAAGCCGTCGCCCTGGAATCCCGGCGCGAGGCCGGCGGCAGTATGCTCGATCAGCGTGACGGCCGGATGAAACTGCAAGCCTTCATCGCGCAAGCGGCGCAGCGAACTGTGCTTGGTGCGCAACGCCTTCTCGGAAAATCCATCCCAATTGAACATGCCGACGATTTCGTTTAGCGCGGTCGGCGTCAGATAAGCGCGATACGCGCCCGGCGGCACCGTGACCGGCGCGCGCGCGAGCAGCGCGAGCTGCCACAGCGCGCGCTGGAATCTGGCGCGGAACTCGCTGCCATCCCACTCGAAACCGGCGTAGGACGTCTTCACCGCCTTGTCGCCGCTTTGGTACAGGCTCCAGTCCAGGTTGAAGCTCGCGGTCTGGTGCCAGTTGCGCTGGCCGAGCGTATTGGCGAAACCGCGATACACGGGGCCGCTGGCCAGGATCCCGACCAGGTCAAAGCCGGCGGCTGCGGCCAGTACTTCGTC
Source organism: Oxalobacteraceae bacterium UBA5157 (assembly GCA_002415335.1). Classification (GTDB taxonomy): domain Bacteria; phylum Pseudomonadota; class Gammaproteobacteria; order Burkholderiales; family Burkholderiaceae_D; genus UBA5157. The sequence goes on from DHXL01000048.1 coordinate 12,688, forward strand.
CACCATCGCGGTGCTCGGCGGCAGCTGCGACGCGACGATATGTTCGGTCGAGCGGATCTCGCTGGCGATCAGCAGGTGCGGATCTTCCGGCAGATCGGGCAATTGCTCGCGCAACTTCTGCACCATGCCTTCCAGCAATTCGCAATCGGCCGCCATATGACCGGCCAGCGCCAGCCTGCTGTGCGCATGCCGCAAGCCATCGATCAAATGCAGCGTCAGCATGATCTGGCGCACGTGGCCGGCCTGACGAATCGCGCTGCGGTTGAAGCGCACGAAATCGGTGGCCTCGGCCGCGAACCAGCATTTGCACTGCTCGCTGCCTTGCATGCGGCTGTCCAGGAATGCGGCCAGTTGATTGAAATACTGTTGCATCAGGCTTCCCCTCCGAATACCTCGACCCCGGCGAACAGGCAGGCCGGCGACGCGTGGCCGACCCGGATCACTTGCGACGGCTCGCCCTTGCCGCAAAACGGCGTGCCCATCACATTCAGCGTGGCATGGTCGCCGACCGCCTTCAACGAGCGCCAGAAGCGCTCGGAAATGCCGCGATAATTCGGATTCTTGACGATGCGCTTCAATTCGCCGTTCTCGATCAGGCACCCGGTCTCGCAACCGAACTGGAACTTGTTGCGCGAATCGTCGATCGACCACGACACATTGGTGTCCATCAACACGCCGCGCTCGACCGACTTGATCATTGCGTCCAGCGAACTGGAGCCCGGTTCGATATTGAGATTGGCCATGCGGTCGATCGGCGGCCGGTTCCAGCTGCATGCGCGCGCGTTCGCGACGCCTGCGATGCCGGCGCGTGCCTGCGAGATCGCGCCGCCCAGCGGCCGTTCCAGGATGCCGTTGCGGATCACGAACGTCTTTTCGGCCGGCTGGCCGTCATCGTCCCATCGGTAGCTCGCGAATTGTTCCGGCCGGGTCGGATCGTACGTCACGTTGAGCAGGTCCGAGCCGTATTGGAAATGGCCGAACATGTCGAGCGTGACGAAGCTGGTGCCGGCGAAATTGCGTTCGTCGCCGAGGATGCGGTCGAGCTCGAGCGGATGGCCGATCGACTCGTGAATCTGCAGCATCATTTGCTCCGGCATCAGCAGCAAATCCATCTTGCCGGTCGGGCAGTTCGGCGCCGCCAGCAATGCCAGCGCCTCCTCTGCAATGCGTCGGCCGGCGCCATGGAAGCCGGAATGCATCAGCACTTCGAGCCCGCCCTGGCGGCAATAGCCGTTGTATTGACCGCCCAGGCTGCGCGTCTGCGTGTCCGCGCCCTGATTGGCGGTAACCGCCAGGTTCGGCATCACATAGCGGAACTGCTGCAAGATATCGGCACCGCCGGTGGTCAGGTAGAGCTGGGTCGATGTGACCGCGGCAAGCGCCGCATACCAGTCGACGATGCGCGCATCGACGCGGCAGGCGTTCGATTCCTGCATCAGCAACGCGATCAACTCCTTGCGCCGCCAGTCGGCCGCGTTGTCCTGCCGGGCGCCGCCGTAGCGGCCGGTCGGATGCGGCAACGCGACGGTCGCGTAATCGACCACCGAACGTCCGGCGCTGGCCTCGGCCCATGACTGCGCGCGTGCCATCGCGTCCTTCAGGCCGGCGGACGTCAGGTCGCTGGTCGCCGCATAACCGTAGCCGCCGCGATGCATGATCGTCACCATCGCGCCGCGATCGACGCTGGTGGATAGCGGCTGCAATACATCCTGGCGCACCATCAAGTGCTCGCTGCCTTCGTCCACGACGCGTAACGAACAGAAATCAACGGCAGGCGCAAGACTCCTGAATAAGGGTCGAATAGAATCGAGCAAAGTTCACCTCGTGAGCGAATGAATCCCGCAGCGGGACTACGACTTGCATGCGATCCAGCATCCGCTGGAGCGACTGCAGGATCGCATGTAACAAGGCAAGCGGTTGTGCCGCTCGCCTGTCGAAAATTCTACCAACAATTGCCTGCGGCCGTGGGCCACTCGGCAACTTACCGACAGCGATACTAGTTCTTCAATCCGCGCGGAATCGCGCTCAGCAAGGTGCGCGTATACGCATGCGCCGGGTGGTGATACAGGTCATCCGAATTCGCCAGCTCGACCACCTTACCTTGATGCATCACCATCACCTGGTCGGCGATATATTTCACTACGGCGAGGTCATGCGAAATGAAGATGTAGCTCATGTCGAATTCTTCCTGCAAGTCCTGCAGCAGGTTCAGCACTTGCGCCTGCACCGAGACGTCCAGCGCCGACACCGACTCATCGCACACCAGGACTTCCGGCTTCATCGTCAGGCAGCGCGCGATCGCGATCCGCTGCCTTTGTCCGCCCGAAAATTCGTGCGGGTAGCGATGGAAGGCGGCGGGCGGCATGCCGACTTTCTTCAGCAGCAGGTAGGCCATCTCGGTCCGTTCGCCATCGTTCTCCCCGATCCGGTGGATCCGCATCGGCTCCAGCAAGATCTGACCGACCGTGAAGCGCGGATTGAGCGATGCATACGGATTCTGAAAAATGATCTGGATGCGGCGCTTATACGCCATGAATTCCCGATTCGGCATCGCCAGGATATCCTTGCCCTCGAACAGCGCCTGTCCGGTGGTCGCCTGATGCAATCGCAGCAAGGTCAAACCGACCGTAGTCTTGCCGGAACCGGACTCGCCGACCACGCCCAGCGTCTTGCCGCGCGCCAGCGTGAAGGACACGTCGTTGACGGCCTGGAACTCCTTCTTGCCGAACAAACCGTGGCGGCTGTAAAAGCTCTTGCCGAGATTGCGCACGTCGAGCACGATCGGTTCCTTGCCGGTCAGGCCGCGTGGGCGTTCCTTCAGATTTACCTCGGGCAGGCCGTCGTGGCCGTTCATGTAATCGTCGATCACCGGCAGTCGCCATGGGCGCGTGTCGAGCGACGGCCGGCAATGCAACAGGGCCTTGGTGTACGCATCCTGCGGGTTCTCGAAAATCTGGTGGATTTC
>DHXL01000048.1:15674-18356 GCA_002415335.1 Oxalobacteraceae bacterium UBA5157
AGCAATTTCGGTTCGCAGGCGATCGCCATCGCGATCATCACGCGCTGCTGCTGGCCGCCCGACATCTGGCTCGGATAATAGTCGATGCGGTTCGCCGCATCGGGAATCCCAACTTCCTCCAGCAAGGCAATCGCACGCTTGCGTGCCGCTCTCGGATTCATGCCCATGTGCAGCTGCAGCACTTCGCCGATCTGGAAGCCCACGGTAAACACCGGATTGAGCGAGGTCATCGGCTCCTGGAAAATCATCGAGATTTCCTTGCCGCACAGGTCGCGTCTTTGCGCGACCGACATCTCCAGCAGGTTGCGGCCTTCGAATTCGATGCGGCTGGCCGGATCGACGATCGCGCTATCGGTTGACAGCAGGCCCATCACCGCCAGCGAGCTGACCGACTTGCCGCTGCCCGATTCACCGACCAGCGCAACCGTCGCGTTGCGCGGCACGTCGAACGATATGCCCCTGATCGCCTCGACCGTGTGCTTCTTATCGGTGCGGAAACTGACGCGTAGATTCTGGATTTGCAGTAGGGGAGTCTGAGTCATGGCATTCTCTATTTTTTCTAGTCAGTTGAGGACAGAGTAACTCCGCGCGCTACGGCGCCTCGCAAACTCTGTGCCACAATCACTTGAGCTTCGGATCAAGTGCGTCGCGCAACGCATCCGTAAACAGCGAGAAAGCCGTCACCAGGACCGCCATCGCGACACTCGCAGCGGTGAGTTGCCACCACTTGCCGAGAATCAGCTCGTTCTGCGCTTCATTCAGCATGCTGCCCCACGATACGACGCCGACCGGCACACCGAAACCGAGGAAGCTCAGGATCACTTCCGCCTTGATGAAGCCGACCGACAGGATCGACATCTGCACCAGGGCGACATGGCTGACGTTGGGGAAAATGTGCGAAAACATCTTGCGCCAGTTCGACGCGCCGATGGCGTCGGCCGCCAGCACATATTCGCGTGTCTTGTGCTTCATGTATTCGGCGCGGATCAGGCGGTAAGTGCCGGTCCAGCCGGTCAAGCCGAGGATCAGCACGATGGTCAGCACCCCTTTGTGCTGCAGCACCGCCGCCACCGCCATGATCAGGAGCATGTTCGGCACCGAAGTGAAGATGCTGTAGAACCAGTTCAGGATATCGTCGGCCGCCTTCCCGTAATAGCCCGACACGGCGCCCAGCACAGTCCCGAGGAAGGTCGCCAGGAAGGCCGCCACCAGTCCAACCACGATCGAGGTTTCGGAGCCCTTGATGGTCTTCTTGATGATGTCGTGGCCCCATTTATCGGCACCGAACGGCAAGGTCTCCTTGCGCACGATCGCGGCATTGGCGCCGGACTTGGCGAGCGCCGCGCGGATCTCCGCCATCTCCATGCCGATCGGGTCGGGAATGCCGTAATCATTCACGATCACCGGCTGGGTCGCGGCCGAACTGGCGCGCAATTCCCGGATCACGTCCTTCAGCGGATCGAGCGGATTCTCCGGTGGCGCCTCGGTACTGGCGGCCGGCTCGTTGCTTGCGCGTTCGTCGGCACTCTGCGCGCCGAGAAAGGTCGGCGGCGCATAATTGACACCGACTTCCTTTTCCCAGTCGGCCGCCAGCAAGCCGGTGGCAGACAGCACCAACGCCAGCAGGAACAGGCCCACGACAGCCATCGCGCCCATGGCCACCTTGTCGGCCCGCAAACGCCGCCATGCCAAGGTCCACAGGCCGGGAGAGACTTGAGTTTCAATATTCGACATGTCCCGTCCCTACCTCAGTTGTACGCGTGGATCAACCGCCTGATACATCAGGTCGGTCAACAGATTGAACAGCATGGTGGCGGCGGCCACATAGACGGTGATTGCCTTGATAACCGGGAAATCGCTGCGTTCGACGGCCAGAATCACCTCGCGGCCGATGCCCGGGATCCCGAAGAAACGCTCGATCAGGAACACGCCGATCAGTAGCGAAGGCAGGTTCGACATCACGTAGGTAATGATAGGAATCGCCGCATTGCGCAAGACATGGACCCAGACGATGCGGCGCTCGGACACCCCTTTGGCGCGCGCGGTGCGGACGTAGTCCTGATTCACCTCATCCAGCACGAAGGTGCGGAACAGACGCAGGGTCGGTGCCACGCTGACCGCCAGGCCGATCAGGATCGGCAGTAGCGAGTAGCGGAAGAAATTCTCGGCCAGGCTATTGCCCCATCCCTGCACCGGGAACAGGCCCATTTTGTAAGCCAGCCAATACTGGAACACGATGATGTAAACCAGGATGCTGATCGACATTCCCACTGTGCAGGCAACCATCACCAGCCGGTCGGTCAGCGAGCCGCGCACGAACGCAATCGCCAGCGCCAGTGCAATCGCAATGAACGTCTCAAGAATGGTCAATGGAATCAGCACCGTCAGCGATGGGCCGATGCGCGTCAAGATCACGTGCGCCACCGTTTCGCCGGTACTCCAGCTGGCACCGAAATTGAAGGTAGCGATCTGCTTGATGAATATCCACAGCTGCACGTAATAGGGCTGATCGATGCCGAGCTGCGCACGGATATTGGCTATCTGCTGCGGATTCGACATCTTGCCGGCCAGGATGTAGGCCGGGTCGCCGCCGACCCAGTTGAACAGGATGAATACCAGCAGGATCACGCCTAGCATGGTCGGCAGCATTTGCCAGAGGCGGCGCAGTATATAGGCGGTCAT
>DHXL01000058.1 GCA_002415335.1 Oxalobacteraceae bacterium UBA5157
ATTTGTTCTCACTGCGGTTCCGGCGACGGCTTCGGGCTGCTTCGGCACTTGTACGGATGGTCCTTCACCCAGGCGGCAAAGGAGGTGGATCGCGTCATTGGATCGGTTCAGGCCGGCGCCATCGTCCAGGAGCGCACGGAAGCCAGCAAGGTGGCAGCCCTACGCACGGCGTGGAAAGCCAGCAAGGCGGTGACCAAGGGTGATCCGGTTTGGCTGTATCTGAATCGGCGGCTCGGCATCGACATGGTGCCGGCGGATCTGCGCTTTCACCCGAACCTGAAGCACAGCGACGGCGGCGCGCACCCGGCGATGCTGGCCATGATGCGGTACCCGGACGGTACCGGCGCATCAATTCACCGGACCTACCTGACAGCAGACGGCAACAAGGCGGCAGTGCCCGAGGTCAAGAAGTTCATGCAGGGCAAACCGCTGCAAACGGCCTCAGTGCGTCTCGGCGCAACCGGCCGGCGCATCGGTATTGCCGAGGGCATAGAAACGGCGCTGGCGGCCTCTCGTCGCTTCGCTGTCCCGGTTTGGGCAGCAACGAATGCGGTGTTGCTCGAATCATGGGTGCCGCCGGCCGGCGTCGAGGAAGTGCTGATCGCCGGCGACAACGATGCCGGCGCATCTTGGGCAGGGCAGGCAGCATCGTTCAATCTGGCCAGACGCCTGGCGCGTGACGGCTATGCGGTCGAGGTGCAGATACCCGGTGCCGCAGGAAAGGATTGGGCCGATGAAAGTCTCTAAATCCTTCCTGAAGGACTTCGCCTATCTGGCCAACCGGTACGGCTGGACGCCGGCCGACATCGAGGAGGTCAAGGCACACATGCGCGAAAACTTCGAACCGATGCGGCGCTACTGGTCGACGTTGGCGGCCGCGCATCGCGCCGGGTACGAGCAGAACGCAGAGAACGGATATATCCGGCTACATCACTGGTGCGCTGAAAACGGCCATCCATATCCATTTACTACAAACGACTTGAGGGTAGCAGCATGACCATGGACAGCACTCACACAGGGCAGCAAACAACAAAAGGAACGTATTTATGAGGCTTAACGCTCGAGTTGATCGGCTGGAAATTCGACTCAACCCAAATTCAACCGATGAAATCAGTCTGATTCACATTCATTTCGTTAGCCCGGGCGAGCAAAACGACCCACCGGGCGAGCTGCAGCGCATTCAGTTCGGCGGCGATGAGTGGGCGCGCATCCATTCCGAAACCGAGGCGCAGTTCAAGGAACGAGTGTTTTCCGAAATGCGGGGGCAACCGTCTACCGGCCTGCGTGTGTGCCTTGGGTATTCGGAGGCAAGGACCGTGGCGGCTGGCGGCCTCGTTGAAAATTCACCGTTGGATGCAACGAAATGACCGCGACAGCAAAGACCAAAGCATTGCGTCCGGGCTTCCAGCCAGGGCAATCAGGCAACCCGAAAGGGAAGCCAAAGGGAACGCGCAACAAAGCGACCACGCTCGCCCTAGCGGTGCTTGAAAAGGATGTTGAGGCCATCGCGAAGGTAGTCACGGCGGCCGCTAAGGGCGGCGATCTGCAAGCGGCTCGTTTGGTGCTGGAGCGGCTAGTTCCTCCGATGCGCGAGCGGCCTGTCAACGTGGATCTGCCGCCCATGGACACGATCGCCGGAATTAATGCAGCACAGCAGGCCATTCTTGACGCGGTTGGAAGAGGCGACTTGCTGCCGGGTGAAGGTATCTCACTATCGGGAATCGTTGAGCAGCGCCGCAAGGCAATCGAAACGCAGGAACTCGAGCAGCGCATTGCTGCATTGGAAGGAAAGACAAAATGAGCACACTTAGCAAACGACTGGCAAAACTCGAAGGCACGAATGGGACAGATGACCTCGTAGTCATCATTTCACGATTCGGCGGCGAAGGCGAATACGACCACGTAAAAGGGCCGGGCGGCCAAATGATTAAGCGACTACCGAAAGAAAGGGAAGACGTATTTCTTGACCGCGCTCGCGACGAAATCGTTTCAGCAACGAAAAACGAAATGGGACCGCAGCCGTGCTATGTCATGCAGCCGCTGCGCAGCAGTGAAAGAGCGCTGGAGATGACGCCACAACCACGGCCCACAGTCACCAGAGACGAATGGCTGATCGGGCACGGTATGAACCCGATTTCAGGGGAGTCGGCAGAATGAGCATTCTGAGCCGCCAAAGGGGGAAGCCTTGCGCTGATGTTTTTCGTCTGTTAGCTGAGCAAACGAGCGAAGCGGGGTAACCGTCAATGCGAGCCTTCGCCATTCAACAAATCATTGCAGGGATCGACGCGCTTGACGCTGATGAGTCCGCAAAGCAGATGTTTAAAACACTTGTGTGCGCGATCGGTACGGCGCATGGATGCAAAGCCATTCAGCGAGGCGAGCGGATCGCGTTTGCACTCAGACTGCACGAAGTGAAGGTTTCGCGGACGACCATCGCAGCACGGCTTACGGCCCGATTTGGAATATCAAAGCCCCAGGCATACAGGGACATTTTGAAGGCGTTGAATCTGTATCAAAAAACGACGCCATTTGATACGCGAAAAATCTAGAATAAATAATCGGGCGACTCCTGAACTATGAGTGCGGGAGTTGATGGTTACTGATGGCCGCTGATGGCCGCTTACGGAGACTGCCAAATGAATAATGATTTTGATGTGGTGCAAACCAAAGCAGCAGGGAAGAAGATGGAATCGGGTGCGTACCTAACACTATCGGAGGTTTCGTCCCTTCTAGATCTGTCGGTTAGTACGATTCACAGATTGCCATTGCCTTCGATTCGGCTCGGGCGATCCTTGCGCTATGACCCGAAGGACATTAATCGGCTGCTTGATTCCTGTCGCGAACCAATCGCTGCGTGACTGCGGCGGCTCAGAACAAACTGGAAAAATTGGAGAGTGAAATGAACGTCGTATTTTTTGGCGCAAGGTTCGAACAAGAGACGAATGGCGCTTTTGGGTGTTTGGTGAACGAAGATCCAATGGGTCGAGTGGAATGGAACGATGTGTTTGAAGCACTGGCGGCGGGTCAATCGGTGACCATTACTCCTGCGGACCAAGGGATGCTCGCGTTTGCAGAGGCAGACATGGCCAAGTTCAAAGCCGACGAAACAAGACGTATTTTCATGGAAGATCCTGATCAAATGGAACTGGCGCAGACCGATGGCCATTCCCAACAATTACAACAAGGATAGAAATGGCAGATATTCTGAATCCTGATGGATCGGCAATTGATCCTAGTTCCGGCATGGTCGGTCAGATGCAAATGCAGGTGCAGCTGCAGGCGATCGATCGTCAACGAAAAATAGCGGAAATACTGCAGCAGGATTCGCTGACGCCGCAACAAGGCCAGATGATTAGCGGACATTATGTCGCGCCATCGGCCATGCAGTACATCTCCAAACTCGCGCAGGGGCTGATGGGGACGAACCGCCAATCCGCGCTGGACAAGCAGCAGATGGGGCTGGCAAAGAATTACGACTCCAATACATGGCGCATTGCTCAGATGTTATCAGGGCAGAGCCAATCAGACGCAGGAACACCGACAAGTCAAACACCTACGCAATCCCCTGCGCCGGCTCAACCGTCAGGCATTGGTCAACCGCTGACGTCAAGCCAAACCACTAACGCGGCGCCCCCACAGGCAGAACCGCCACCTATGCAACTGGGTTCCGGCATGTTTGGGCTAAACTCACAAAGCATTGCAAATACCGCCGCGGCTGGCGATCCAGTCGGAAAGGCTGTCTTGGCCGCATCGCTATCGGCTCCGACATCTCCATCGTTGACTGACCCAAATACGGTATGGACGCAAGGGACTGGACGACAAGGCTTGGATTTATCTAAGCTAACGCCTGCGCAACAAGTGGCGCTGGCCAAATCAGATCCAAAGGCGTTTGCAACTGGTGTGGCTGATTTTCAGCAAACGCAGCCTGTCGCGGACCCGGCGCAATCGCCAACTCAATCAGCTGCGCCAGTAGCGCAACCGGCACCGGTTCAGCGGTCAGCGGGTGCGAAATCACCATTTGCTGGCATGAGCCCGATTCTGATCCAGCAAATACTTGCCCAACCTGGCGGGATGGCAAAGCTCGCGCAAATACAGGCAGACGTGTATGCGAAGAATACTGAAGATACGCCGGAAATGAAGAACCTAGCTGCGGCCTATGGCAAGAATAGCCCGCAGTATCAACAAGGACTGCAAGCGGTCGCGGCCAAATCCGGATACATTGCGCCGGAATCGGTAAGGCCAGGCGCATGGGCGCTCGACCCTCTTACTCGGAAGCCATTTTTCAATGCGCCGGATCAGCACGGCATTCAATACACTATGCCAGACGCCAATGGAAATATAACTGCAGGTACACCGAAAGGATTTAATGCCGCAAAAGCTGGAACCGCCGCCGCAGTGCAAGAAGGTGTAAATTCCGTAACGCCCGCAGCTCCCGGCAGCTCTCCTTACAATATTGCGGACGGCACTTTCAAGCCAAGGACAGTTAAGCAGATTGTTGAGCAAGCTGATGGTCAAGGATCGCAGGCTCAAGGACTTGGCATGCCAGTAGGATTGGCGGCGGGAGCGGACACTGCGGCAAATAATAAGCTGAACGTAATGAAAGACAATTTCACCACGCTTTCGAATCAAAATTCTAATGCACAAACCACTATTTCGAGATTACAGACGATCAAGGACTTGGGTGCGAAGGCGATTACTGGTGGTGAAAATGAGAGACGCGATTATCTGAACACGCTCCTGTCGCTAGCCGGCATGCCGTCTGCAACCGATGCAAAGACGGCGTCCGACCTTATTGACAAAAACGCGAGCCAGATTTCAACTTCGCTCGGTATGGGCCCGCAAGGCTCGGACGCATTACGCGCCATGTTAGGGGCGGCCTATCCAAATCGGCACATGACGCAGGCCGCGATGAGTCAAGCCGTCGATGCGCTTGCTCCATCCTTGCAAATGACGCAAGCGAAAACTGCGCTACTTACTCCTCATTTCAATGCGAATGATCCTGTAAGTTATCAAGTAAAGCAGCAGATATTCGACACGAACGCCGATCCCAAGCTTTGGCAGTACAAGAATCTCGGCCCCGGCACCCCGCAGGGCAAGGCATTTTTGCAAGCCGCGCAAAAAATGGATCCGGCTTTCATCAATAAGGCGAATGCCTTGCATCAGATTGGAGCGTACTGATGGCCAACATTATCGATCAAATGATGCAAGACGCTGGATCGGAGCAGCCCAGCGCTCCGGCGCCCTCCATCATCGATCAAATGAAGACTGACGCCAGCAGTGCTGTGCCAGTCGCAACCCAATCCGATCCGAGCCTCTGGCGACGAGCCATCAATGTGGTGGGCGCCGGCATGGCTGGTGTAAAT
>DHXL01000176.1 GCA_002415335.1 Oxalobacteraceae bacterium UBA5157
ACCGCGTAGCGGTTTAGTTCAACGTACTTTAATTCTCCTTTCGTCAAACGCCCCCTTTTTGAATAGCCGAATCATGATCGAGCGAGAGCCCTTGTCGATGATCGATACCGCATGGTTGCGGATGGATCGTCCCACCAACCTGATGATGATCTGCGGCGTGCTGATGTTCGCCGAGCACCTGGATTTATCGGAAGTAAGGGAAGTCGTACGGACCCGCTTCCTGTGCTTCCATCGATTTCGCCAGCGCGTGGTGACGAATGGCGGCGGTGCTGCCTGGGAAATGGATCCTGACTTCGACCTGAACTGGCATGTGCGCCGCATTGCCCTGCCCGGCACCGCAGGTTCCGCCGAACTCGAGGAGATGGTGAGCGACCTGATCAGCACGCCGCTCGACCCGACCAAGCCGATGTGGCAATTTCATGTCATCGACGGCGCCAACGGCGGCAGCGCGATGGTGCTGCGCATTCACCATTGCTACGGCGACGGCTTCGCCATGACGCACGTAATGGCGTCGCTGACCGACATCAATCCCGACAAACCTGCTGCGCCGGCAGTCGATATCGGCCGACGCAGCAGCAAGCGCAGCGCCTGGGAGCGACTGCTGGGACCGGTCACCGAAGCGATGGGCGATGCAGCCAGAATCGCGTGGTCGGTGGTCGAAACCGGAAGCGACTGGATCGAGAATCCGTCTCACGCAGTGGCGCAGGCGAAGGTCGGCCTGGACCTCGCCGGCCAGCTTGCCTTCATCGCCAATATGGCGCCGGATTCGGACACCCGCTTCAAAGGCTCGCTCGGCATCATGAAGCGTGTTGCGTGGGCCGAACCGCTGTCGCTGTTCGAAGTGAAGGCGGTTGCCGAAGCGCTCGCGTCTTCGGTCAACGACGTGCTGCTGTCCTGCGTGACGGCGGCGCTGCGCGTCTATCTTCTCGAACAGGGCGATCTGGTGGAAGGGGTCGAGGTGCGCGCGCTGGTACCGGTGAATTTGCGTCCGCCCGGACCGGTCAGGGAGTTGGGCAATCACTTTGGCATGGTTTTCCTGAGTCTTCCTCTCGGAGAAGAAGATCCGGTCGAGCGGGTTCTGGAGGTACGAAGACGCATGCTGGAACTCAAGAATTCGCAGCAGGCGACGGTCGCACTCGGTATTCTTGCAGGCATGGGGGTTGCGCCGGTCGCCGTCAAGGAGAAAATCCTGGAAACGCTTGCCGCCAACGCAAGCGCGGTCATGACGAACGTGCGCGGTCCACAGGAGCCGCGCTATTTCGCCGGCAAGCGCATTACCCGGCAAGTATTCTGGGTCCCGCAGTCGGGCGGCATCGGCATGGGAATCAGCATTCTCAGTTATGCGGGCCAGATCGATTTTGGCGTGGTGACGGACGTCAAACGGGTGCCCGACCCTGCCGTCCTCGTCAAGCGATTTGTTTCCGAATTCGAAGCGCTGCTGCAGCGCTCATTGACGATGCCGTGGCCGGAACACGTGCGTCGCGGAATCTCAAGGCGTGCCGGGAAGGGCCGGGTGGCATCCTAGCGACGCTATGCCGCGTGGCTGCCCTCCACCTGCCGCGTCGGCGTCGCTGCCGCGTCGTGCTCCTTGATCAGCGCATCGAGCGCTGCGCGGTCCACTGTCTCTTTCTCCAGCAGCATGCTGGCCAGCAGATCCAGCAATCTCCGCTTGGCACTCAGCGTGCCGCGAACGCGCTGATGCGCTTCATCGAGCAGCTTCGCGATTTCCGCGTCGATCGTTTCAGCCGTACGTTCGCTGTAGATTTTTTTCTCCGGCAGCGAGAGCGGATTGAGAAACGGCGCGCGCACTTCCTCGAAAGTCGCGAGCCCCAAGCGGTCGCTCATGCCATATTGGGTGATCATATGCCGTGCCATGTTGGTCGCCAGCTGAAGATCGTTCTGGGCACCGGTCGAGACATCGCCGAACACCAGTTCTTCAGCGACGCGCCCGCCCAGAAAGACATCGAGACGATCGAGCAGTTCCGACCTCTTGAGCAAATAGCGGTCCTCGGTTGGCAGTTGCTGCGTATATCCCAGCGCGGCAATGCCGCGCGGAATAATCGAAATCTTGGCGACCCGGTCGGCATGGCTGCGAAATTCGGCGATCAGCGCATGGCCCGCCTCGTGATACGCCACTGTTTCCTTCTCCTGCGGATTCATGACGCGGGTTTTCTTTTCGAGGCCCGCCACGATGCGATCGATGGCTTCGTCGAAATCGCTCATCTCGACCTTGTCCTTGTTGTGCCGCGCAGCCAGCAGTGCTGCCTCATTGACGAGATTGGCCAGATCGGCACCGGCAAACCCGGCGGTGCGCGCGGCAATCGGGGTGAGGTCCACTTCCGGCGCAAGGATCACGTGCTTCGTGTGTACCGCAAGGATTTTTTCCCTGCCCTTCAGATCGGGCCGGTCGAGTGAGATATGGCGGTCAAACCGGCCGGGCCGCAGCAGCGCAGGATCGAGGATTTCCGGACGGTTGGTGGCCGCCAGGATGATCACGCCCTTGTTGGTGTCGAATCCATCCATCTCCACCAATAACTGGTTCAAGGTCTGTTCCTGCTCGCTGTGTCCGCCCGCGATGGTGCTGATCCCGCGTGCCTTTCCGAGCGCGTCCAGCTCGTCGATGAAAATGATGCACGGCGCTTTCTGCTCCGCCTGTGCAAACAGGTCGCGCACGCGCGCGGCGCCGACTCCGACGAACATTTCCACAAATTCAGATCCGCTGATGGAAAAGAACGGCACCGCCGCCTCACCCGCGACTGCCTTCGCCAGCAGCGTCTTGCCGGTCCCTGGCGCGCCGACGATCAGCACGCCTTTGGGAATCTTCCCTCCGAGTCGACGGTAACGCTGTGGGTTCTTTAGAAATTCGACGACCTCTATCAATTCGTCCTTCGCTTCGTCGATGCCGGCCACATCATCGAAGGTCACGCCGGTCTTGTGCTCCATGTAGACGCGCGCCTTGCTTTTGCCGATATCAAGCGCCCAGCCCGATGACAGCCCCGATTTTTTTGCCGCATAGCCCCACACGGCAAAGAACAGTGCAATCGGGAATAGCCACGAAAAAAGTGTGGAAAGCCACTCGCTCCTGACCTCGCCTGCATAGTGCACGCCGGCAGCGTCCATATCCGGTACCAGCGCCGGATCATTGACCCTGACGGAGATGAATGCGCGCTCAGCCTGGCCCGCTTGTTTCAGCGCGTCGGCCTTCTGCTTCGGCAGTATCTTTTCGATCCCGTCCAGGCGAAGCGTCCCCTTGATCGCATCATCGGTGATCAGGAGGTTCTCCACTTTTCCCGCCTTCAACAAGTGCTTGAAGTCGCTGTAGGCAAGCGGCGCGGTGCGCTGCGCCTCGATCGTCACTTGAACCAACATGAAAATGAGCGGTATCACCAGCCAGTACCAGATTGGGATCCGCCGCATTCTTGATTTATCCTGGTCGGCATTCAAACTCATCCCCCCCAATGGACGCGATCGGCGTCGGCCAGCGCGCGCTGTCGTTCATCCGTGAGCCGCGTCGCCTCATGCAGCGCGCTGGAGACCGTCACCGCGTAGGGCGGTGCCGCCGTCAATGCTCGCAAGGCGGAGGGCAGGCCGGCCATCTGCAACCGTGCGTATGCGCGGATTTCCGCCAGCGGCGGCGATGGTTCCAGCACCTTGCCGCCGCGTATCACCGCCTGCAACAGCGGCTCCCCGACGACGGCATCATGTTGCGAGGTCAAGGTGTCGCCACTCATTACACCCTGCGCATCGTAGTGGCGAAATACCTGCTTGCTGCCCGGCCATGTCGCCTTGCCGCTGGAGCGCTTGCGGCGCGGTTGGCCCGCATACTCGACGAGTTTGTAGGCGCAGTCCAGATAGGGCGCGTCACTGGACGTGTTCATGCGCGTGCCAACGCCGAATCCATTAATCGGCGCGTCGCTTTGCACCAGCGCCTGCAGTGCGTATTCGTCCAGGTTTCCACTGGCGAAGATTCCGATATCGCGGCATCCGCCCGCATCGAGAATCTGCCGAACCCGGCGCGCTACCGCATCCAGATCACCACTATCGATCCGCACCGCCTGAATACGGATATCGCCATCTTCCTGCAGCCATTGCGCGAGGCGCACGACCTGGCGCGTGGCTGATTCGGTGTCATAGGTGTCGATCAACAAGGTCGCATTGTGCGGGTATGCGCGGACAAATGTGGCGAACGCATCCGTTTCATAATCGTGCACTTGCACGAACGAATGCGCCATGGTGCCGAACACGGGAATATCAAGCAGCGGCGCGGCCACCGCCGTGGCGCTACCATCGAAACCGGCGATGTAACTGGCGCGCGCCGACAGCACTGCGGCCTCGGCGCCATGCGCGCGCCGCAAGCCGAAATCGATCAGCCGCCGGCCCTGTGCCGCGATTACCGAGCGGACCGCTTTGGAGGCTACCAGCGTCTGATAGTGCAAGAGGTTTATCACGCGGCTTTCGATAAATTGCGCCTCGCGCAACGGTGCGGTCACGCGCAAAATCGGTTCATCTGCAAAAAAAATTGTTCCCTCCGGCATGGCGTCGACATCGCCGGAGAAGTGGAAATCTCTTAGCGATTCTATGAAGTCCGGATCAAATTTACCGCTGGCGCGCAGCCATGCAAGATCCTCTTGCTCGAACCGCAGGCCGGTCAGATAGGCCAGTACCTGCGCCAATCCGGCCGCCATCAGGAAGTTGCGCTCGCCCGGCACTTGGCGCACAAAAAATTCGAACACCGCCGGCTCATTCATGCCGCGTGAAAAATACGCCTGCAACATCGTCAGCTCGTAAAGATCGGTCAGCAGAGCACTTTCGCTGTAGTGTCTCATCGGGAGCCGAGCGCAATCAAAGAATAAAGATCGGGGTTGACGCCGCGCATGGCCACCGCGCTCGCCGCACCTCTTATTTCGGCGCGGCGGCGGGCGGCTGTCCCATCCAATAGTTTTGTTGCGACATCTGTTCCATCATCAGTTGCTGCATACGCAATCTCTGGTCGGTCATGTACTGACGCTGCTTTAGTTGCTCCGGCGTGAGTTTCGAATAGTAGTCGCGCATGCCTCCCCAGCCCATCATGCCACCTCGTCCCCCCGGACCGCCTACCCATCCCATCATGCCGGGGCCGCCCATCATCCCCGGCCCGCCTGTTTCGTGCATAATCGCCATCGCACTCTGCATCGTGGTCCAATGCTCCTGCAGCAGCCGCTGTCGCTCTTGCGGATCCTGGGTCTGACGGATCTTGGCCATCTGCTCCTGCATCTTGTTGACATCCTCTTGCACCTGCGCCATCCGCTTGTCGAATTCGGCCGGGTTGGCCGCGGCCGGCTTCTCCGGCGCGCGGTCTGCCGCTCTGGTTTGCTGGGCCGCGGCCGGCATACCGCTACATACCAAAGCCAGCAGTGCCGCGGCGCAAATTGTCTTGTCCATGTGTATCTCCAGGTCGTTGTCATAGATCGAATGCGCCACCCATTTGTTACGATACTGGGAGACTTCGCATTTCTCTTTGATAAGCGTCAACGATTTCGCGCGATTGTGAGTCGACAACTTTGCATCCGGACCACGCTCGGGTGGGACGCTGCTTCTCTTGCCTTGATATTACGATTAAACTTATGTTCATCAGCAAGCCGCTGCGATCACGATGCAGCCGGGCGCGGCTGATGGCAGGCGAACGACCCGTTAGATCTATTCACGTTACCCATGGCACAGCAAAAAGACACACCCCTTCCAGATTTGTTTCAGGCGCACCCGGTCCCGATGTGGATCTACGATTTGCATACGCTTCGATTTCTCGCAGTCAACGACGCCGCAATCGCGCAATACGGCTATAGCGAAGCTGAGTTCCTTGCTATGACCATCGAGAACATCCGGCCCGAAAAGGAGTTGCTCAAGCTGCACGAAAATTTGGACAACGCCGCCGGCGGTGAACTCGAGAAGTCCGGCCCGTGGCAACATCGAAAAAAAGACGGGACGCTGATCGACGTCGAGATCAGCTCGCACACGCTGACCTTTGGTGGCCGACCGTGCAAATTTGTGCTCGCGCAGGATGTCACAACACGCGTGCACGCCGAAATAAAGATCATCCGGCTGAGCCGCATCTATGCAGTGTTGAGCGGCATTAATTCAGCCATCGTACGGATACGCGACCAGCAGGAATTATTCGAGGAAGCATGCCGGATCGCGGCAATGGAAGGCGCGTTCGTGACAGCCTACATCGCCGCCATCGATCCCGACGCGCTGGGTTGCCGGATCGTCGCATGGGCCGGCAAAGCCCCTGCCCTGGAGGAACAGAGCGGGTTTACGGTGCAAGCCGGTGCTTTCCAAAGCGACTGGCCGCCAAGTCGGGCCGTACGCGAGCGGCGGCCGGTTGTCTGTAACGATATTCAAACCGACGCTTCACTGGTGTCGCTCGGCACGGATTTCGCGCGACAGGGCAAGCATGCCGTTGCGGCATTTCCATTGTTCGTCGATCAGCGCGTCGTGGCGGTGCTGGTGCTGTTCGCCGCCGCGGCCGATTATTTCGACGATGCGGAATTCAAGCTGCTGAGCGAACTCGCAGGCGATCTCTCGTTTGCCCTTCAATATTTCAAACAGGAAGAGCGGCTGCAGCATCTGGCCTACTTCGATTCCTTGACGGGACTGCCGAATCGCAGTCTGTTCCATGATCGGCTGGCCAATTTCGTGGCTCAGGTAAAACATGAGAACGCGATGATGTGCGTGGTTCTGATGGACCTGGAACGCTTCAAGCAATTGAATGACGTGTTCGGCCGCCACACCGGAGACCGGTTGCTCCAGATGGTAGCGCAGCGATTGAGCGGCGCGCCGGAAGTCGGCTGCGGCCTGGCACGTATCGGCGCCGACATGTTCGGGTTCGCGACCCGGCTCACCGATCTTGATGCGGTGGAGGTCCTGGATACGCACGTCTTCGGCCCGCTGGCCGCACCTTTCAAAATTGACGAAAGAGACTTCCGGATCGGCGCACGCGTCGGCGTGGCGGTCTATCCGGTCGACGGAGAAGACGCCGAAACCTTGTTCAGACATGCCGAGTCAGCGCTCAAGCATGCCAAGAGCACGGGCGAGCGGTACGCGTATTACACGTCCGAGATCAATGCCCGGATCACGCATAAGCTGGAACTGGAGGAGCATCTGCGCGAAGCGCTGGCGCAAGGCCAGTTCGTGCTGCATTACCAGCCGCGGGTCGATTTGCGCAGTGGCCAGATCGTCGCGGCCGAAGCATTGATCCGCTGGAAGCACCCGCACAACGGCCTCGTCCTGCCCGCTGAATTCATTCCGCTGGCGGAGGAAACCGGTCTCATCGTTCCAATCGGAAAATGGGTGATAGACAGTGTATGCGCGCAGCAGGCGGCATGGCTCGCGCGCGATGTGAGCGCGGTCCCGATCGCGGTCAACCTGTCGGCTGTGCAGTTGATGAAGTCCCCGTTGCAGGAAGTATTGAGCGAGGCCCTCGCCCGCCATCGGCTGGCGCCGAATTACCTCGAGCTGGAACTGACCGAATCGGTGGTGATGGCGAGCCCGGACGAGGCTGCGGCGACGTTGCGCGCTTTGCGCAAACTCGGCTTGCGCCTGTCGCTCGATGATTTCGGCACCGGCTATTCCTCCCTGGCTTACCTCAAGCGCTTCCCGTTCAACTTCGTCAAGATCGACCGCGCGTTCATCACCGACATCACGCGCAATCCGGAAGACGCAGCGATCGCCACCGCCATCATCGCGATGGCGCACAGCCTCAATTTGCGGGTGGTGGCAGAAGGGGTCGCGACCGAGGGCCAACTGGCTTACCTGTTGGCGCGGGGATGCGATGAAATCCAGGGGTTCTATTTCAGCCACGCGGTTGAGGCCGACGAATTCGAAGCGCTGCTGCATGCCGATCGGCATCTCGCCCTGCCGACGTCGGCGCCGGACGCGCAACGTACCTTATTGCTGGTGGACTATGAACCGAAGATGCTGGCCGCACTGAGACGCGTGGTGCGGCATGACGCTTATCGGGTGCTGACCGCGTCCAGCGGCGAGGAAGCACTTGAATTGTTGGCGCTCAATCCGGTCCAGGTCATCGTTTGCGACCAGCGCATGCCGGTGATGTCGGGCGCTGAGTTTTTCAACGTCGTGAAGCAGCTTTATCCCGACACCATGCGCATCATCCTGTCCAGCTTTGTCGACCTCGAGGCGATCACCGACTCGGTAAACCGGGGTGCCGTATACAAGTTTCTGACCAAGCCATGGGATGACGAACTCCTCAGGGGACATATACGCGACGCCTTCCGGCACTATCGCGCGCATGCCTCGATCGACTGACGTGTGCCGTGTGGCGCGCGACGCTAGCGCCGAATGGTCCGCCGCAGTGCGTCGGGCGTGACGGTCGATTCATTGCCCGGCGCGGCCTTGTCGGACGGCGGGCAGCGACTGCAACTGCTGCAACCGTCAGAACAGGAAGTGCCGGCGTTCGCGCGCGGCAGGAACTTGTCCGCGATCCGCATCCAGCCCAGCGCGGAAAATCTTGCATGCAGCCAGGCGCTCGCGCGGCGCCGCCACGACAGCGGCGCATAACGCCTGCCGACCGCCCAGGCAGCGTAAGCCACGATCAGATATACGATCGCTTGCTGCATCACCCGGCCCCACCCAGCAAGATGCGGCTGATCTGATAGGTCGCAAACGACGCCAGATATGCCAGTGCGAACATGTACGCGGCCATCGCCAGCGCCGGCTTCCATGAATTGGTTTCGCGTTTGACGATCGACAGCGTCGAGATGCACTGCGGCGCGAATACATACCAGGCCAGCAGGGACAGCGCGGTGGGCAGCGTCCAGGTCGCCGCAATCATCGGCGTCAGCGTAGTCGCAAGCTGGTCGCCGGTGGCCGACAGCGCGTAGACGGTGCCGAGTGCACCGACCGCGACTTCGCGCGCCGCCAGGCCCGGAATCAGGGCGATCGCGATTTGCCAGTTGAA
>DHXL01000086.1:0-790 GCA_002415335.1 Oxalobacteraceae bacterium UBA5157
ACTTCCAGAGTCTTCGACGCCGCATTCAGACCGCTTAACCCTTGTTCAAAGCTCATTTTATTTCTCCTCGATGTCGCGAACTGTCTGGGTGAATTAAAGAATCTGACGGATATCGGTCAGGCCGACAGCGCCGATGCCCGGCACATTCAGCTTGACGCCCTGCGTTCCGGTGGAGACGCTCGCGACGCTGCCGAATGCGAGCGGTGCGGCGTCGGTTATCTTCTGGCCACCGCGCGTCGCGGTCACGTCGAATGTGTACTGGCCGTCGGCTGCAGCAGCCCCGCTGTCGGTCATGCCATCCCACGTCAGCGGCAGCGTACCGGCATCCTTCGCGCCCAAATCGATCGTGCGCACGGTCGCGCCCGATGCGTCATTGATGCTCACCCGCACCGTGTCGGCCGGCTCGGCAAGGTCGATTCCCAAAATCGCGTGGCCACCGGCCAGCGTCAGGTTTGATCCCGCCGTCAAGACGCCGTGGCCGATCATGCCAGCGGCTTGCAACGACTGACTGGATTGATAGCTTCCCATCAAGCTTTCGAGCGTGGTGTTGAGCTTGTCGACGCCGGTGACGGTCGATAGCTGCGCCAACTGACTCGTCACTTGCGCGTTATCGAGCGGATTGAGCGGATCCTGATTTTTCATTTGCGTCACGAGCAGCGTCATGAAGCGGTCCTGCGCTGCCGCGGCGGTCGATGCTGCGCTTGCCTTGGCCGGATTCATCGATGCCATCAGGCTGGAGGAAACTGAATCAGTTGGTATCGTGCTCATTGAAATTCCTTTCTTACTGACC
>DHXL01000086.1:1045-3092 GCA_002415335.1 Oxalobacteraceae bacterium UBA5157
GGCATCGCGACATAACCTTTTTCGTCGGCCAGCGGACTCTTGGGGTCATAGATCAGCTTGGGCGGCGAGGCGTCTTCCACCACTTGCTGCACCTTGACGCCGCTGGCTTCCGCGCCGGCTAGCGGCACCGCACTGAACACGACTTGCTTCGCACGGTACGGCTGCCCGGTGGAACTGGTGGTGCTGTCGGCGTTCGCGATATTGCTGGCGACCACATTCAGCCGTTGCGACTGGGCGGTCATGGCCGAACCGGCAACGGTAAAAATATTAAATAGCGACATGATGATTACCCTTGAATCGCGGTGAGCATATTCTTGATCTGCGCGCTGATGAGCGTCAGGCCGGCTTCATAGCGCAGCGCGTTGTCGGTGAACTGGTTACGTTCGACGTCCATCTCGACCGTGTTGCCGTCGATATTTCCTTGTTGCGTGACCCGGTATAACAATGACGCTCCGCCAACGCTGTTCATGGCAGCGCCGGACAAGTGTGCCGCCGAGGTTTTCGTCAAGTCCTCCGGCGCCGCCGTTCCGGTTCGCGCCATCGCTCCTTGCAAGGCCTTGTTGAAATCGATGTCGCGCGCCTTGTAGTTTGGCGTGTCGGCGTTGGCAATGTTCGACGCGAGCAATTGCTGGCGCTGCGCACGCAGGTTGAGCGCGGTCTCGTTGAAACGCAAGTAGTCATCAAGTCTGCTGATCATCGTCGCCTCCGGAAATCATCGGTTAAAGAAGTGTCCGCCGATACCGATAATGGATTTGGAATGGATTTGTATAGGATGGATCATACGAAGGCGACCCCGCATTTGATCGGCCAATAAGACGATAAAACGCCGGTCTATTCCATGCTTTACGCGGGCGTCCAGTCCGTAACATGGATCATGGAATACATCCCTAAGCGACAGGGACTTCCTATCGGACGCCGTCATTATGAAAATGATCACAAGACTATTGCTTATCCTGCTCTGCGCACACTCCGGCTGGGTACTGGCACAAGTCGCGCGTCAAGACACGGCGCCCATACGACGTGTGACCGAACAATTTCTGCGGACTCAGGCCGCCGGGCTGCCCGGCCAGGTCAGCGTCACACTCGGCCCAATCGATCCTCGCCTGCATCTGGCCGCCTGCGCCGCACTCGAACCATTCTTGCCGAATGGCAGCCGCGCATGGGGCAAGACTACGGTCGGCGTGCGCTGCAACGTGCCGACGCCGTGGGTCATCTATATATCGGCAACCGTGAGGGTGCTGGCCGATTACCTCGCCGCCGCGGCACCATTGGCGCAAGGCCAAACCATCGGCCAGGCCGATATCACCAGGCTGCACGGCGATCTCGCCACATTACCGCCGGGCATTATCACCGATGCATCCCAGGCCTTGGGCCGGACCGTCTTGTCGTCGCTGCCGGCAGGCTCGCCGCTGCGCCAGGATGCCTTGCGCAGCCAGCGAGCGGTACAGCAGGGGCAGACCGTGCGGCTGGTGTCGACGGGGGCCGGTTTCAGCGTGTCGACAGAAGGCAAGGCCTTGAACAATGCAGCCGAGGGACAGGTGGTGCAGGCCCGCATGCCGGGGGGACAGGTCATCAGCGGCATCGCGAAACTGGGCGGGATACTGCAGGTAAGTTATTGATACCGGCTGAGAACGGTCGGGCAGGCGCGCCGACAGTAGGAACCTAAAGTTTGGGGTAATATCGCCGATAATGAGGCAAGACGGTGGCGAGAGCCCTAAACCAGTATGAGGAAAATACCGTGAAAATCGACGACTCAATCAAGAAAACCGCGGGTCTCAGCGTCGGCACGGCGCAGACGCGCGCCAGCAAGGGCACTGACAAGGCCGGTGCCGGTAAGGCATCGTCGGACAGTGTCCATTTGTCAACGCAGGCGCAGGCACTGACGTCGCTGGTCGCCAACACCAGCGTGTTCGACTCCGGCAAGGTGGAACAAATCAAAGCCGCGATCTCCGAAGGGCGTTTCCATGTCGACCCCGAGAAAGTCGCAAACGGCTTACTGGAAACGGTGAGCGACCTCATCCATACACCCTGTCTCTTATACACATCT
>DHXL01000160.1:0-3092 GCA_002415335.1 Oxalobacteraceae bacterium UBA5157
CCGGTGCCGGCCGTGAAGGCGAAACGGGTACACACGGCGGTGACGCGATGAACACCGGAGCCCGCAACCATTATCTCGCCGATCACGCGCGCGTCGCCGCCATCCTGCCCGGCGCGCGGGTGCCATGGCTCGCGAGCATCCGCAGTGCGGCACTGGATTCGTTCGCGCAGAACGGGTTTCCCACCAAGCGCGACGAGGAGTGGAAATACACCAGCGTCGCCGCGTTTGAAAAGCATGCCTTCTTTGCGATGCCCGACAGCGGTCGCGATGCCGGTGCCGCCGCCACGATGCTTGATCGCTTTGCGCTCGACCATGCAGTCAGCCACCTGCTGGTGTTTCACAACGGCCGCTATGCGCCGGCGCTGTCGGCGCCGGGACGCCTGCCGGCGGGCGTGACCTTGACCAGCCTCGCGGACGCATTGAATAGCGCTCCTGAAGCACTCGAGCCGTACCTGGCCGTGGAGGATCAGGCGCCGGCGTTCAGCGCACTGAATAGCGCGTTCATGGCCGACGGTGCCTACCTGCATCTGGCGCGCGGCACGGTGCTGGAGGCGCCCGTACATCTACTATTCCTGTCGACCGAGGCCGGCGGCGCCAGCCATTTGCGCAACGTGATCGTGGCTGAAGCCGGTGCCCAGGCCACCGTGGTCGAACATTACGCCGGTGCCGAAGGCGCGCTCTATTTCACAAACGCGGTGACGCGCATCTTCGCGGCCGAGAATGCGGGCATCGAACATCACAAGCTGCAGCAGGAGGCGGCCGATGCGTTCCATGTGGCCGGCATCCATGCGCTGCAGAATCGCGACAGCCGGCTGGAATCGCACTCGTTCACGCTGGGTGCGGCGTTGACGCGCAACGACATCACGACCGTGTTCGATGCGAGCGGTTGCGAGGCCACGCTGAACGGCTTGTATCTGGCCGGCGGCCGCCAGCATGTGGACAACCACACGCGCATCGACCATCGCCAGCCGAACGGCACCAGCCATGAAAATTACCGCGGTGTGCTGGATGGCCAGTCGCACGCCGTGTTCAACGGCAAGGTGATCGTGCACCCGCATGCGCAAAAGACGAACGCCTATCAGGCCAACCACAATTTGCTGCTGTCGAAGGAGGCGGAAATCGACACCAAACCACAGCTCGAAATCCACGCCGACGACGTCAAGTGCAACCACGGTGCGACCGTCGGCCAGCTCGACGAAACGCAGCTGTTCTATCTGTGTTCGCGCGGCATCGAGGCGGCTGTCGCAAGGAATCTTCTGGTGCATGCCTTTGCGCATGACGTGATTGAACGGATCCGGGTCGTGTCTCTGCGCACCCGGCTGGAGCAGATCCTGCTGGCCCGTCTGCCGCAGGGCGAGCGCGTGAGGGAGCTATCATGAGAATGGAATCGGACGTGCTGCAAGAGACCGAAGTGCTGACACCGCACGCCGGCAGTGACGTCGACCGCTGGCGCCAGGATTTTCCGATCTTGCGCGAGACCGTGCGCGGCAAGCCGCTGGTGTATCTCGACAATGCCGCCACGACCCAAAAACCGCAGTCGGTGATCGACGCGGAAGCGGCGTTTTACCGTCACACCAACGCCAACGTGCATCGCGGCGTGCACGCGCTAAGCCAGCTCGCCACCGATCAGTACGAGGCGGCGCGCGAAAAGGTGAGGCGCTTCATCAACGCCGCCGGCACGCAGGAAATCGTGTTCGTGCGCGGCACCACCGAAGCGATCAACCTGGTTGCGCAAAGCTACGCGCGCCCGCGCCTGAGCGCAGACGACAATATCATCGTCAGCGCCATGGAGCACCATTCGAACATCGTGCCGTGGCAAATGGTCTGCGCGCAGACCGGCGCGGAGTTGCGCGTGGCACCGGTGAATGATGCCGGCGAACTCGATCTCGACATGTTCGCCAAGCTGGTCGGGCCGGGTACCAAGCTGGTGGCCATCACGCACCTGTCGAACGCGCTCGGCAGCATCACGCCGGTCGCGCGCATCGTCGAAATCGCCCATGCGCTCGGCGTGCCGGTGCTGCTCGACGGCGCACAGGCGATCGCGCATCTCGGCGTCGACGTAGGCGCGCTCGACTGCGACTTCTATGCGTTTTCCGGGCATAAGATTTTCGGCCCGACCGGCATCGGCGTGTTGTACGGCAAGACGGCGCTGCTTGACGCGATGCCGCCGTACCAGGTCGGCGGCGACATGATCCGCTCGGTTACGTTCGGCCAGACCGAGTACAACGACTTGCCGTACAAATTTGAAGCCGGTACGCCGAATATCGCCGGCGCGATCGGGCTCGGCGCGGCAATTGATTATGTGTCGGCGGTCGGCATCGATGCCATCGCCGAACACGAGCGCGACCTGCTCGACTATGCGACCGGCCTGGTGGCCGGCATCAAGGGCCTGAAGATCATCGGCACCGCGCAGCACAAGGCCAGCATCCTGTCGTTTACGCTCGATGGTGTGCACCCGCACGATATCGGCACCATTCTCGACAATGACGGCGTGGCAATTCGCGCCGGCCATCACTGCGCGATGCCGGTCATGCAGCGCTTCGGCATCGCGGGTACGGCACGCGCCTCGTTCTCGCTGTACAACACGCATGGCGAGATCGATGCATTGGTAGCCGGGCTGGTCAAGGTACAGGAGATGTTTCAGCGATGAGCGACTTGCGCGATCTCTATCAGGACGTGATCTTCGACCACTACAAGAAGCCGCGCAATTATCATGCGCTGCCCTGCGCCAACCATGTTGCGCATGGCCACAACCGCCTGTGCGGCGACCAGATCACGGTCTATCTGCAGCTCGACGGCGACGTGATCAGGGACTTGAGCTTCGAGGGCACCGGCTGCGCGATTTCGACCGCGTCGGCGTCGCTGATGACCGATGCGCTGAAGGGAAAAAAGATCGACGAGGTCGAGCATCTGTTCGAGGAATTTCACCAGATGGTCACCGATGCCGACGCTGAACCCGATCCGGCGCTCGGCAAGCTGGAAGTGCTGGCCGGCGTGCGCGAATTTCCGGCGCGCGTGAAGTGTGCGACGCTGGCATGGCACACCCTGCAGGCGGCGCTGAAGGACCGCGGCCTGCCTGTGTCGACCGAATA
>DHXL01000160.1:3278-4647 GCA_002415335.1 Oxalobacteraceae bacterium UBA5157
GGCTTGATCTATCTGCTCGAGATCGACCCGGATGGAAATATCGAGATCGAAATGACGCTGACCGCACCGGCCTGCCCGGTTGCCGGCACTTTTCCGGGCATCGTCGAAGGCTGCGTCGGGGAAGTGCCGGGCGTCAAGTCCGTGCATGTCGAGCTGGTCTGGGAGCCGGCCTGGAGCGTCGATTGCATGACCGACGATGTCAAGCTGGAACTCGGCCTGTTGTAGCCTCGCCGACATCATTTGCATCCCCTTTGCGGCGCTCGTCGTCGTGCACAGAAAGGCAAGACCTACCATGAACCATCCCGCATTCTTCGATCAGGTACCCAGCATTACCGTCCACGACGGCCTCGCCGAATTTCTTGGCGCATTCGGTGACGGCATGATTACCTACCGGTATCTCGATGCCGTCCGGCTGGCGGGCCATTCGTGCCCGACGGTCGCCGGCGCCTACCTGATGACGCGCCGGGCCCTGGCCATGCTGTATCCGGACCAGACGCCGGAACGTGGCGCGGTTCAGGTACGGTTCTCGTCGCCGCTCGACGAAGGGGTGACCGGCGTCATCAGCAGCGTGGTCGGCTTGATAACGGGTGCGGCAGGCCTGGGCGGGTTCAAGGGCATCGGCCGCGATTTCCGGCGCCAGAACCTGATGTATTTCGCCTGCGCGGTGGAGAGCGAGGTGTGCTTCGAACGGACCGATAACGGCGCCTCGGTACAGCTGGCGATGCACATGAACCGGGTCGAGGCCGATCCGCGCGGCGGCGCCTTATTGAAAAAAATCCTGGCCGGCGTCGCAGCCCCGCAGGAGGCCGGCGAATTCGCGACGCTCTGGCAAGACCGCGTCAAGCGCATTCTGCTCGAGCACGCCGACGATCCGGCGCTGATCACAGCCACTGAAGCCATGGTCTGAACGCGGCGCGCGCGGATGGTCGACAAGCGTGCCGGAACTTGGCACAATCGGGCCTGTAGTATGGAAAGCACCGATTTGCGGCAGAATGCATCTAAAGACCAAACCCCGGACAACCCAATGACTCTTCCAGCGCCAGATATCGAACTCTCCGAAGAACTGATCCGCAAGTTCGACACACTCGGCCCGCGCTACACGTCTTACCCGACGGCCGACCGCTTCAATACCGCGTTCAACGAAAAGTCGTATCTGACCTATCTGGGACAACGCGCAAAAAATGTCGCCAATCCACCGTTGTCGATCTACGTGCATTTGCCGTTCTGCGAATCGCTTTGCTACTTCTGTGCATGCAACAAGATCATCACCAAGGATCATGGCCGCGCGGTTGAGTATCTGAACTATCTCGACAAGGAGATGGCGCTGGTGGCAGCGCATATCGGCAGCGACCGCAAGGCGGTGCAGCTG
>DHXL01000160.1:4802-6469 GCA_002415335.1 Oxalobacteraceae bacterium UBA5157
ATAATCACCAAGGATCATGGCCGTGCGGTTGAGTATCTGAACTATCTCGACAAGGAGATGGCGCTGGTGGCAGCGCATATCGGCAGCGACCGCAAGGCGGTGCAGCTGCATCTGGGCGGCGGCACGCCGACCTTCTTCACCTCCGATGAATTGCGCCAGTTGATGACGATGTTGCGCAGCCACTTCGACTTCGCGCCCGACGCCGAGCTCGGCGTCGAAATCGACCCCCGCACCGTCAAGGACGGCACGCTGGCGATGCTGGCGGAGCTCGGATTTAACCGCAACAGCTTCGGGGTGCAGGATTTCGACCCGGCGGTGCAGCAGGCCGTGAATCGGATCCAGCCGCTCGAAATGGTGGAGAAGGCGGTGGCGGAAAGCCGCAACGCGAATTTCCAGTCGATCAACGCCGACCTGATCTACGGCTTGCCGAAACAGACGCTGGAAAGCTTCGGCCGCACGCTCGACAGCCTGATCCGCGTCGCGCCCGATCGCATCGCGCTCTACAACTACGCGCATCTGCCGAGCCGCTTCAAGGCGCAGCGCCAGATCATCGAAAGCGACCTGCCGTCGGCCGAAGAGCGGCTGCAGATTTTCCTGATGTCGATGCACAGGTTGCTCGACGCCGGCTACGTGTATATCGGGCTCGATCATTTTTCCAAGCCCGACGACGAGCTGAACCGGGCGCGCCTGAACAAAAGCCTGCACCGCAATTTTCAGGGCTACACCACGCGCGCCGAGTGCGATCTGATCGGCTTTGGGGTATCCGCGATCAGCAAGGTCGGTAATTCGTACAGCCAGTCGGTACGGACCGTGAACGCTTATTATCAGCGCATTGAGGCAGGCCAGCTGCCGACCGAAAAAGGCTTCGACTTGAGCAGCGACGACTTGCTGCGGCGCCAGATCATCATGACCTTGATGTGCAGTGCGCCGGTGGAGATCGATGCGATCAACCTCCAGTATGGCATCGATTTCAGGTCCTATTTTGCGCGCGAGATGTCGCAACTGAAGCAGTACGAAGATGCCGGGCTGATCACGATCGATGCGGCGGCCATCCGGGTCACCCCAAAGGGACGCCTGTTCGTGCGCGCCAGCGGTATGGTGTTCGACAAGTATCTGAGTCAGCCGACTACGTCGACCTATTCCAAGCTGATTTGACGCTCCACAAACCGTCATGATGCGGTCATGGTCCCGGTATTACTCCCCGATATCCTCGTTCCATAATCGGGGGTTTCTCGTGATGAAATCCGCCATCAATTCCCGGCACTCGAGATTGTCGGCCACCTCGACCTCGATGCCGCGCGAGCGTACATAATCCTCGGGGCCGCGGAAGGTCCGGTTCTCGCCGATCACGATTTTCGGAATCTTATACAACAGCGCCGTGCCGCTGCACATGTCGCACGGCGACAGGGTCGAATACAGGCATGCGCGGCGATAGTCTGAAGCCTTGAGCCGGCCTGCACTCTCGAAGCAATCCATTTCCGCATGCAGGATCGTGCTGCCCCTTTGCACGCGCCGGTTATGCCCGCGCCCGACTATTTTTCCATCGATGACCAGCACGGATCCGATCGGAATGCCTCCTTCGGCGAGGCCCTTTCTTGCTTCCTCGATTGCCGCCGCCAGAAAATTGTCCATGTCTTTTCCCTCGTTCAATGAGCTCGTTTAAGAAG
>DHXL01000377.1:0-285 GCA_002415335.1 Oxalobacteraceae bacterium UBA5157
CCAATCAGCGTGCGCTTGAGCGCTTGTTTCACTTGATCGTTCATTATTTGGCGTCCTTCTGATTCATGACCGTTTTTACGCGTGCGATGTCGCGGCGTACTTTCTTGAGCTGCGAAGTGTTGCTCAGCTGCTGCGTAGCAATTTGCATACGCAAACCGAATTGCGCCTTCAGCAGATCGTTTAGCTCTTTGGCCAACGCCGCCTCGTCTTTGCCGTGGAGTTCAGATGTTTTCATATTTCGCTCCTCTTATTGGCCGACTTGACGCACGACGAACGTAGTCAATA
>DHXL01000377.1:475-2501 GCA_002415335.1 Oxalobacteraceae bacterium UBA5157
TACCTTGCCTGGCTGAATTTCAGCGACGTAGTACTCCGGATTGCCTTTGCCGTTACCCATACGAACTTCAGCCGGCTTTTGCGAAATCGGCTTATCCGGGAAAATGCGAATCCAGATACGGCCGCCACGCTTGATATGACGCGTCATTGCGCGCCGAGCCGCTTCGATTTGACGGGCGGTAATACGACCGCGACCGACCGCTTTCAGACCATACTCACCGAACGACACGGCGGTGCCGCGCGCATGGGAGATGCCCTTGTTGCGGCCCTTTTGCTCTTTACGATATTTTCTGCGTGCTGGTTGCAGCATGATTATTCTCCTGCTTTCTCAGCCGGGGCAGCAACAGTGCCTTCCGGCTTCTTGGCGCGAACCCGTTTGGCAGCGGCCGGCGCAGTTGCACCGGGTGCGGCAGCGGTCGTTTGACCTTCAGGGCGAGGCGTACGCGGACGGCTGCTAGGCTTTCCATCGTCACGACGTGGTCCACGGCGCTTGGTATCGTCTTCCTTGGTCAGGTCGATCGGCGGCTCTCCGTTAGGTAGGCGGTCGCCCTTGTAAACCCAGACCTTGATACCAATAATGCCGTAGGTCGTTTCTGCTTCACCGAAGCCGTAGTCGATGTCGGCGCGCAGCGTATGCAGAGGCACGCGGCCTTCGCGATACCATTCCTTACGTGCGATTTCGATACCGTTCAAGCGACCAGACGACATGATCTTGATGCCGAGTGCACCGAGGCGCATCGCATTTTGCATTGCGCGCTTCATTGCACGACGGAACATAATGCGCTTTTCCAATTGCTGGGCAATCGAATCGGCGATCAGTTGCGCATCGGTTTCCGGCTTACGAATTTCTTCGATATTCACGTGAACCGGTACGCCCATCATTTTGGTCAAGGCGGACTTCAGAACTTCAATGTCTTCGCCCTTCTTGCCGATCACAACACCTGGACGCGAGCTGTAAATCGTGATGCGTGCATTCTTCGCAGGACGCTCGATCACGACGCGGCTGACGGAGGCGTTCTTCAGTTTGGTCTTCAGGTAAGCGCGAACTTTCAAGTCCTCGTTGAGCATGGTGGCAAAATTGCTGTTGCCAGCATACCAGCGCGAAGCCCAATTACGCGTAACCGAAAGACGGAAACCGGTTGGATGTATCTTCTGTCCCATCGTGACTCCTTAGTTACCGACAGTCACGTAGATGTGACAGGATTGCTTCGAGATACGATCACCCCGGCCTTTTGCACGCGCGGTGAAGCGCTTCAAGACCGAACCTTTTTCGACATAAATCGTCGTGATTTTCAACTCATCAATATCGGCACCATCGTTGTGCTCGGCGTTCGCGATTGCGGATTCGAGTACACGCTTGATGATCACAGCGCCCTTCTTCGGGCTGAACTGCAGGATATTGAGAGCTTGATCAACTTTCTTGCCGCGGATCAGGTCAGCAACCAGACGGCCCTTCTGAGCCGACAGGCGCACACCACGCAGGGTAGCTTTAGTTTCCATCTTATTTCTTAGCCTTCTTATCTGCAGCATGACCCTTGAACGTGCGAGTCAGCGCGAATTCGCCGAGCTTGTGACCAACCATGTTCTCGGACACATAAACCGGCACGTGCTGCTTGCCGTTATGCACCGCGATTGTCAGACCAATGAAGTCCGGCATGATCGTCGAACGGCGCGACCAGGTTTTAATTGGCTTCTTGTCTTTGATCGCTTGTGCGGTCTCGACTTTTTTTACCAGGTGGGCGTCACAGAACGGCCCTTTTTTCAATGAACGTGTCATGTGTTACCCCTTATTTCTTGCCACGGCGCGAGACGATCATCGAAGTCGTGCGCTTGTTGCGACGCGTCTTCTTACCCTTGGTCTGCTGGCCCCACGGCGAAACCGGATGACGACCGGCTGCAGTTTTACCTTCGCCACCACCGTGCGGGTGATCGACCGGGTTCATGACCACACCGCGAACGGTAGGACGAACGCCGCGCCAACGCATCGCGCCGGCTTTACCGATCTTGCGCAGGCTATGCTCGGCATT
>DHXL01000339.1 GCA_002415335.1 Oxalobacteraceae bacterium UBA5157
TTCGTCCCCGGCAATCATGACGAGGCGATTCGCCAATTCATCGATCTCGATTTCGGCGGCATCAGGATCCGCGACGAGCTGGTGCACACGACCGCGCAAGGCAAGCGCATGCTGGTCCTGCACGGCGACCGTTTCGATGGGGTGATCGCATGCGCCAAGTGGCTGGCGTATGTCGGCGACGGCCTATACACGGTGATCCTGAAATTCAACCAGATCTATAACGTCTGGCGCGCGCGCGCCGGCCTGCCGTACTGGTCGCTGTCGCAGTATCTGAAACTGAAAGTGAAGAACGCGGGGAGCTACATCTCTTCGTTCGAGGATGCGCTGGCGGCGGAAGCCAGGAAGAGGGGCCTCGATGGCGTCATTTGCGGCCATATCCACAAACCGGAGATTCGTGACATCGACGGCATCACCTACTGCAATGACGGCGATTGGGTCGAAAGTCTTTCGGCGCTGGTGGAAGAGCACTCGGGCGGATTGAGGCTGGTCACGTGGCAGGAAATCGTGATGCCGATCAAACAGCTTCACGTCGAGCAGGATGCCGTATGCGCATTGCGCTGATAACGGACGCCTGGGAGCCGCAAATCAATGGCGTGGTCAACACGCTGATCGCGACCGGAAAATGTCTGCGCGGCCGCGGTCACGAAGTGCGCACAATTTCGCCGCACGGTTTGTCCACCTTCGCCTGCCCGACCTATCCCGAAATCCGCCTGGCCTACCGCCCGTATAACAAGGTAGCCGCCAGCCTCGATGCATTCGAACCGGATTGCATCCACATCGCGACCGAAGGGCCGATGGGATTGGCAGCGCGGCGCTATTGCCTGCATCGCGGGCTCGATTTCACGACCGCGTATCACACGCGCTTCCCGGAATACGTGCATGCGCGTTCGCGATTGCCGCTGGCGTTGACTTATCGCTGGCTCAGATGGTTTCACGGGCCGTCGCGGGCGATGATGGTGCCGACGCCGAGGATCAAGGAGGCACTGGAGCAACGCGGCTTCCGTAACACCGCACTCTGGAGCCGCGGCGTCGATACCGCGCATTTCGCGCCGGGCGCACGCGAGGATTCGTGCATCGAACGGCCTTTGCTTCTGTACGTCGGCCGGCTTTCGGTCGAGAAAAATATCGAAGCCTTCTTGCAAATCGACGTACCGGGCACGAAGTGGGTGATCGGCGACGGTCCTCTGCGCGGAATGCTGCAGGAAAAATATCCGCAAGTCCGATTTCTTGGCGCCAAGCCGCATCAGGATCTGCCCTGCTTTTACAATTGCGCTGATGTATTTGTCTTCCCCAGCCGTACCGATACGTTTGGCCTGGTGCTGATCGAAGCGATGGCATGCGGCGTGCCGGTGGCAGCCTATCCGGTCGAAGGGCCGATCGATGTGGTCGCGCACGGCCGCTCCGGCATCCTGCACCGGGACCTGACGCTGGCGTGCCGCGAAGCGCTGGTCTTGCGGCGCGCCGATGCGCGTGCGCATGCACTCGGCTATTCGTGGGAAGCCGCCACCGCGCAATTTATGCAGCATCTGCATCCGGTGCGGCCGTTGCGCGTCACCGGAGCGTTGCAAGCTAGCGCGTGAAGCCTCGTGTCAGTTTTTCTGCGGCTTGCGGGCGACGATGGTCGTGAAGCGTTTAAGTGTGGCCATGGGGGCGTCAAAACACTGCAGCTTGGAATGCAGTACTTCCCATCCGGCGAACCGTAGCTCCAGTTCATCGGGGGCAAACAGGCAGTGGCTCGAAGGATCGAACATATCGACGTAGGTGCTCCCTTCGATCATGAGGTTGATTGCGGCGATGCCGCCCGGCCGGACCCGATCCTGGAGTTGGTCCAGAACGCGCAGGGCGGTCGGGCCATCGAAAAACATCAAGAGACCGATCGAGACGATGCAGTCATAGTCGTCCACGAGCTGATGGTCGCGCAGGTCGGCGAGGTGGGCGGAGACCGGCAAGCCTTCCGCAGTGGCGCGGTGTGTGATGTGGTCGATCGCTGCAGGACTGGCGTCGAACGCCGTCACCGAGCATCCTCGTGCGGCCGCGGCGAAAGCGAGATTGCCCATCCCGCACCCGAAATCGAGGACCTTGCCATCTAGATAGGGCAGGATTACCAATTCAAACGGATTCAATTGCAGCACCGTCTCCGGCGGTTGCTGCCGAAACTGCCGGTCGAAGAAATCAATGCTCTTGTTGGTGCTCATGGGCGTAAGGTTTCCGTTTAACAGGGCATCGAATCGGTCATTTTCTTTTGTCGGGACCGGCCAAGGATATGCGTTGTTTCGTTGTCATTTTATTATGCTGGCGGCGTACTAATATGATAAGTCCAATGACCTGACTCTCTCGGTGTTTTTTGAGGCAAGCAGCTCATTGAACACGGTACGCATTGAATTTGCATTGAATACAGCAAGGAGACAGCGATGGACAGTCAAGACAACAAGCAGTTGGTGATGCAGGGCTATCAGTTGTTCAAGAACAAGGACATTCCAGGATTACTGGCGTTGTATGCAGATGATATTGAATGGGTAAGCATCGAGTCTGAAAATATACCGTTCTCCGGATCATTTCGCGGCAAGGCTCAGGTAGCAGAGTTTTTTAGCAAGATGGATCAGGCGCAGGAAGCGATCCGGTTTGAGCCTGAAGCGTTCATTGCCGAAGGTGACAAGGTCGTCGTGACAGGCCAGTCCATCTGGTCGGTCAAATCGACTGGACAGAAATATGAAAACCCCTGGGTGCATGTCTTTACCATTCGTGATGGAAAAGTGGCCCGCTTCCAGCAATATAACGACACGGCGGCTGCCGAGGCGGCTTTCAGGCCGGCGCAGGCTTCGGCGCAGCAGCAACAGACTCCTGCGCATCACTAAGGACGGTTAGCATCCGGCGATTGATGTCTGGTGATTAACGTCTGATGATTAACGCCAGGTACTTGCGGCGGCACGATATATGCCGCCGTGCATCTTCGCCATAGATCTCAAATCTTCCTGACGCAGTCGACAAAATACCCGCGCTTGCCATCCACCTCGCGGGTCACCAACCCATGCACATCGGTTTCGAAGCCGGGGAATTTCTCATTGAAATCGCGCGCGAACTTGAGGTAATCGACGATCGTCTTGTTGAAGCGCTCGCCCGGAATCAGCAGCGGGATACCGGGCGGGTAGGGCGTCAGCAGGATCGAGGTGACGCGGCCTTCGAGGTCGTCGATCGGGACGCGGTCGATTTCGCGGTGCGCCATCATCGCGAACGCGTCCGACGGTTTCATCGCCGGCTGCATGTCGGACAGGTACATTTCGGTGGTCAGGCGCGCCACGTCGTAGGCCTTGTAGAAGTCGTGGATCTGCTGGCACAAGTCGCGCAGGCCGGCCCGCTCGTAGCGCGGGTTGGCGGCGGCGAATTCGGGCAGGATGCGCCACATCGGCTGGTTCTTGTCGTAGTCGTCCTTGAACTGCTGCAGCGCGGTCAACAGCGTGTTCCAGCGGCCCTTGGTGATGCCGATGGTGAACATGATGAAGAACGAGTACAGACCGCACTTCTCGATGATGACGCCATGCTCGGCCAGGTACTTGGTGACGATCGACGCCGGGATGCCGGTGTCGCCGAACTTGCCTTCCAGCGACAGGCCGGGGGTGATCACCGTGGCCTTGATCGGATCGAGCATGTTAAATCCTGCCGCGAGGTTTCCAAATCCGTGCCAGTCGTCCTCGGCACGGATCATCCAGTCCTCGCGCGAGCCGATGCCGTCCTCTGCAAAGGTTTCCGGACCCCACACCTGGAACCACCAATCCTGGCCCCACTCCTGGTCGATCTTGCGCATGGCGCGGCGGAAATCGAGTGCCTCCAGGATACTTTCCTCGACCAGTGCGGTGCCGCCCGGCGCTTCCATCATCGCCGCCGCGACGTCGCACGAGGCGATGATCGCGTATTGCGGCGAGGTCGAGGTATGCATCAGGTAGGCTTCGTTGAAAGCATCCTGGTCGAGCTTGACCGACTCCGATTCGCGCACCAGGATTTGCGATGCCTGCGACAGGCCGGCCAGCAGCTTGTGCGTCGACTGCGTCGAAAAGATCATCGATTCCTTGGGCCGCGGCCGGTCCTTGCCGATCGCGTGCATGTCCTTGTAGAAGTCGTGGAAGGTCGCGTGCGGCAGCCAGGCTTCATCGAAGTGCAGCGTATCGATTTTTCCGTCGAGCATTTCCTTCAGGGTTTCGACGTTATAGATCACGCCGTCGTAGGTCGATTGCGTGATGGTCAGGATGCGCGGCTTCTTGTTTTTCGCTGCGCGCGCAAATGGATTGGCTTCGATTTTCCGGGCGATGCTTTCCGGCGTGAATTCTGCAAGCGGAATCGGGCCGATGATGCCGAGGTGATTGCGGGTCGGCATCAGGAACACCGGGATCGCGCCGCACATGATGATCGAATGCAGTACCGATTTGTGGCAGTTGCGGTCAACCACCACGATGTCGCCCGGCGCGACCGTCGAGTGCCACACCATCTTGTTCGAGGTCGAGGTGCCATTGGTGACGAAGTAGCAGTGGTCGGCATTGAAGATGCGCGCGGCGTTGCGTTCCGAGGCGGCAACCGGGCCGGTATGGTCGAGCAATTGACCGAGTTCTTCGACCGCGTTGCAGACGTCCGCGCGCAGCATGTTCTCGCCGAAAAACTGGTGGAACATTTGCCCGATCGGCGACTTCAGGAAAGCCACGCCGCCCGAATGGCCGGGGCAATGCCACGAGTACGATCCGTCGTTGGCGTAGTGCACCAGCGCGCGGAAGAAAGGCGGCGCCAGTCCGTCGAGATAGGATTTCGCTTCGCGGATGATGTGGCGCGCGACGAATTCAGGCGTGTCCTCGAACATGTGAATGAAGCCATGCAGTTCGCGCAGGATGTCGTTCGGGATGTGGCGCGAGGTACGCGTTTCGCCGTACAGGTAGATCGGGATGTCGGCGTTCTTGTGGCGGATTTCTTCGACGAAGGCGCGCAGCGATTTGAGGGCGTGATCGGTTTCTTCGAGCGATCCGCCGCCGAATTCTTCATCGTCGATCGACAGGATGAAGGCCGACGCGCGCGATTGCTGTTGCGCGAATTGCGACAGGTCGCCGTAACTGGTTACGCCCAGCACTTCCATGCCTTCTTTTTCCATCGCATCAGCCAGCGCGCGGATGCCAAGGCCGGAGCTGTTCTCGGAGCGGAAGTCTTCGTCGATGATGACGATCGGGAAGCGGAATTTCATGGAGATCTCCAGTGAGAACAATATTACGTATTGCGGGAAAGAGTTCAGCGAAGCG
>DHXL01000110.1:0-245 GCA_002415335.1 Oxalobacteraceae bacterium UBA5157
GCTGATGGAGGCATTGAAATCCGGCGCCTTCTATGTCGGCGCAATCGGCTCACGCGCGAACAATGCGAAGCGCCGCGCGCGACTGAAGGATTTCGATGTGACCGACGCGCAGCTGGCCAGGCTGCACGGTCCGGTCGGTCTCTATATCGGAAGCAAGACGCCAGCGGAGATCGCGATCTCGATTCTGGCAGAAATGACTGCGGTGAAGAATGGTATCGAACTGCCCGACGAGGTCAGCGTCGAGT
>DHXL01000110.1:363-13531 GCA_002415335.1 Oxalobacteraceae bacterium UBA5157
GCCCGACGAGGTCAGCGTCGAGTGTGCCAAGAGCGCCGCGCAATTGGAGGAGACGGAGGCGGTTTGCGCGGTGGGCTCATCGCACTAGCTTGGTGAACTTGCAAGATGGGAGTGGGCCGCGGGATGCGCGGCCCTGCACGAACACGATCAACACTCAATCACGTTTACCGCCAACCCGCCGAGCGACGTTTCCTTGTACTTGCTATGCATATCGGCGCCGGTCTGGCGCATGGTTTCGATTACCTTGTCGAGCGTCACGTAATGTCGGCCGTCGCCAGACAATGCGAGGTGCGCTGCGTTGATTGCTTTGGCTGCGCCCATTGCATTGCGCTCAATGCAGGGAATCTGCACCAGGCCGCCGATGGGGTCGCAGGTGAGTCCGAGGTTGTGTTCCATGCCGATTTCAGCGGCATTTTCGATTTGCTCGTTGCTTCCGCCCAGGACTGCTGCAAGTCCGGCCGCAGCCATCGACGATGCGACTCCCACCTCGCCCTGGCATCCGACTTCCGCGCCGGAGATCGATGCATTTTCCTTGTACAGAGAACCGATCGCTGCAGCAGTTAGCAGGAAGTCATGAACCCCCTGCCTTGAGGCGCCTGGGCAAAACCGTTCATAAAAGCGGATCACCGCCGGAATGATGCCGGCGGCTCCATTGGTCGGCGCGGTGACAACCCGGCCGCCAGCGGCATTTTCCTCGTTGACGGCGATCGCAAAGGCATTGACCCAATCGAGCTCCGGCAGGGGCCTGGAAACGTCATTGCCTGCCAGCAGCCGCTCGTGCAGCGGTCTGGCGCGGCGCCGGACATTGAGCCCGCCGGGCAGGATCCCGTCCCGTGCCAACCCTCGATCGATACAGGCGGCCATTGCGGCGCTGATCCGGTCCAGCCCATCAGTTATTTCCTGCTTCGAACGCAGCGCGAGCTCGTTCTCGAGTGCGATTGCTGCGATGGTTTTATTGTGCTGCCGGCCGATCTGCAGCAATGCCTGTGCAGATCGATACGGATATGGCCAAGCCACCGTCGTTACCGCCTGGCCGAACTCTCCATCGGCGACCACGAAACCGCCGCCGATCGAGAACAGCAAGCGCTGAAGCAGTGTATTGCCGCGTGAATCGGTGGCCGTGAAACGCATGCCGTTGGGGTGCTGCGGCAGCGTACGCATTTTATGGAACAACAGGTGTTGCGCTTCATTGAAGGGTAACCGATGGCGCGAGAGCAGCAAGATTTCGCCGTTTTGCCGGACGTCGGCGACATAGGCATCGATACGGTCGACGTCCACGGTTTCCGGCTGTTCTCCCATCAGACCCAGCAGCACCGCACGATCAGTGCCATGCCCCTTGCCGGTGAGCGCGAGTGAGCCATACAAGTCAACCGTCACGCTGGCGAGTTGCGCGACGTGGCCGGCTGCTTCGAGTTCTTGTGCGAACTGGCGTGCCGCGCGCATCGGTCCGACGGTATGCGAGCTGGAAGGACCGATGCCGAGCCTGAATAATTCGAAAGTGCTGATTGGCATAGTGTTACTTGATCGGGGAAAAATCAACCGGGTTCAAAAAAACGCTTTCCTGATGCACCAGATACGGCAGGATCGACGGAACAAAGGCCTGCCATTCCTTATCCTGTGCCAACTGCGCGCGTTGCGCGCTGCGATGCCCGAAGTCGTCATAGCCCCACATGAACACGATCGAATTCAGGGTGCCGGATTCCTTGGTCCAGCATCCGATCAATCTGGCGTAACTCGTGATAATGTGCAGTCCGTTCTCCTGATATATTTTTAGAAATTCCGACGCCTTGCCGGCTTGTACCTGATAAGTACGCATTTCCAGAATCATGGTTCTCCCTCCAATGTATGAATGAGACGATCAAGGACCTGACCCTCAATATTTATGTAGAATGATCAAATTAATTATATCGTCAGTTGACGATATATTTTGCCACAAAAGGAGATGGCCGGCTCGTTTGGCCAAAAAAATCATCATGAAAGCAAAATCCGACGTCCTGGCTGCGAGCCGCCAGAAAAAAATATCTGCGCCCGCGCCCAAGAGCAAGGGACGGCATCCGACCGTGCGCATGCCGCAGGCCGAGCGACGCGCACAAATACTGACCAAGGCTTATGAATTTTTCTCAGAGTACGGGCTGACCGCACAGACACGTGCGCTCGCCGATGCGTGCGGTGTGTCGCAGCGGTTGCTGTATAGCGTGTTTCCGAACAAGGCTGCCTTACTTAGCGCAGTGTATGAAACGGAAATTGCGGGCCCATTCAAGGCAGGCTGGGTCGTGCAGTTGAAGGACCGCAGCAAGCCAGTCGAGCAGCGTCTGACGGAGTTTTATCATGAGTATTACGATTGCATTTTGACGCGGCGCTGGTTGCGCTTGTTCCTTTACGCATCCTTGTCAGAGGTGACGATGGCGCCGGCTTACATTGCAGGGATCGTGAGCCATCTGCTTGAGATGATCGTCGACGAGGCGGCCCGGGAGGCCGGCCTGCGGTCGCCGGAAGATCCGGCGCTGACGCAGGAAATAGGGTGGATTCTTCACGGCGCCGTATCGCACCTTGCCATCCGTCGTCACATCTACCATGATGCCACCCCGCTCGACGCCAAAAACGTCGTCACGCTGCAGGTGAAATCTTTTCTGGCGGGCTTGGGGGCGATCTTGCCCGCCGCTTGATTCAGTCCGAATCCTTAACGTGCGCGCAACCGCTACAGACTCCTGCGCCAACTAAATGTGAGGATCATGAAGATACCCACCTGGCGGGACTTCGCTGCACCATCCAAATCCCCTGCAAATAATTGTTGCACGTGAGATTGCTGAGATGGAGGGGCAGTCGATATCGGCACCTGGATCAAAAACGCATCGGCACCAACAGTCGCAGCTTATGCGGTTGGTAGTCGCAGTTTATGCGTTAACCCACAACAGCTGATCAACCGCCGCGCGCAGCACGTACCGCAGCGCCCAAATCGATGACCGACATCGCGTAGAAGAAGCTGCGGTTGTATTGCGTGATCGCAAAAAAATTGGCGGTTCCGAGCCAGTACTCGGTTGGCTCAAAACCATTCTGCAAGTCAACCAGTCCGAACAGACTATCCGCCGGCAGCGCTACGCTCGGACGCACACCGGAACGTTGCAGCTCGTCGAGCGTAAATTTCGCCTCAAGACCTTGACCGATATAGGTCTCCCAGGTCTCGCCAGCGCCATTCTCCGCAGGGGACACGACGCTGGCCGGGAAGACGATCGGCTCGCCGCGCTGCCAGCCATGCTGCGCCAGAAAGTTGGCCACGCTGCCGATCGCATCGATGGGTGAGTTACGCAAATCGATCTGGCCATCGTTATCGAAATCGACCGCGTACTGGCGGATGCTGCCCGGCATGAATTGCGGCAGACCGATCGCGCCCGCATACGACCCGAGCAGCGTGAATGGATCGATCCCCGATTCGCGCGCGAACAGCAAGGTATTTTCCAATTCGCCGCGAAAGTATTCCATGCGCGTCAGGCGGTTTGGCGTGTCGGGGTAGGCGAAAGCCAGTGTCGTGATCGCGTCCAGCACGCGGAAGTTGCCGGTATTGCGGCCGTAGATTGTTTCGACGCCGATGATGCCGACGATGATTTCTGCCGGTACGCCGTACTGCGTTTCGGCGCGCGCCAGCGCATCGGCGTAGGTGTTCCAAAATTCGACGCCGGCCTCGATCCGCATCGGTTCCACGAAACGCGCGCGGTAAGCTTGCCAATCCTTTGGCTTGCCGGGCGGCGCCGGTTTCACCAGCTGGATCGCGCTGTCGACGAAACGGGTCTTGCCCAGGATCGCTTCCAGTTCGACCTTGTCCAAGCCGTGTTTTTCGACCATCTGGTCGATGAAGTTGGCGACGTCCTTCCATTGCGCGAAATTGACGAACTCGCCGCTATCGTCGGGCATGGGCGCGACTTTGTGGGAGGCCTGATGCGCAGCGGCGCACTTGGCCTGCTTTTTACGGGGCGTGTGCCTGGCTTCGGCCGCGACCATCGTCGTGCATGCAAGCGCCAGTACAAGCAATCGCCACAGACAGCATCTCGGCGTCCTGCGGCGGAAAAATTTGAATAATGTCATCGGGATTCGGCAAGGTGGGCTTTGAGCTGAGCGATGATTGTAGCGGGTGACACGGTGGGCGTGGAGCCATAACGTGCGATTTCATATAATTCCAGAAAACGTGTAACCGCCGCAAGCTTGTCGGGTGCCAGCGGCGAGCGCGGTGCCGCCAAACGCGCCGCGTAGTCGCGCGGCCCTTCATGCGGCGCCCGCGCCATGCCGTGCCGCGCCATTTGCGCGCTCAACGCCGCGTAGAGGGTGAGTAGGGGATCTTTCTTCCGGCGATTCATGACCAGCGGTATCGCGATCAGCGCCATGACGCTGCTTCCCAACGCGAACATCAATCCTGTCAGCGTGCGCCAATCGGCGTCGTCGAAGCCCAGCGAACGGATCAGATTTCTCTGCTTTTCCGGGTTGTAATTCAGGACCCGCTGGTTCCAGGCATTGGACACCGCATCCCAGTTGGCGCGCAGCGTGGCAAGCAGCGAGTTGTTGCCGATATCCAGAGCCAGCAGGCCGAACGGGCGGCGCGGAATGACGCTGCGCAAATTCTGTTCGATGCGTGTCGGAGCGACCGCCGCAGTGGGATCGACGCGTACCCAGCCGCGACGGGCGATCCAGACCTCGGCCCATGCGTGTGCATCCGACTGGCGCACCGTCATGTAGCCGTCGACCGGATTGGTCTCTCCGCCCTGGTAACCGGTCACGACGCGGGCCGGGATGCCGGCGGCGCGCATCAGCACCACGAACGCCCCAGCATAATGTTCGCAGAATCCGGCGCGCGTCGTAAAAAGGAATTCATCGACTGCGTCGCGTCCGAGCGGCGGCGGCTCCAGCGTATAGATGAATTGCCCATCGCGAAACATGCCGAGCGCCGCGTTGACGATCTGCCGTTCATTTTTTGCCTGCCTGCGCCAACGGGATGCCAGCGCGAGTGCGCGCGGGTTGTAGCCTGCCGGCAGCGTCAACCAATTCCGCAGCTCACTCTCGGTCTCGTCCGGTTGCAAATCGAAATCGATCATCGACGACACGTCGTAGCGCACGCGACGATCGATCGGTGCGCTCGCCAGCAGTTGCAGGTCGGCGGAAAAGCCGGACGGGTTGCCTTCGACGGTCGGAGCGGCGCTCGGCATCTCAAGCGCAAACAGCCACGGCCGCCCGCTCGGCTCCAGGGTCACTTGATGGCGGATCGCCGCACCGCGTTGCCTGATCATGAGTTGCGGACTGGCTCCGTTGCGCCGCAACTGGGTCCAGGTGCGGCCGTCGAAATCGCCCAGCACGATGCCGCGCCAGTACAGCTTCGCCTGCGCTGGCGCCGGATCGATGAACTTGACGCGGAACGCGATCTCGTCCGATTGCGCCAGCTTCGAGATCGCGCCCGGCGACATACTGTCCGACAACCCGGTATGGCCGGCATGCGCATCGCCCGGCATGCCCCACAGCGGCCCCTGAATGCGCGGGAATAGCACGAACAGTACCAGCGTAAGGGGCGCCGCCAGCGCGACGATGAATGCGCCCAGTCCAATGCGACGCCTCAAAGGGGGCACCACGCCGGTGTATTGGAAAGATAGCTGGGTCGTGAGCAGCGCGCTGACCGCGACGATCGCCGTCAGCGCGCTAGCGATGCTTTGAGAATAGAAGAAGTTCGCGAGTATCAGGAAGAAACTCAAAAACAGTACCACGAACAAATCGCGCTTTGCGCGCATCTCCAGCAGCTTGAAGGTGAGTAGCAGCACCAGCATCGCGACGCCTGCATCGCGCCCGAGAAACGTCTTGTAAGTCGAATACGCGCCCGCCATCGCCATTACTGCGAGCGGCAACAGCAACCAGCGCGGCGGCATGCGCTTGCCGCGCAAGGTAAGCCAGCCGCGCCACGCTAATAGTGCACTGCACACCGCCGCGATCCACAGCGGCAAATGCTGTGCATGCGGCGCCAGCACGAACGCGCAAGAGGCAAGCAACAGCAGCGTGTCGGACTTGTCGCGCGACATCGGCCGCGATGCGCCGCCGGCAAGCATCTGGATTGCGCTCGGCAGACGCGGGATTTTCGTCATGCGTGCCGATGCAGCGCAAGCGCGCGCAAGCAGGCTTCGCGATGCGCCGGTCCGAGCGCGGGAGCGAAATAAATATCATGTAGCCGAAATGCGTAGGGCAAGGCTTGCGCTTCCGCGTCGAGTACCCAGCGCGTCATGCGCGACAAACGCAATTCGAGGTCCAGCGTGGCCGGCAGCAACGCAAAATCGATGCACAATGCGCCCGCCGCACCGCCTTCAAAATGTTTAGTGACCAGTGCACCACCGGATTCCACGCTCATCCGTGCAATCTGGCGCCAAGCCAGATGCTTCATCGAATCACCGATCTGGTAGGCGCGGATGCCGGCGAAATCGTCATGACCGGCACGGCCCTGTCCGTCCTCTTGTTCGCGGCCGCCGCTCGGCAGCGGCGGCGCCAGCGGCTCCGGATACGGATAGACCAGCACCCTCACATCGGGCTCCCAGTAGCTCCAGGCGCGCAGCAGGCCGAGCGGAAAGCGGGTCTGCA
Organism: Oxalobacteraceae bacterium UBA5157; assembly: GCA_002415335.1. Classification (GTDB taxonomy): domain Bacteria; phylum Pseudomonadota; class Gammaproteobacteria; order Burkholderiales; family Burkholderiaceae_D; genus UBA5157. Next base: position 6,964 of record DHXL01000110.1, read on the forward strand.
GCCGCACGCGCGGCGCCTGCAGCCAGCCGCGGGCGGGCGCCGGCGCGGTCAACGATATCTTGCGCGTCGCGTTGGCGGCGACGTCGGTCGGGTGCTCCAGAGGCGGCATCCCTTCGCCGATGAAGCCGAGCCAGATCGCATAGCGCTCATGCTTTCGGCGATTGATCAACTGCAGTTCGAATTGTGCTTCTGCCCCGGCAAACACCGGATCGGCGCGCCCCGCCGCCAGATGCAGGTGGGCCAGGTTGCGAAACGTCAAGTGGATGTCGATCAGCGCACAGCCCGCGATCAGGAACGTCAAGCCGAAACCCAGGCTCAGGTTGAAGTTGACGGCCGCGATGAACAGCACCAGCAGCGTTGCGCCGAAAGCGAGGCCGGCCCGGGTCGGCAGGATGAACACGCGCCGCTGGTTCAGGAATACTTCGCCGGGCTCGGGACCGCGCAACCGGAACAGCCATCTGTTGATCCAGCTGTGGGCCATGTTTTTATACGCGAGCAACATGACGATGGCGCGGGAGGGTGCCTGCGTTAAACCGGAACCGACTTCATCAGTTGCAGTACCAGGTCGCGACTGGCCAGCGCAGTGCCGCCGGCGGATTTCAGCGGCCGCAGGCGATGCGCGACGACCGGTACCAGTACCGCCTGCACATCTTCCGGGATCACGTGGTTGCGGCCCTCCAGCGCGGCCCAGGCGCGGGCCGCCCGCAACAGCGCAATGGCGGCGCGCGGGCTCATGCCTTCGGCGAACAAGCCGTTCTGGCGTGACGCCTGGCACAGCGCCTGTACGTAGTCGATCAGTGAATTCGAGGCATGCACTTGTTTCAGCGCTTCCTGCGCCGCCATCAATTCGGCCGGTTGCATCGCCATCTGCATCGACTTGAGCAGGGTGCGCCGGTCCTCGCCCATCAGTAACGCGCGCTCGGCCGCCGCATCGGGATAGCCGAGCGAGAGACACATCAGGAAGCGATCGAGTTGCGATTCGGGAAGCTGGAAAGTGCCGATCTGATGGGTCGGATTTTGGGTCGCGATGACGAAGAAAGGTTCGGGCAATTCGCGCGTCACGCCGTCCGCGCTCACCTGGCGCTCTTCCATCGCTTCCAGCAGCGCCGACTGGGTTTTCGGTGTGGCACGGTTGATTTCGTCGGCCAGCAGCACCTGGGTGAAGATCGGCCCCGGATGGAATGCGAAGCCATTCTTTTCGCGGTCGAAAATCGAGATCCCGACCACGTCGGCCGGCAGCAAGTCACTGGTAAACTGGACGCGATTGAATTTCAATCCGAGCGAGACGGCCAATGCGTGCGCCAGCGTGGTCTTGCCAACTCCGGGCACATCCTCGATGAGCAGGTGGCCGCCGGCCAACAGGCATACCAGCGACTGGCGAATTTGCTGCTCTTTGCCGACAACAATCCGATTGACCTGGCGCGCTACGGCATGGACTTTGGCGAACATTAAATTTTCCGTAACGGGAGGGAGAACAAAGGCCATACTGGTTAAACTATGATGATTCTATTCGAGAATGCCGAAAATTAGGAATTGCGGGAAGAGTTAAGCGTAGCGGTACTCTGTCCCCAACCGATCAAAATTCGAATGACGACCGCTTTTTACACCCACTCCGATTGCAAGCGCCACGAAATGGGCGCATGGCATCCCGAGTCGCCGGCCCGGCTGGAAGCGATCGAGGATCAACTGATCGCCAGCGGTATCGATCGGCTGCTCGACTATCGCGACGCGCCGGCGGCTGATCTGACGCAGATCGCACGCATCCATAGCGAACAGGCGATCTCACTGGTGCGCGATCATGTGCCGCCGCTTGCCGAACAGCACTCCGGCTACTATCCGCTCGACGGGGACACCTCGCTCAATGCCTACAGCTGGCGCGCCGCCTTGCGCGCCGCCGGAGCGGCGGTGGCGGCGACCGACGCGGTGATGGGAGGCGAGCTGGACAATGCATTTTGTTCGATTCGCCCGCCGGGTCACCATGCGCGGCCGACGGAGCCGATGGGATTTTGCCTGTTCAATAACGTCGCGATCGCAGCGCGCCACGCGTTGACTGTGCACGGCCTGCAACGGGTCGCGATCGTCGACTTCGATGTGCATCATGGCAACGGGACCGAAGAAGCCTTTGCCAACGAGCCGCGGGTGCTGATGGTGAGCTTTTTTCAGCACCCGTTTTATCCGTACAGCGGCGCCGGCAGCGCCTGGCACTCGTGCCAAAACACCGTCAATGTGCCGGTACCGGCTTATACCGACGGCGAGGCCGTGCGCAAGCTGGTCACGGAAAAATGGCTGCCGGCGCTGCACGCGCACCGGCCGCAGATGATCTTTATTTCGGCCGGTTTCGACGCCCATCGCGAGGACGAGATCGGGCAAATGAATCTGGTCGAAGCCGACTATGCGTGGATTACGCGACAAGTGATGGCGATCGCCGGCCAGTACGCGCAGGGTCGCATCGTCAGCTGTCTCGAAGGCGGCTACAACCTGTCGGCGCTGGGGCGCAGCGTGGTAGCGCACCTGAAAGTGCTGGCTGGGCTGGAATGATCGCCGGCCGCGGTGACGCAGCGGGTAAAATAGCGGCTTGATTCCGCAAAGTAAGTGTCGCATGTCCATACAATGGTTCCCCGGTCACATGAACGCCGCCCGCAAGAAGGCGGCGGAAACCATGGAAAAGACCGATATGATTATCGAGGTGCTGGATGCGCGCCTGCCGCAAGCCAGCTGCAACCCGATGATCACGCAGTTGCGCGAGCATCGCCAGCGCCCCTGCCTGAAAATCCTCAACAAGAGCGACTTGGCCGACCCGGCTGCCACACAAGCCTGGATCGACCAATATCAGCGCCAAAAGGACGTGCACGCCGTCGCCCTGTCCAGCAAGAAGCCGGCCGACGTCGCCAAGATCCCCGCCCTGTGCCTCAAGATCGTACCGAATCGCGGTACCGCGCTAAAGCCGCTCAGGATCATGATCATGGGCATCCCCAACGTCGGCAAGTCGACGCTGATGAACGCATTGCTCAAGAAGCGCGTGGCCAAGGTCGGCGATGAACCGGCCGTGACCAAGATGCAGCAACGCCTTTACCTTGGCAACAATATCGTGCTGACCGATACGCCGGGCATGATGTGGCCGAAGATCGCCCACCCGAGCGACGGCTTGATGCTGGCCGCCAGCCATGCGATCGGCAGCAACGCGCTGATCGAGGAAGAAGTCGCGACGTTCCTTGCAGATATGCTGCTGGCGCGTTATCCGCAGTTAGTCAGCGCACGCTACGGCCTGGCGACCGCCGGCATCGATGGCGTCGCAGTGATCGAAGGCGTGGCCGAAAGACGCGGCTATCGCCTGCGCGGCGGCGGCGTCGATCTGGAAAAGGCGGCGCACACGCTGCTCCAGGACTATCGCACCGGCGTGCTGGGCCGGATCAGTCTCGAGACGCCCGACAGCCGTGCCGCGTTGCTGGCGAGTTGTATGCCCGAAGCGACCGAAGGCGAGCCGCAGGAAGCGCTGGACGACCGCAGCTGAGCCGGAGGGCACAAAGGTGCCCAAGCGGCCATTTCAATCGGCGCCAGGACCCGGCACCGCCGCGCGCAACGCGCGCCGGCGTGCCAGACTGGTTTCAGGCCAATAGTCTTTGAGATCGTAAAATTCCTCGACGGCGGGCGTCACCGTCGGCAGCACGACCCATGGCTGCTTGCTTGAAGTGAAAATATGGATGTCGGGCGGCAAACGATCCGGCTCGTCCAGCGTGCCGACCCGGACAAAGCGCACCGCATCACCGGCAGCGGCGTAGTTGCTCCAAAGTGCAATGTGACAGCTCGGACAGCGCGCGATCTTCTGGCCTTTGCCGCTCTTCGACGGCGTGTGGACGATTTCGGGCGCCCCGACAAGGACGCAAACGCGATCGGCTTCGATCACCGCGTTCAATGCGAACGCGGTGCCGGTTTCCCGCTGACACCAGCGACAATGGCAGCAATGCACGATCAGCGGTTTGCTCGTCATGCGATAACGCACCGCGCCGCAGGTGCAGCCGCCTTCCAATGAGAAATCTCTCTCTTCAGCCATTTCGGACATCCTCCGGATGATTGGAAAATTCTGGGCGCGGCTCCAGTTAGGCGCTTTGCCGCCACGCAAGGCTGCCGCGCATTACTGCATATACATCTCCGGTTTCCTCGCACGCTGAAATTGAATCGTGAATTCAGTGTAGAGATGTTCTTCGGACCTGCAGGTGATCTTGGCGCCCCAATAGCCCAGGGTTGCTTTACAAAAGGCGAGTCCTATGCCGGTTCCATCCGCTGCCGGATAAGAATAAAAGCGCGTGAAAATGTGCGGTAGCTGGCTGCGCGGGATGCCGCAACCGGTGTCGCGAACAATCAGGCAGCCCCCACCGGGGGTGTCTTTCACCGTGATAGCCAGCGCCCCCTTGTTGGCCCGCATGATCGCGCGAAGGCCGTTCTTGACCAGATTGATGAGCACCATGCGGCACAGGTCCTCGTTGGCGGCCAAGCTGTACGGCGATCGGATATCGACGCTGACCAGGGCGCGCTGCCCTGCATTTTCGAACGGAAAGTGCGCTACCGTTTGCCGCACTACCTCTCCCATGTCGAATACCTGGATGTCATAAGCCTTGCCTTCCGGCCTGGTGGAATTCGCCAACAACAACTCGATGATGCTGTTCATGTACCGTACCTCGAACTGAATTCGTTCCAGTGCCGGCTCGATCATCTTGAGGCGGCCTGGCGGAATTTGCTCGTCAGGTTCCAGTTCGTTCGTGTACTTTCTGTAAACGCGAACCAGGATCGGCAGATAGCGGCTAAGGCCGCGCGCGCTGGCGGTCACGCTCAGCAGCGGGGTGCGCATCTCATGGGAGACGGTTCCTAGCACGGAGGCCATGCTACCGAGTTTTTCCTCCTCGACGAAGCGGCGACTGACCTTGCTCACCGATATCAGCAAAATCGCAAACAGGATGATCGGGACGTTGACCATGATGTCCTGACTCGGCCACCCAGCGTGGTCGACCTGGAGAACGTATGCCAAGTAGGCAAGCGCAGTCCCCACGATGAACGAGTTGGTCGCTACTTTTCCCTGAAAGAACTGGAACAGCGCGACTATTGCGATGAGCAGGGACTGGGACCAGACGAGCGAGCCGGAATTCATCAGGAACATGTAGGTGAAAAAAAACGGTTCCATGAAAGTCAGTGCGACAAAGAAGTAGGCATCGAACCAGGGCTTTCGATTCCAACGCCGGGCCAACACGAACGGCACCGCCAGCAGCATCCCGAGCAGGCGCAGCCACAGATTCTCATAGGCTTGCGGGTACAAGTACTGCCAAACCCAATAATAGAGAGGAAAACCGACGATCGCGATCCAACCGATCATGATTAGTCGAGTGGCATCTGCATTCTTGGAGCCTTCGGTATTGAGCTTTCTCAGGTATGACTGAAACCATTCATGAAGCGATGCTCTGACACCCGTTTTTCCGAATGGGCGCAAGAGCGGATTAGCCGGGCCTGGCTTCGCAAACTTGTCTTCCATATCGTTTAGTCCAGTTGAATGAGGTAAACCATGCCGCCTATGATAAAGGCATTTGGAAACTTCCCATTGGATTTGAAGCCAAGCACAGAGCGCATGCTATGTTTGCATTTGCCGTTCATGGTTAAAACAATCAAATTTGAGGGAGTAAGTAATGACTACCATAGAGTCGCGCATCTCGAATAGCAACAAGTCCCAGGGTCAACTGGCACTGCCGGTGTTTGTCGAACGAAGAATCGATACCTGGTTTGACCGTCTTGAGAATTTTTGGGGTGGCGATCACCTGTTGCACGGGCGTGCGCCCGATCCGAACGCGATTCACCTGTCCAGCAACGACTACTTATGCCTTTCCGGAACGCCGGAACTGGTTGACATGCAAGCCGCCCAGCTCAAAGGCACCAAGGATTTGCTGATGTCGGCCACCTTCCTGCATGGAGACAGTCCTTACAGTCGGGTGGAACGCAAGCTTGCAGAATTTTTGCGCGCCGAAGACGGCATCATCAGCCAATCCGGCTGGGCGGCAAATGTGGGCTTGATGCAAACGCTGGCCGCGCCGGGCGTCCCGGTGTATCTCGACATGATGGCGCACACGTCTTTATGGCGAGGCGTCAATGCAGCCAATGCCATGCCGATCCCTTTCCGGCATAACGACGTCGAACACCTGGAACGGCAACTCGACCTGCATGGTCCCGGGATCGTCGCGGTAGATTCGGTCTACAGCACGAACGGAAGCATGTGCCCCCTGACCGACATTCTCGATCTGACGGAAAGGAAGGGCAGCGTGATCGTCGTGGACGAGTCGCATTCGCTTGGTACCCATGGGCCGGGCGGCGCTGGCGTGGTGGTGGCGCTCGACCTTCAGGATAGGGTCCATTTTCGGACCGCATCGCTGGCCAAGGCTTTTGCGGGGCGGGCCGGGTTCATCACCTGCTCGAGCAAGTACAAAAGCTATTTTATGCTAGAGTCCTTGCCGGCCATTTTCAGCTCTGCGCTATTAAACCACGAGCTGGCCTGGTTCGATGCCGCGGTCGACTTTATCGCCGCGGCCGA
>DHXL01000110.1:13739-14469 GCA_002415335.1 Oxalobacteraceae bacterium UBA5157
GAGCAAGTCAACTTGAAGGATTGGTCTTCGACGCGCCGCCTGAAGCGACGGCAGGAATAACACGGCGCGTGCGACGAAGCGCGCGCGGGTCGCAACGGTGGGCAGTGACGCAAATAACGCACACAAAAAAAGCCCGCAAGGCCAAAACCTTGCGGGCTTTTTCGTATGAAGCGAGGCTGTTTCAAACAGCCGCTTCGAACGGCAATTACATCATGCCATCCATGCCACCCATACCGCCCATGCCACCCATGCCGCCGCCCATGCCGCCAGCCGGCTTGTCTTCCGCCAGTTCGCACACCATGCAATCGGTGGTCAACATCAGCGAAGCGATCGATGCGGCATTCTGCAATGCCGAGCGAGTCACCTTGGCTGGATCCAGCACGCCCATTTCGACCATGTCACCGTAGGTGCCGTTAGCGGCGTTGTAACCGAAGTTACCTTTGCCTTCCAGCACTTTAGCAACGACGACGGACGCTTCTTCACCGGCGTTTTGAACGATCATGCGCAGCGGCTCTTCCATCGCACGCAGGACGATCTTGATGCCGGCATCTTGATCGGCATTGTCGCCCTTGATCTTGATGTTGGCGCGTGCGCGCAGCAGTGCTACGCCGCCGCCGGGAACGATACCTTCTTCAACCGCAGCGCGGGTCGCGTGCAGCGCATCTTCTACGCGTGCTTTCTTTTCCTTCATTTCGACTTCGGTGGCTGCGCCAACCTTGATCACGGCAAC
>DHXL01000269.1 GCA_002415335.1 Oxalobacteraceae bacterium UBA5157
TCCGTTCATAACTTGTTATCTCCAATCTAAGTTGCGCAAATATTATTGCATCATTACTTCTTGCATAAAAATTACTTCAATCCCAAGATTTCTTTTTGTGCTGGTTGACGGTGTCGCTTTATCCGACTCTTTCGTTATGTTGGTGGTCACGGATTTGACGCCAGTCCCGATAGAGGCATTGCGGATCTGCGCCATGTCCATATTGTTAGAAGACGACATTGGCGCTCCGGTCAGCGGGTTCAGGGTTGTCGTCGTGCCCTGCTTGCTCATCAGGTCACCAAACGCACCCAGGCCGCCCGCCACCATCGGCAACACAAACCTGTCGAAAATTTTGTGATCTACCGTACCCTGAACGCTGGTGCGCCCGGTGTTGGGATCGATGGCCATTGCGTTGATCTTGGCCGATTTTCCGCTAGGCAGTACCAGCGTATCGAACATAATACTGACCGAGTAGTTCGGATTTTGGGTCGCCTTGCCGAAGATCATCCATCCCTTCGCTTTGCCTGACAATACCTGCCCGAATACAGTTGATGGCTCGTCGGTGTCGATGGACGTTTCGATGTTGACATAAACCTTTTCGCCGCTCTTAATGACCATCGTTTCTTCTGCCAAGGGCTTCGTCTCAGCCGGAGATGATGCTGCCTCGATCAGCGGGGCTGGGGACGAGGAAGTCTTAATCCAGGACGCGGATGGCTTGATGGGCGAATATTCATCGTTCTTTGCCAGGAATTCTGCAATCTGCCCGATGCGCGTCATTTTTACGGTAATCCTCTTCTCGTTGATTTCATCACGCTTCTTTTTCTCTTCCTGGCTGTAAATCTGATCCAGCACCGCAGACCTTTGTTCAGCCGATTGCCCCTGCCCGTTGTTGGTTGCTGCAGCCGCAGCAGCAGCCGATGTAACAGCCGGCGGTGGCGGTTGGGGTGCGTTCGGATCAGCCGGAAAGGATGGCAAGACAAAGTTCGGTTTGGGCTGCGCTCCAGCCACTTTGTCCGTCGATAAACCAAGCGCAGGCCTGTTTCCTGTGGTGGTCGTTTCTGTCGTACCAGTTACTTTTCTAGCAGTAGCAACCGTTGCGCTCGACACAAGTTTGTTTCCGTTGGTGGCGGCTATGCCGCTGGACGACACGCCAGCGTTGACACCAGTTGTAATCGGTGCCGTGTTCGCGTCCTCTTCAATGCCAGAGGATATTGGGATGTACGTCCCGCCATCCGATTTTGCTTTTTTCGCGGCATCGGCATCGACGACCTTGAGTTTGTCGTTATAGTCTGAATCAGCACCGGACAAGGGTTTGTTCTCGTCATTGCCCGCAATAGGGACGGAAGCCTTGCTGCCGGAAGAGCTCATCGAGGTCTTTATCATGGTGACGCCCACGAAAACGACAACTACCGCAGCACCGATGAGCGCTGCCATGATGCCGATAGATTTCTTTGCTCCTTTGTCGATTGTCGCCATGCTAATCCTTGTTTGTTACCCTGATCGAAGCCGTGATGCCGTTCATCAGCATTGATAAAACGGGAGAGGACGGAATGAGGTATGCCTTTGTTGAGTCGGACGCGACCAGTTTTCGGCCATTTAGCGGCGCGGGTGATAGCAGTACCCCTTTAGACCGGATGATCGATTGGCTTTTTTCACAAGCCCACACCATCACGTCCGGACTGGAGGTGTTTTGAGCCTTGCACCCTGCTGGCGTGATCGCCATAAGCGCATTGGATAGACGATCATCCCATTCGGTCTTGCTCACCGCAGCTACGGTGCCGGGATGGTCTGGCGTCGATGGTCGTATCAATGCCGGAACGCGAAAGTCGACGCGGTAATCAACATCTTTTTGCCCGCTCAACATCGTGATGATAATGGGCGTGGACAGATCCTTGAGAAACACGCCGATATTGCCGGATGCACCGTACCGCTTGATCTTCGCAAACAGCGAATTACCAGCTGATCCTTCGATGGGCTTATCCTGTGCGTCAATGGTGTCTTGGCTCATGTTGACCACATGCGCAATCGGCCATTCTTTACCGGTAGCGTCTAAAAAAACCATGATCGAGCCGGTCTGGTTTGACACGCGCACGACCGGCGGGGTGGATCCTGGCGACAGGTCAATGCTGACGGTCGTGATAACAGGGCGAGGCTGATCGCCTATCGGTCTGCCTTTTGCATTATTTACATCCTGCCAAATCTTTTTGATTTGCAGTATTTCTTCTGGCGTTGGCTCGGACGCCTTGATTTCGTCCACGATTGGAGATTCGTCGGATGCCAGAGGAATTGGCGGGAACGAGGTCGGCAAAGAGGTGTCCGTTGCGGAGGAAAGTGGCGCTTTCCCGTTGCCACTAACGGTGGCTGCCGCCTTCCCGAGCATATCGGACGGACTGGCGGCAGCCATGTCGCAGGAAAGCAGTATGGCTGCCACCACGCAATATCGCGTGATTTGCTTCAACTGATTTCTCCGTTCGTTGCGGCGGCGATGACGATACGGCAGTGACGGACACCCTCCAGGAATTTTGATTCAAACAATTGCCCGGTTTTTTTTGTGCTATTGATGCGCCTGACCAGTTGTAGCATCGTGCAAGTGCAAGGACAAAAATCGCTTTGTTTCGCCCGCTTTGTAACCATTCTCAAAACTCCTAAATTTAAGTTAAAAAAGAACAACCTTACACCTGACACCCCGACCTTAAACCCTCCTAACCTCCTGCCCCTAAGTTGATATAGAACAACCTTGCGCCCCTTACCTTGCTGGCTTTGCTACGACACTCGAAATAGCGATACCATTGACCGACTTCGTCATGTCTGTCCGCTCTACGATGACACTGACATCCCACAACTGAGGACTGATCTTTTTGGTCTGCCCTTCAAACCCGATCAGGATTTGGGCGGTGATCTTGTATTTCATGATTCCGTCGATGACGGCAGATTTGGCGATGATGGGAGGCTCCGCAAAACCGATAGAAGTTACATATCTGCCTTCGACAACACGAACTTTAATCGGCTCGATTGCCTGCACAAAAGCGTTGTAGCCGTCATCCGTGTAAAACTTGGCGAGGCCACCGATCTGGCTCTGCCAATTCTGGAAATCGAGAGAAAAGCTGGCAATGATCGCCTTGGATACAAAATCAAGAATTGCCTCCGAGCCGACCCCTTGGGTCATTGGTATGAGAGGTGTGATCTTGCCGTCCGGGCTGACCGCGTAACTCTGCGGTGCGGGTCTGAAGATAATGACGGCGACCAGCCCGATGATCAGCACCATCGATACGCCGGATTGCCATATCAGGACTTTCGACATGGTCTGGTATGCGAGAGGATAAAACCTGTTCTTCGCCGCGATAAGCTGTACTCCCTCTTTGTTGAGAATGGCCGGTTTAGTTTTGTTGTTCATGTCTGTCTCTCGATGTTTTTGCTCACGGGCCTGGCGCTATCATTTAGACCTCGTTTTAGTGAGAAGGATTTGTGGCCGGACACCCGGCGGCCATAATGTGTTGCTGCTGTGTCGGGTGATGCGTGACCCATCAGATCAGCGATTTCGCGCTTCGTCAGGCCGGCGGCTTTCATGTTGGCCGCGAACTGGTGTCGCGCGGTTGTAAAGGTGATGTTGCGCCCGCCACTCATTATTTTGCAGCGACGAACCACCTGCCGCATTTCTGATAACAGGTTTGCTCTCGTCCGATCATCCGAGATTGCAGACCGGATGGTGGACAACGTCTGCTCGATGACGCCGATCTTTTGACGATTTAGCATCAGCACGGGATTTGATAGGTCAATGATCCTGAATTCGCCTGTTCCGCGTCCGTTCGTTGATTTTCCGTTTTTGATGTGCAGCTTGCTGGCATCCAGGTGTGCAGCGAA
>DHXL01000333.1:0-457 GCA_002415335.1 Oxalobacteraceae bacterium UBA5157
CCCGGCTGGATCTGGCTCGGCATCAAGGCCTTCTTCATCGTGTCGCTGTTTATCTGGACCCGGGGCACATTCCCCCGCTATCGCTACGATCAGATCATGCGCTTGGGCTGGAAAGTCTTCATTCCGCTCACGCTGGCTTACTTGGTCATAGTCGCCGCGTGGATGCAGACGCCCTGGAATATTTGGAAATAAGGCTTATAAAAAATATGGAAGCCATCAAGGATTTCTTCGGCAGCCTGATGCTGCGCGAACTGTTCAAGGGCATGGCGCTGACCGGGCGCTATATGTTCGCGCGCAAGATCACGGTCCAGTTTCCGGAAGAGAAAACGCCACAGTCACCGCGCTTTCGCGGCTTGCACGCGCTGCGCCGGTATCCGAACGGCGAAGAGCGTTGCATCGCATGCAAATTGTGCGAAGCCGTGTGTCCGGCGCTGGCGATCACGATCGAATCGGAGCA
>DHXL01000333.1:619-898 GCA_002415335.1 Oxalobacteraceae bacterium UBA5157
TTGTACTACACCAAGGAAATGTTGCTGGCTGTTGGTGACCGTTATGAAAAAGAAATCGCCGCTGCCCGAGCAGCCGATGCCCCGTATCGCTGAAGTATGAAATAACTTGTTGGGTGCAGAGCACATCGGCGCACGGCTGCGCCACGTAAGCTCTGTTACGCAATAAATTTGAATTGGCCCATTATGGAATTTAAAACTGTATTGTTCTACGCATTCTCGGTGATCCTGGTATTCGCTGCGCTGCGCGTTATTACCGATCGCAATCCGGTTCATGCCGTC
>DHXL01000333.1:1159-2793 GCA_002415335.1 Oxalobacteraceae bacterium UBA5157
GACATCAAAATAGACCAGGCGCGAGAGGGCTTCTGGGGATACCTGCCCGTCGCGGCGGCGATCGGGGTCGTGATTGTGCTGGAAATGGCAGCGGTGCTGTTCCGCGGTTTCCTGACGATCGACGCACACGTGCCGGCCGCTTCAGCCAATATCGGCAATACCAAGGAATTGGGTAAATTGATCTACACGCAGTACGTATATGCCTTTGAAATCGCTGCAGTAATCTTGTTGGTGGCGATTGTCGCGGCGGTTGCGCTCACCATGCGGCGCCGCAAGGATAGCAAGCATTTCGACCCGGCCAAGGCGGTCAAGGTCAAGTCCGGCGACCGTCTGCGGATCGTCCGGATGAAGGCAGAATCGGCGCGCGCCGACGGCATAGCGGCCTCTGCAGCAGATCAACCACAGGGGACAGCATTGTGACTTTATCGTTGGCACACTTCCTCATCCTTGGCGCGATTCTGTTTGCGATTTCCATAGTCGGCATTTTCCTGAACCGCAAGAACATCATCATTCTGTTGATGGCGATCGAACTGATGCTGCTCGCGGTTAACATGAATTTCATTGCGTTCTCGTATTACCTCGGCGATGCGGCCGGGCAGATTTTCGTCTTCTTCATCCTTACTGTGGCTGCCGCGGAATCGGCAATCGGCCTCGCCATCCTGGTGGTGTTGTTCCGCAATTTGGACACGATTAATGTGGAGGATCTCGATAGTCTCAAGGGTTAGCGTTTTCAAGCGATAGCGTTTCATATGTCGGGCACAGGGTGGCGCCACGCGTAGCTCCATGCACCAATACGTTCAATACTGAAAAATAACGATAAGGTTCATCATGGCGGGGCAACTTAACCCTAACCTTCTTCTTGCCGTACCTCTGGCGCCGCTAGCCGGCTCTGTTATTGCGGGCCTGTTAGGCACCAAATTTTTCGGCAACAAGGTTGGTCGCACCACATCGCATGGCGTCACGATCCTGGGCGTCTTGATCGCGTTCATCATCTCGTGTCAGACCTTACTGGCGGTGATCGACGGCGCCAGCTTCAACGGCACGATCTATACCTGGATGACGGTCGCCGGCCTCAAGCTGGAAATCGGGTTCCTGATCGACAGCCTGACCGCGATGATGATGTGCGTCGTGACCTTTGTGTCGCTGATGGTGCATATCTACACGATCGGCTACATGAAGGACGACGACGGCTACAACCGCTTCTTCGCCTACATTTCGCTGTTCACCTTCTCGATGTTGATGCTAGTGATGAGCAATAACTTCCTCCAGCTGTTCTTTGGCTGGGAAGCGGTGGGTCTGGTGTCGTACCTGCTGATTGGTTTCTGGTACACGCGCCCGACGGCCATTGTGGCCAACATGAAGGCGTTCCTGGTTAACCGTATCGGCGACTTCGGCTTCATCCTCGGTATCGGCTTGCTGCTGGCCTACGCCGGCTCAATGAACTATACGGAAGTATTTGCGAAGAGAGAGGCGCTGGCCCTATTGACGCTGCCGGGCACCGACTGGATGCTGTTGACGGTTGCCTGCATCTGCCTGTTCATCGGCGCGATGGGCAAGTCCGCACAGTTTCCACTGCACGTATGGCTGCCGGATTCGATGGAAGGCCCGACCCCCATCTCCGCATTGATTCACGC
>DHXL01000333.1:3097-10876 GCA_002415335.1 Oxalobacteraceae bacterium UBA5157
GTATTCCACTTGATGACGCACGCATTCTTCAAAGCCTTGCTGTTCCTGGCGGCTGGTGCGGTCATTATTGGCATGCATCACGATCAGGATATTCGAAACATGGGCGGCTTGCGCAAGTACATGCCGATCACCTGGATTACGTCGCTGGTGGGCACGCTCGCTCTGGTCGGTACGCCGTTCTTCTCGGGTTTTTATTCCAAGGACAGCATCATCGAGGCGGTGCATAACACGCATCTGGCCGGCGCCGGTTTCGCCTATTTCTCGGTGCTGGCTGGCGTCTTCGTGACCGCATTCTATTCATTCCGCATGTACTTCCTGGTATTCCATGGCGAAGAACGTTTCGGCAAACCGCTCGATGCCCATCGCGGCGTTCCAGGGGCCAAGGGGAAGACCAAGGCCGACCGCGCGACCGCCAAGGCAACGGCCAACGCGCACAACGATCAGCACGGCGACGATGATGCGCATGAGGCTGGACATGAAGCGGGACATGAGCCGCACCATAACGGCATCGGCCCGGGCGAGAAGCCGGGCAAGGCGCCGTGGACCGTCAAATGGCCATTGATCCTGCTGGCAATTCCATCGGTGTTCATCGGCTACGTCACGGTGGGCCCGATGCTGCACGGGGATTTCTTCAAGGGTGTCATTGTCGTCAGTGAATCACATCACGCGATGGAAGAACTGAACAAGGAATTCGTTAGTGCCGGTGCGATGGGGCTGCATGCCTTCACCTCGCTGCCATTCTTGCTGATGCTTGCCGGGGTCGCGTCTGCCTATTACTGTTACCTCGTCAATCCGAAAGTACCGGCATGGTTCTGCGCGAAATTTCAGGGTATTTACCGGCTGCTCGATAACAAGTACTACCTGGACGAATTCAACGAAGCTGTCTTTGCGCGCGGCGCGCTTTGGCTTGGCGGTGGTCTGTGGAATATCGGTGACAAGGGCTTGATCGACGGCTTGATCGTCAACGGCAGCGCCAAGATGGTCGGCTGGTTCTCGACGCTGGTTCGTCAAATCCAGTCTGGTTACATTTACCACTACGCGTTTGTGATGATCATCGGTGTGCTGGGCTTTCTGATCTACTTCATGCCATTCCCGTTTGTCAAGTAAATAAGAACAATTGCGGGACAAAGTTAGGCGTGCTTGTCCCCAACAAAATATAACTTAATATGATGCAGTCAACTTTTCCCGTTCTGAGCCTTGCGATTTGGTTACCGATCGCGTTCGGCATCTTTGTGCTGGCATACGGCCACGATGACCATCCCGCGCTGGCACGAAGCGTGTCCCTGATCGGTGCCGTCCTCAGCTTTCTGGTCACGCTGCCGCTGGTACTGCATTTCGACAATGCCGCGCACGGCATGCAATTCGTCGAAAAAATGCCGTGGATTGACCGCTTCAACGTCAATTATTTTCTCGGCATCGACGGAATTTCGCTGTGGTTCATCCCGCTGACCGCGTTTATTACCGTGATCGTCGTGATCGCCGGTTGGGAAGTAATCGAAAAGAAAGTCTCCCAATACATGGGTGCTTTCCTGATTCTTTCCGGCTTGCTGATCGGCGTATTTTGCGCACTGGACGGCCTGCTATTCTATGTCTTTTTTGAATCGACACTGATTCCGATGTTCATCATCATTGGTGTCTGGGGCGGCGCCAACCGGGTCTATGCTGCGGTAAAGTTCTTCCTTTACACGCTGGTCGGATCCCTGCTGACACTGGTGGCGATTCTGTATCTGTATTTCCAGTCTGGCCAAAGCTTCGATATCCTGGTCTGGCACAAACTGCCGCTGCCACTCTCTGTGCAAATCATGATTTTTCTGGCTTTTCTTGTTGCGTTCGCAGTCAAGGTACCAATGTGGCCGGTGCATACCTGGCTGCCGGATGCGCACGTCGAGGCGCCAACCGGCGGCTCGGTGGTACTGGCGTCCATCATGCTGAAGCTTGGGGCGTACGGCTTCCTGCGGTTCTCCCTGCCGATTACGCCGGATGCCAGCCATTATCTGGCCGGGTTCATCATTACCTTATCGTTGATCGCCGTGATTTACATCGGCCTGGTGGCGTTGGTGCAAACCGACATGAAGAAACTGGTCGCTTACTCATCGATCGCGCACATGGGCTTTGTCACGCTCGGATTCTTCGTCTTTAACGATATGGCCTTGCAGGGCGGTATCGTCCAAATGATTTCACACGGCTTCGTAGCGGGCGCCATGTTTCTTTGCATAGGCGTTTTGTATGACCGCATGCATTCGCGTCAAATCGCCGACTATGGCGGTGTCGTCAACACGATGCCGAAATTTGCTGCGCTGTTCGTTCTGTTTTCGCTGGCCAATTGCGGGTTGCCGGGAACATCCGGTTTCGTTGGCGAGTTCATGGTGATTCTGGGCGCGGTCAAGTTCAATTTCTGGATCGGTATGCTGGCTGCAGTCGCCTTGATTCTAGGGGCAGCGTATTCGCTATGGCTGGTCAAGCGCGTGATCCTTGGTGCGGTCGCAAACCGCCATGTGGCGCAATTGCGAGATCTCGGTAAGCGCGAATTCTTCATGCTCGGCCTGCTTGGTATCGCGACGATTGCGATGGGCGTATATCCGGCGCCGTTCACCGATGCGATGCAGACTTCGGTTACCGACCTGCTTCAGCATGTCGCGATTTCAAAGATACCTTTGTGAGCGACACAGTAGACGCATATCACGGATAGATCCGACGCCAATGATGGACGAAAAATTCGACGCAAATAAGGGACGCCGCCAAGCGCCGACAAAATGAATAACATGAATCTGATACCGCTCTACCCCGAGATTTTCCTGCTGATTGCGGCCTCCGTGATCCTGCTGGTTGACCTGTTTCTGCCGGATGCAAAACGCAACGTCACCTATCTGTTGTCGCTGGCGGCGCTTGCGGTGTGCGCCGTGCTGAGCATGGCTGACGTCAACAGCGGCGCCACGGTATATATCCTTCACAATATGTTCGTGTCGGATCCGATGTCGAACCTTCTTAAAGTATTTTCCTATATCGCGGTCGGCCTGACGCTGGTCTATTCCCGCCAATATGTCAGCGATCGCGGCATCGTCAACGGCGAACTCGGCGGTGAATTCTATCCGCTGGCGTTGTTTGCCTTGCTGGGGCAGATGGTGATGATTTCGGGGAACAATTTCCTGGTCATTTACCTTGGCGTGGAACTCATGTCGCTGTCGCTCTACGCGCTAGTTGCATTGCGCCGCAATCATGCGGCGTCGACCGAGGCTGCGATGAAATACTTTGTGCTCGGTGCGCTGGCCTCGGGCTTTCTCCTGTATGGCATTTCCATGCTATACGGCGCGACCGGCTCGCTCGATTTAACCGAGGTCGCCAAGGTCGCCGCGTCCGGTACCGTGAAGCCAGTCATCCTGGTCTTCGGTATCGTCTTTCTAGTCGCCGGCCTGGCGTTCAAGCTTGGCGTGGCGCCGTTCCACATGTGGGTGCCCGACGTATATCAGGGTGCGCCGACCGCCGTTACCTTGTTGCTCGGCGGCGCACCGAAACTCGCGGCGTTCGCCATTTGCTTCCGCCTGCTCGTCGAGGGCCTGTTACCGCTTGCGTTCGACTGGCAGCAGATGTTGACTGTGCTCGCGGTATTGTCAATGGCGATCGGCAACATTACCGCGATCGCGCAGACCAATCTGAAACGCATGCTGGCCTACTCGACGATTTCTCAAATGGGCTTCATGCTGCTCGGCTTGCTGGCGGGCGTCGTTAACTTCAATGCGTCTTCCGCTCCAAACGCCTACAGTTCGGCGATGTTCTATTCGGTGACGTATGTGCTGACCACGTTGGGTACATTCGGCATGATCCTGTTGCTGGCACGCGCCGGGTTCGAGGCGGAAAACCTGGATGACTTCAAGGGCCTGAATCAGCGCAGCCCCTGGTTTGCATTCGTCATGTTGCTCTTGATGTTCTCGTTGGCCGGTATTCCACCGATGATGGGTTTCTATGCCAAGGTGTCCGTGTTGCAGGCAGTGTTGAGCACAGGCCAGGTATGGCTGGCGGTGGTCGCCGTCTTGTTCTCTTTGATCGGCGCGTTCTACTATCTGCGTGTGGTCAAACTGATGTATTTCGACGAACCGGTCGA
Source organism: Oxalobacteraceae bacterium UBA5157 (assembly GCA_002415335.1). Classification (GTDB taxonomy): domain Bacteria; phylum Pseudomonadota; class Gammaproteobacteria; order Burkholderiales; family Burkholderiaceae_D; genus UBA5157. The sequence goes on from DHXL01000333.1 coordinate 7,197, forward strand.
TACCTCCGTCATTGTGGTGAGCAAGGATATGCGGATTGCGCTGAGCATCAACGGTGCCGCCGTGCTGGCGTTAGGCCTGTTGCCTGGCCCCTTGATGACCGCGTGTGCGGCCGCCATCGTCAAGACACTCGCATCCTGAACGTTGGCACGTGAGAGCTCCATGCGCTTGCGGGTTCGGTGCCCCTGAATCCTTCGGAGTATTCACATGGACTTGCATTTGAAAGAAACCAAAGTCGATGGCGCGCTTGCGTACGATGGCAACTTCTTGAAGGTCCAGCGCGATACGGTCCGTCTACCCGATGGCAAGACAAGCGAACGCGAATACATCCATCATCCCGGCGCCGTGGTGATCCTGCCGCTATTCGACGACGGCTCGGTGTTGCTCGAGCGCCAATTTCGATATCCGCTGAATCAAGTTTTTATCGAATTTCCGGCAGGAAAAATTGATTTCAATGAGGATCCACTGGCCTGCGCCAAGCGCGAGTTACGTGAAGAAACCGGCTATACGGCGACTGATTGGCAATTTGTCTGCACCATTCATAACGCTATTGCTTACTCGGATGAACACCTAGATATCTATCTCGCTCGCGGCTTGACGGCGGGCCAGGCAATGCTGGATGACGGCGAGTTTCTTGAGACATTCAAGATGCCGTTGACCGAGATGCTGAACTGGGTCCGCCAAGGAAAAATCACGGATGTGAAAACCGTGATTGGCGCGTTCTGGCTGGAAAAGGTTATCGCGGGACAGTGGCGCGCGTAAGTGCAACTGCACGGGCAATTAAAGAAGCCGCGATGACTTGCGGCTTTTTTTGCTTTTACATATTCGGATAGTTGGGTCCGCCGCCGCCTTCCGGCGTTACCCACACGATGTTCTGCGTCGGATCCTTTATGTCGCAAGTCTTGCAATGCACGCAGTTTTGCGCATTGATTTGCAAGCGATCCTCGCCACTGTCCGCCTTCACGAATTCGTACACGCCGGCCGGGCAATAGCGCGACTCCGGCCCGGCATATATGGCAAGATTGATGTCGACCGGGACCGTCGGGTCTTTCAGCGTCAGATGGATCGGCTGGTCTTCGGCGTGGTTGGTATTGGAAATGAAAACCGACGACAACCGATCGAAGGTCAGCTTGTTGTCCGGCTTCGGATAGACAATCGGCCGATAGTTGGCCGCCGGTTTCAGGCATTCGTGATCGGCATGTTGGTGGCGCAGCGTCCAGGGGGCTTTGCCGCGTAATACGACTTGGTCGATCCCCACCATCAACGTGCCCAGATACAGACCCTTGCTCATCCACGGTTTGAAATTGCGTGCCCTGTGTAGTTCCGCATGCAGCCAGGATTGCTCGAATGCTTGTGAATACGCAATCAGTTCATCGTGCCGGCGGTCGGCGCCCAGCGCATCGAACGCTGCGACGGCCGCTTGCATACCGCTCTTGATGGCGGCATGACTGCCCTTGATGCGCGAGGCGTTCATGAAGCCTGCCTCGCACCCGATTAACGCCCCGCCGGGGAATGTCAGCTTGGGCAAGGATTGCAGGCCGCCGGCCGTGATTGCACGGGCTCCGTAAGAAATGCGCTTGGCACCAACGAAGAACTTGCGAATCTCGGGATGAGTCTTGTAGCGCTGGAATTCCTCGTACGGAGACAGGTACGGATTTTCGTAGCTGAGGCCCACCACGTAGCCTACCGCGACTTGGTTGTCTTCCATGTGATAAAAGAACGAGCCGCCATAAGTCTTGCTGTCCAGCGGCCAGCCGGCGGTATGGATTACCAGACCCGGCTTGTGCAATTTCGGATCGATCTCCCAGAGCTCCTTGATGCCGATCGCGTAGGTTTGCGCGTCCTTGCCTTTGTTGAGGTCGTATTTCGTCATCAATTGCTTGCCCAGATGACCGCGTGCACCTTCGGCAAACAACGTGTACTTGGCATGCAGCTCCATGCCGAGCTGGAACGCAGCGGTCGGCTGGCCGTGGCGGTCCACGCCCATGTTGCCGGTCGCGACGCCTTTGACGGAACCGTCATCGTTGTACAGGATCTCGGAAGCGGGGAAGCCAGGAAAAATCTCCACGCCGAGCGCTTCCGCCTGTTGGCCCAGCCAGCGTACGACATTCGCCAGCGAGATCACATAATTGCCATGGTTTTGAAAACAGTGCGGCAGCATCCAGTTGGGTGTTTGATACGCTTTCGTCTCGGTGAGAAACAAGAAGCGGTCTTCGGAGACCGCTGTCTTCAGCGGCGCGCCCAGTTCTTTCCAGTTCGGGAATAGCTCGGTCATCGCCACAGGATCCATGACGGCACCGGACAAAATATGTGCGCCTAGCTCCCCTCCTTTTTCCAGCACGCAGACCGATACTTCCTTGCCTTTTTCCGCAGCCAGCTGCTTGAGCTTGATGGCCGCCGACAGACCCGCGGGGCCGCCTCCGACCACGACCACGTCATACTCCATGGCTTCGCGTGGACCGTATTGTTCGAGGATGCTGGAGGAGCTTTGCGTCATGGTTGAATCACCTAATTGATTTGTCGGGACGGAGTACCGCTCTTGCCTGATCTCTCAGGACAGACTGCGCTGGTTAGCCTGCGCCGAAGTCCATCCTGCAAAATGCTGACTCTTTATCTTCATTCCAGAATTCCGAACGAGTGTGCTAATTGTCCGAGATTTTGCGGCAGAATACTAGACAGATGTCTCTAAAATCTGCACTTTCGTGTAATGATAACGGCTCTGTCGCGGTTATACGGTCACTTTCAAAACAAATCGCGCAACGGGTTTCCGGCTTGCCTCCGCTAGAGCGAACGCAGCGCAGTATATGAAGAAGGGAATTACATGGGTATCGAAGTCAATTTCGAAGGAAAAATCGCGTTGATTACCGGCGCGTCCAGCGGCCTCGGTGCACGTTTCGCCAAAGTGCTGGCGCAAGCCGGTGCACAAGTCGTCCTGGCTGCGCGTCGTGTCGAACGCCTGAAGGAATTGCGCGCCGAGATCGAAGCCGAGGGCGGCGCCGCGCACGTAGTGACGCTGGACGTGACCGATTACGCCAGCATCAAGTCCGCCATCGCCCACGCCGAAACCGAAGCGGGTCCGATTGACATCCTGGTCAACAACTCCGGTGTATCGACTACGCAGCGACTGGTCGATGTGACGCCCGAGGACTATGCATACGTGATGGATACCAATCAACGGGGCGCATTCTTCGTCGCACAGGAAACCGCGAAACGCATGATTGCGCGGGCCAAGGGCGACCCAAAGAAGCAGCACCGGATCATCAATATCGCCTCGGTCGCCGGCATGCGTGTCTTGCCGCAAATCGGAATTTATTGCGTCAGCAAGGCCGCCGTGATTCATATGACCAAATCGATGGCGGTTGAGTGGGGCAAGTACGGCATTAACGTCAATGCGATCTGCCCTGGTTACATCAGTACCGAGATTAATACCGAATATTTCAATAGCGAACACGGACAACAGCTGATCAATATGCTGCCGCGCAAACGGGTCGGCAAGCCGGAAGATTTGGACGGACTGCTACTGCTGCTGGCGGCCGAAGAATCGCATTTCATCAACGGCGCGATCGTCAGCGCCGATGACGGCTTGAGCGTGCAGTGAGACGCGGAGCAATGACATGAAGGACAGAAAACACGTTCATACGACGCGCATGGCGATACGCTGGGGCGACATGGATGCGATGGG
>DHXL01000333.1:10996-24942 GCA_002415335.1 Oxalobacteraceae bacterium UBA5157
CCGGAAGGTCAAGGGCCGGTCATCATCAACGCGCATTGCACTTTCTTGAAGCAGCTGAAATACCCGGGCGACATCGAGGTGCGCACGCTGGTCGGTGCAATGGGTCGTACCAGCTTTGAGACCTTCCACGAAATACGTCGGGTCGACGAGCCCGGCATCTTGGCCGCCGAAGGCGGCGCCAAGGTCGTGTGGATCGATTTTCCGAAGGGGAAATCTACTCCACTCTCGGAGGACGTACGCAGCAGATTGCTCGGCAACTAGTGCGTTACTCCCAGCAGGCGATGCACCAGCTCACTTGAGGTCGCCGCAGAAAATTTTCGCATCAGTTTGGCTCGATGCATCTCAACCGTGCGCGGGCTCAGGCCAACCTGGCGCGCGATCAACTTGCTGGTTTTTCCTTCGACCAGGAGTGCCGAAATTTCTCTTTCGCGCGGCGTGAGTTCGGCAGTCACGGGACGCTTCTCGCTGAGATCCTCGAAAGTCCAGATACCGGCCGCATGTGGATCATTGTGCACCATGGAGCGGCCGCTGACATGACACCAGAACAGTTCGCGGCTGGCGCGTTTCATGATGCGCTCGTCCGAGTAATGTCCTTTGGCGTTCATGATAGGAACAATTCGCGCACCGGTGCGCTCGAACTCGTCGGGAGTCGGGTACAGCACCAGAAACGACTTGCCAATCAGTTCCTCGGCCTGATAACCGAACATGCGCGCCAGCGTCTCGTTGCAGGCATGGATAATGCGATGCTGCGAAATACACATGCCGACCGGCGCGTGTCGGAATATAGTCTCGTAATCGATTGTTAGTGATCCGCTCATGAGGGGTGGATGTCTGCCTAGGGATTAGAATTCGTATTTCTACGGTATTGTGCTGAAAAGTGCTCCATCATATGCTGGGGAACGCATGAGAAACAGACGTACTAATACTAGCGGGAAAGAGATAAGCAAGCGTATTCGTCGCAAGGCCTTGCCCGCAATGAACCAATAAGCTTACTTTACACAAAGAAGAGGGATGGTATGAAGAAAGTTTATCCCGATGCCGCCGCAGCCTTGGCCGGTGTCGTCAAGGATGGTCAGACGATCGCCGTAGGCGGCTTTGGCCTGTGCGGCATTCCGGAAGCGCTGATCGAAGCCTTGCGCGATTCCGGGGTCAAGAATCTGACCGCGATCTCGAACAATGCCGGGGTCGACGGCTTTGGTCTGGGACAGTTGCTGACATCCCGCCAGATCAAGAGAATGATTTCATCTTATGTCGGCGAGAATAAGGAATTCGAGCGCCAGTACCTGGCCGGCGAGCTTGAACTCGAATTCACACCGCAGGGCACTCTAGCCGAGAAGCTGCGTGCCGGTGGCGCAGGCATCCCGGCATTCTTCACCAAGACCGGCGTCGGCACCATCGTCGCCGATGGCAAGGAAGTGCGCGAATTCGACGGCCATCAATACGTGATGGAGCGTTCACTGGTGGCCGACGTGTCGCTGGTCAAGGCATACATGGCCGACAAGGCGGGCAACCTGGTATATCGCAAGACGGCACGCAACTTCAATCCGAATGTCGCCATGGCTGGCAAGATCACGATCGTTGAAGTCGAGAAACTGGTTGAAATCGGTGAAATAGACCCGGACGATGTCCACACGCCGAGCATTTTCGTGCACCGCATCGTCCTCAACGCGCACCCTGAAAAACGGATTGAACAGCGCACCACGCGTACACAGTAAGAACGGAGACAGAACATGGCATGGACTCGTGATGAAATGGCCGCCCGTGCGGCGCAGGAACTGCAGGACGGCTTCTACGTCAATCTGGGCATCGGTTTGCCGACGCTGGTTGCCAACTACGTGCCGCAGGACATGGAGGTCTCGCTGCAATCAGAAAACGGCTTGCTCGGCATCGGCCCCTTTCCGACCGACGACGAAGTTGATCCGGACTTGATCAACGCAGGCAAGCAAACGGTGACCTCGCTCCCGGGATCGTCTTTTTTCAGCTCGGCGGATTCGTTTGCGATGATTCGCGGCGGCAAAATCAACCTTGCCATTCTGGGCGCGATGCAAGTGTCGGAAAAAGGTGATCTGGCCAACTGGATGATTCCCGGCAAAATGGTCAAGGGTATGGGTGGTGCGATGGATCTGGTCGCCGGGGTGGGCCGCGTAGTGGTACTGATGGAACACGTCGCCAAGGCCAAGGACGGCTCGACTTCGCACAAGATCTTGCCGAAGTGCGATTTGCCGCTGACCGGCGTCGGTGTGGTCGATCGCGTGATTTCCGATCTCGGCGTGATCGATGTGACGCCGAACGGATTGAAGCTGATCGAACTGGCGCCCGGAGTGACGAAGGAAGAAATGATCGAGAAGACCGGCGCCAGACTTGACACGAGCTCGCTGGGTTGAGCCGTTCCGGCGCCTGTGGCCAATCGGACGATGCGGCGCTGATTGATTACCTTCCGCGCCGTTTTTTTCGTGCGATCTGGTGTCCGCGCCATGGAATAGCCCCACAAGGGGCCTCCCGGCCTGTTATTCACTGAAGCGGATACAAAATCGCAGGTGAGTTGCGGTTCCCTTGTGGGGTAGACTTATTGCGCGACCCAGCCGCCGTCCATATTCCAGGCCACGCCGCGCACCTGGCTGGCCGCATCGCTGCACAGAAAGAGCGCCAGAGCACCCAATTGTTCCGGCGTCACGAACTCGCCGGATGGCTGCTTCTCGGCCACCAGACTTTTCTTGGCAGCATCGTTCGATATGCCTTCTTGCATGGCGCGCGCGTCGACCTGTTTTTGTACTAGCGGCGTCAGCACCCAGCCTGGACAGATCGCATTGCAGGTCACTCCGGTGTGCGCGCTCTCGAGCGCCGTCACCTTGGTGAAGCCAACGATGCCATGCTTGGCTGCGACATAGGCGGACTTTTGCGCGGAACCGACCAGGCCGTGGACCGATGCGATATTGATGATGCGACCCCAGTTCCTTGCCTTCATCGATGGCAAGGCCAGGCGCGTCGTGTGGAAGCTGGAGCTGAGGTTGATGGCAATGATCGCATCCCATTTTTCGACTGGAAAGTCCTCGATATTCGCCACATGCTGGATGCCGGCATTGTTGACCAGGATATCGACGCCATCGAACTTTTCCGCAGCGAATTGCATCATGGCCGCGATTTCGCCTGGCCTCGACATGTCGGCATTGTGATAGGCGGTGCGAACGCTGTATTCGCGCACCACGTCCGCTTGCAAGGAGTCAATTTCCCCGGCGTCGCCAAAACCGTTGAAAACGATATTCGCGCCTTGTGCGGCAAGGGTTCGTGCGATTCCGAGACCGATACCGGAAGTCGAGCCGGTGACCAATGCTGTCTTGCCTTTGAGTGCTGGTGCTTGCATGATGTCCTCTGCAGGTGAAATTCTTAAGTATTGTGGAAAAGAGTTGCGCGCAGCAGTACTCTGTCCCCCAACATTTTGGATATTGCGGGAAAGAGTTGCGCGCAGCGGTACTCTGTCCCCAACATCTCAGTAACGATAACCAATTTCAACAAGATTTTAAGCGCAACGCCCAGTAAAATGTCGGAACCGATCGATGGTAAAACTACTAGCTTCACCGAGAAGATGACCCACGCACAGCACAAGACCGTGCAATGCCTGTCACCCGCAGGCTTGCACACGATGGCCTACAAAGAGTGGGGCGATCCACTCAATCCGAATGTACTGCTATGCCTGCATGGCGTCACGCGCGTATCCGGCGATTTCGATAGCCTGGCGCTGGCTTCGTCCGATACCTACCGCGTCGTGTGCCCGGATGTGGTCGGACGCGGACGGTCGGACTGGATGCGTGACCCGCAGTACTACGTCTTGCCGCAGTATGTCAGCGATACGGTGACGTTGCTCGCGCGCGTGAACGCCGAAACCGTGGATTGCGTCGGCACCTCGATGGGCGGGCTGATCGGGATGATACTGGCGTCGCTCAAAGGAACGCCCCTGCGCAGGCTGGTGCTGAATGATGTCGGACCGGCGTTGAACACGGCGGCGCTGGACCGCATCGGTACCTACATTGGCCAGCAGCGGCGGTTTTCCGAATTCGACCAGCTTGCCGAATATATCCGCGAGATTTCGGCAAGCTTCGGCCCGCATAGCGAACAGGAATGGCGCAAGCTGGCGTCCGATGTTGCACGTCAGGATGCCGATGGACAATGGATTTTGCACTACGATCAGGCGCTCGCATTGCCGCTCAGGGCAGCCACGACAGAATCGAGGCAACATGCGGAAGCCATGATGTGGGCCGCCTACGATGCGATCACCTGTCCGACTTTACTGCTGCGCGGCGCCGAATCGGACTTGCTGGCACCGGAAGTTGCGCAGGCGATGACAAGGCGCGGTGCCAGAGCCAAGCTGGTCGAATTTCCTGGAGTGGGACACGCGCCGACCTTGCTTCATGCGGATCAAATCGCGATCGTGAAAGATTTTTTGCTCGCGTAAGTACCCTGGCCTTGCGCTCCGCGCTAAACGGAGCGCAAGACTTCGCGCAACCAATTGGACGGCTAATTTAATTTTTTCTGATGGAGACATCATGGATATGAAACGTTTACATATCGGAAAAACGCTTTCGGAAGCCGCGATTCACAACGGCACGGTATACCTTGCGGGCCAGATCGCCGAAGACGTGACCCAGAATATCGAAGGCCAGACCCGTGAAATTCTTGGCCATATCGCGCGGCTGCTGGCGGAAGCCGGTAGCGACAAGACACGCATTCTGATGTGCCAGATATTCCTTGCAGACGTGAAGGATTTTCCCGGAATGAACGCGGCATGGAACGAATGGGTCGTACCGGGCCATGCACCGCCGCGTGCCACGGTCGAAGCCAAGCTCGCCAAGCCGGAATGGCTGGTGGAAATGGTCGTCACGGCCGCACAAAAATAAAGAGAATAGATGGTCTCCATTGCAGCGTCTGGAAGCGAAATATCCGAACAACTCACTGCCGGCCTGAATGCCGAGGACAGCGCGCGCGTGCTGGAGGCGCTCGCCTTCATCAAGCCGATTTACGAAACCAAGACAGTCGTTACCGGGCAGGATGCCTTCCTCTTTGCCCAAGGCGTTGCCACCACGCTGGCGCACCTGAAAACCGACGTCGATACCCGCATTGCCGGCTTGCTGTTCGAATTGCCGGCAATTGACGCCACGGCTGCGGATTCGATCGAGGCACGCTTCGGCAAAGAGATCGCCGACCTGGTGGCCGGCATCCGCCAATTGATACGCTTGCACGAGGTCACTTTCGGCCAACAAGAAGTCAGCCGCGGCAAGAATGCGGCGCAACAAGCATCGGCGCAACTTGAGACACTGCGCAAGATGCTGCTGGCAATGGCGTCCGACATGCGCGTGGTGCTGGTGCGGCTGGGGTCGCGCGTGACGACCTTGCGCTATTACGCCGATCTCAAGCTGGAAAACGACACTACCAAACAATATGCGCGCCAAACAATGGATCTTTACGCGCCGCTCGCGAATCGCCTCGGGATCTGGCAATTGAAGTGGGAGCTGGAGGACTTGTCGTTTCGCTTCCTGGAGCCGATTGCCTACAAGCGCATTGCCAAGATGCTCGAAGAAAAGCGCATGGAACGCGAAAGCTTCGTGCATGGCGCGATCGAACGGCTACGATCGGAACTGGCGGCCGCCGGCGTCAAGGCAGAGGTGTTTGGTCGACCGAAACATATCTTCAGTATCTGGAACAAGCTGCGCGGTAAGGATATCGATTTCTCCGAACTATACGATGTGCGCGCTTTTCGCGTAATCGTGGAGGACGTCAAGACCTGCTATACGGTGCTCGGCATCGTGCATAACATCTGGGCACCGATCCCGAAGGAATTTGACGATTATATTTCGCGGCCGAAACCGAACGGCTATCAATCGCTGCACACGGTGGTGTTGGCGGAAGATGGCCGTGCGCTGGAAGTTCAGATCCGCACCGCCGACATGCACCATTTCGCCGAATACGGCGTCGCGGCGCACTGGCGTTACAAGGAAGCCGGCGGTTCGAATTTCGCGGCAAAAAAATACGACGAAAAAATCGCATGGCTGCGACAACTGCTGGCGTGGAAAACCGAAGTCGCGGACGTCGTGGTGGGGGCGGAAGACACGCGTCGCGAATGGGTCGAGAAGCTGAAATCGGCGACGCTGGACGACCGCATTTATGTGTTGACGCCGCAGGCACGCGTGATTGAATTACCGAGCGGCGCGACGCCGATCGATTTCGCGTATCACTTGCACAGCGACGTCGGCCACCGCTGCCGCGGGGCGCGCGTGGATGGCGCGATGGTGCCGCTCAATACGCCATTGAAGAATGGTCAAACGGTCGACATCATCACCGCGCGAGGCGGCAGCGAAGCGGGACCTTCGCGCGATTGGCTCAGTCCCGGTTACGCCGCCAGTGCGCGTACGCGCTCCAAGGTACGCGCCTGGTTCAATGCGATCGACCAGCAGGAAACGTTGGCGAATGGCCGCGGCCTGGTTGAGAAATCGCTGCAGCGCGAAGGCAAGACGGCTGTCAACCTGGAGGAACTTGCGCACAAACTCGGTTTTTCCAAACCCGACGATCTATTCCTGGCGGTCGGCAAGGAGGAGTTCAGCCTGCGCCATGTCGAACAAGCGCTGCACGGCGACGAAGCGGGCAAACAGGCGATTAATCCGGACGACGCAGTGCTGCCGCGCAAGAGTCGCGCGTCCAGTGTCGTGCATGGAGCCAGATCGGGCGTATTGGTGGTTGGCACCGACGGATTGCTGACACAACTTGCGAAGTGCTGCAAGCCGGCGCCGCCCGACGACATCGTCGGCTTCATCACGCGCGGCAAAGGCGTATCGATTCACCGCGCCACCTGCAAGAACTTCGCCGAGATGGAAGCCAAGGCGCCCGAGCGCGTGATCCAGACCGCCTGGGGCAAAGCGGGAAACGAAACAGTTTACCCGGTCGATATCTTTATCCTGGCCGGCGACCGCCAAGGCTTGTTGCGCGACGTCTCGGAAATCTTTCTGCGCGAAAAAATCAATGTCATCGGCGTCAGCACACAGAGCGCAAAGGGCCAGGCGCGCATGGCGTTTACGGCCGAGATTGGCTCAACTGCGCAATTGCAGAAAGCGCTGGGCGTGATACGCGAAGTCGAAGGCGTTATCGACGCGCGGCGGCAGTAATCCGCATCACGCTTCTCCGTCGGCCATGTCCGGCAATTCGGCTTGCAAGGTCACATGGTCGATCCCATAGCGCTTCAGCAGCATGGCCTTGACCGCACGCAGCACAGCGGGCCATTCCGGCAATGCACGGATTTCGATATGGCCGATCAATGCCGGGTAGCCGGGGGACATTTCCCAGACGTGCAAATCATGAACCGACAATACGCCCTCGATTCGTGCCAGATCGGCGCCGACCTGCACATAATCGATATGCAGGGGCACGCCTTCCATCAGAAAATGGTACGACTCGCGCAGCACGGCGAACGTCGATTTCAGGATCAGCAGCGACACGAACAGGGACAGCAGCGGATCGATCGTGAGCCAGCCGGTAAGGTAAATCACCGCACCGGCGACAATCGCCGCGATCGACCCGAGCAGATCGCCCATCACATGCACCAGCGCGGCGCGCGTGTTGACACTTCGCTTATCTTGCGACAAGATCCAGGCCACTGCCAGATTGACCGCCAGCCCGACGGTGGCGACGATGAACACCGCCGCACCCCGTACCGCCACTGGTTGGGAAAAACGTTGCACCGCCTGGAACCCGATCCAGCAGACCACCGCAAGCATGATCAACCCGTTGACAAATGCGGCGAGCGCTTCGGCGCGGCCAAAACCGAAGGAATGCTTAGCCGATGGCGGCCTCTTTGAAATAATCTGCGCCAGCAGGGCCAAGCCCAATGCGGTGGCATCGGTCACCATGTGGCCGGCATCCGAAATCAAGGCCAACGAGTGCGACCAGAAGCCGGCGAACACCTCGACAACCGCAAAGGCCAGCGTCAGTGCGACCGACCAAGCCAGGATCTTCTGGCTGCGGTCTTCGCTGACGTGCCTGTGCTTGGCGTCGCCTGCACGGTGAGCATGCAAATGGGTCGAGACGGGTGGCTGTGATTTAGTTGGCATGAGTGAAGGCGTTCGATCCGAGTTGCGAGTGTACTGGAATTTATCGGCGAACAAGTGTGATTGGATTCGATGCCGCGCAATGAAAGTGTACCTGCGGGGGCGAAGGATTGTCTTGTCCGTCAATTGCTTGGAAGCCTTGGTATCATGCATAGTGCCGAATCCACACCACGCCTCCGCCATGCCAAATTTCGCCGCCAACCTGACCATGATGTATCACGAGCACGTGTTCCTGGACCGCTTTGCGGCAGCCGCCGGGGATGGTTTCAGCGGGGTCGAGTTCTTGTTTCCGTATGGTTTTCTGGCGGGAGAAATCAGGGCGCGACTACAGGACTGCAACTTGACGCAAGCGCTATTCAATTGTCCGCCCGGAGATTGGGATGGCGGCGAACGTGGCATCGCCTGCTTGCCTGGGCGCGAAGACGAATTCAAGCGCGGCATCGAGCGCGCGCTGGGCTATGCGAGCGTACTCGGCAACAAGATCCTGCATGTCATGGCCGGTCGACTCAAGCCTGAGCAAGACACTGCGCGGAACCGCGCAGTATATTTGCGCAATCTTGCCTTCGCGGCCCAGCAAGCCGCGCCGCATGGCATCACGATCGTGATCGAGCCGATTAACACGCGCGACATACCGGGATATTTTCTCAGCCTGCAAGGCGACGCGCATGCAATTTGCCGCGAAGTCGGCGCACCTAATCTCAAAGTGCAATTCGACCTCTACCATTGTCAAATCATGGAAGGCGATCTGGCGATGAAAATGCGACGCGACATCGGTGGAATATCGCACATGCAAATCGCCGGTGTGCCGGAGCGGCATGAGCCGGACAGCGGCGAAATTAATTATCCGTACCTGTTTCGGCTGATGGATGAGCTCGGTTATGGAGGATGGGTCGGCTGTGAATACAGCCCGCGCGCTGGAACTTCAGAGGGATTGGGGTGGCTGAGATCGTGGCTGCAGCGGGGCTGAACATGAGGCACTAGCGAAAACATGAAAATGTCGTTATAATTTCGCTTCTTTAGGCGCGTAGCTCAGCTGGTTAGAGCACTACCTTGACATGGTAGGGGTCGTTGGTTCGAGTCCAATCGTGCCTACCAACGAAAAATTGGTAACAACATCTGTAAGAGCGAGAAAGGCAATCCGGTTATGACACCGCGAACTACCACCACAATGGTTTGGGAGCGACGCTAGTCGGGATCTTTTTCGTCATTGCATTTTGAAAAAGCGCGGCTAGTCCGCGTTTTTTTTCGTCCGCATTTTCTTCATCCAATTAATACCCTGGCGTCGGTGCCAATCACGATACCGACATGGAGCGCAGAATGGTTACAGTCCGACTTCCCGATGGTTCGCAACGTCAATTCGATGCGCCGGTTACGGTTGCGCAAGTCGCCGCCAATATCGGTACCGGCCTCGCAAAAGCCGCGTTGGCCGGCAAGGTCGATGGCAAGGTTGTCGATACTTCTTTCCTCATCGAGCGCGACGCCGATGTCGCGATCGTCACCGACAAGGACGCAGATGGCTTGGAGGTGATCCGCCATTCGACCGCGCATTTGCTGGCCTATGCGGTCAAGGAATTGTTTCCGGATGCGCAGGTAACGATCGGGCCGGTGATTGAGAATGGCTTTTTTTACGATTTTTCATATAAACGCCCATTCACACCGGAAGATTTGGCCGCGATCGAGAAGAAAATGTCCGAACTGGCCAAGAAGGATGAGCCGGTTACGCGCCAGGTATTGCCGCGCGACGAGGCGGTGGCTTATTTCAAGTCAATCGGCGAGGCGTACAAGGCGGAGATCATCGAATCGATCCCGGCCGATCAGGATGTGTCGCTGTATACCGAGGGTAAGTTTACCGATCTGTGTCGCGGTCCGCACGTGCCGTCGACTGGAAAACTCAAGGTCTTCAAGCTGATGAAGCTGGCCGGCGCATATTGGCGCGGCGATTCCAACAACGAGATGCTGCAGCGTATCTATGGCACCGCGTGGGCCAAGAAGGAAGAGCAGGAAGCGTATCTGCACATGCTGGAAGAAGCGGAAAAACGCGACCACCGCAAGCTGGGCCGTGCGCTCGATTTGTTCCACTTTCAGGAGGAAGCTCCGGGCCTGATTTTCTGGCATCCGAAAGGTTGGACGGTATGGCAGCAAGTCGAGCAATACATGCGCCGCGTCTATCAGGACAACGGTTATCAGGAAGTCAAGGCGCCGCAGATTCTCGATCGTAGCCTGTGGGAAAAATCCGGCCATTGGGAGAACTACAAGGACAATATGTTCACGACTGAGTCGGAGAACCGTTCTTATGCGTTGAAGCCGATGAATTGTCCGGGCCATGTCCAGATTTTCCGTTCCAACATGCATTCCTATCGCGAATTGCCGCTGCGTTACGGTGAATTTGGCCAATGCCATCGCAACGAGCCATCGGGTTCGCTGCACGGCATGATGCGGGTGCGCGGATTTACCCAGGACGATGGGCATATTTTCTGCACCGAAGACCAGATCCTCGATGAGTGCGTTGCATTTACATCGCTGCTGCTGAAGGTGTACCGGGATTTTGGTTTTAGTGACGTCATTTACAAGGTCGCAACTCGACCGGACAAGCGCGTCGGTTCGGATGAGGCATGGGACAAGGCCGAGAATGCATTGATTGAATCGCTCAAGCGTTCCGGCGTTGAATATGAGATATCGCCGGGCGAAGGCGCGTTCTATGGTCCGAAAATCGAATACACGCTGAAAGATGCAATTGGTCGGATGTGGCAGTGCGGCACGATTCAGGTCGACTTCTCGATGCCTATGCGCCTCGACGCCGAATATGTTGCTGAAGACAACACGCGCCAAGTGCCGGTGATGCTGCATCGGGCAATTCTTGGCTCGCTTGAGCGCTTTATCGGAATGTTGATCGAAAACTATGCCGGTGCGCTGCCTTTGTGGCTGGCGCCGGTGCAGGTGGTGGTAGTGAATATCTCCGATGCGCAAGCCGAATACGCGCAAAAAGTTGCACAAGACCTGAAGAAACAAGGGTTTAGAGTGCACGTCGATTTGCGCAATGAGAAAATAACCTATAAAATACGCGAGCATTCGGTTCAGAAGCTGCCCTATATCCTGGTGATTGGGGACAAAGAACGCGATGCGAACACAGTGGCCGTGCGTGCGCGGGGCAATGTCGATCTCGGTGTGATGCCGGTCGATGTATTGGTAGAGCGCCTGAAAAGCGAGCTCGAAGCCAAAGCCTGAGCTAATGCACGGCTTAATTATTTGATTTTTAAAGGAAACTGCAATAGCTACTGACAAGTCGCATCGCATCAACGGCGAGATTACCGCTCCTGAAATGCGTTTAAGCGGGGTGGATAACGAACCGCTTGGTATCGTGAGTTTGGCTGACGCCTTCCGTTTGGCGGAAGAGGCGAACGTGGATCTGGTGGAAATCGCACCGACCGCCCAGCCGCCAGTGTGTCGCTTGATGGACTACGGCAAGTTCAAGTATTCGGAGCAGAAAAAAGCACACGAAGCCAAGTTGAAGCAGAAAATCGTCCTGGTCAAGGAAGTTAAATTCCGCCCGGGCACTGATGATGGCGATTACGCCATCAAGCTGCGCAATCTCATCAAGTTTCTGGATGACGGCGACAAGACCAAGATCACACTGCGTTTCAGAGGTCGTGAAATGGCGCACCAGGATATCGGGGTGCGGATGCTGGAGCGCTTGAAGCTGGACTTGGAACCTTACGGCCAAGTAGAGCAGTGGCCGAAGATGGAAGGCCGCCAGATGATCATGGTGCTGGCGCCGAAGAAGAAGAAGTAAATTTCACCTTGTGGGTCAGAGTTTTTTCGGGGTGGCCTTGGGCCATTCGCATGCTTCACGGCGAAAATTGCCCTGACCCCAACTGACTAGATTCGTGCAATGCGTTCAGTAATGAATGCATTGTGCAAAAGCAGTGGACTCGATTCCACTGCATAACAAGTGAGAGCAGGCATCCAAGCGTAACGTAGTGTTGCCACCTGCAATCATGTTAAAAATGGAGCTGTCCGAAGGACAGATAGTGTTATGCCAAAAATGAAGACAAAGAGCAGCGCTAAAAAGCGTTTTCGCGTTCGTCCGGGTGGAACGGTCAAATGTGGTCACGCTTTCAAGCGTCACATTCTGACCAAGAAGACTACCAAAGTTAAGCGCCAGTTGCGCGGTATTACCAATGTCAATGCTGCTGACGTCGTATCCGTCATGCGCATGATGCCGAACGCTTGACCTCATACTCATTATTAAGGAGTTACTATGCCTAGAGTAAAACGTGGGGTCACAGCACGGGCCCGTCATAAGAAAGTCCTCGACCAAGCCAAAGGCTATCGTGGTCGCCGCAGTAAAGTTTATCGCATCGCCAAGCAAGCGGTCATGCGCGCCGGTCAATACGCTTATCGTGACCGTCGCAACAAGAAGCGCGTATTCCGCGCCTTGTGGATCACCCGTATCAATGCCGCTTCGCGTGAACACGGCATGACCTACAGCGTGTTCATGAATGGCTTGAAAAAAGCGTCGATTGAACTGGACCGTAAAGTCCTGGCCGACATGGCCGTGATGGACAAGCCGGCATTTGCCGCGATTGTCAATCAGGTGAAGGCCAACATCGCTGCGTAAGTGGTCCTATGCGTCGCCTTCGGGTGACGCGGCAATACCCTGGCGGGGCAGAGGTTACACACCTGTGCCCCGTTTTTATTTGTAGTTTGTCCGGGATAATGGACGGCAGAATCTGTTCGGGTGTCTTCGTCGACGTCTGCTTATCCCGCAAGTTGCAGAACTCCTTTTCCCGACCCGGAAAACCGCATGAATCCCCTAGAACAACTAGTCACACAAGCACAAACTGATTTTCTCGCTGCCGGCGATGCCGCCGCGCTCGAAAACGCGAAGGCCAAATACATTGGCAAGACTGGTCAAATCACCGAGCAGATGAAGGGTCTCGGCAAGCTGGCTCCGGATGAGAGGAAAGTCCTTGGCGCCGTCATCAACGCCGCCAAGGAGCAAATTGAGGGCGCGCTGAATGCGCGCCGCGAGGCGCTCGCCAACGCGCAGATGCAAGCGCGTTTGAACGCCGAAGCGATCGATGTCACGATGCCCGGACGCGGTCGCGGATTCGGCGGCATTCACCCGGTGATGCGCACCTGGCAACGGGTGGAAGAGATTTTCGGATCGATCGGTTTCGATGTGGCCGATGGCCCCGAGATCGAAACGGACTGGACCAATTTCACCGCGCTCAACAGCCCCGAAAATCATCCTGCGCGTTCGATGCAAGACACTTTCTACGTCGACGGCAAGGATAGCGAGGGCAAGCAGCTGCTGCTGCGCACCCACACTAGTCCGATGCAGGTGCGCTATGCGCGCATGCATAAGCCGCCAATCAAGGTGATCGCGCCGGGCCGCACGTATCGCGTCGATAGCGACGCCACGCACTCGCCGATG
The DNA here is from genome assembly GCA_002415335.1 of Oxalobacteraceae bacterium UBA5157. Classification (GTDB taxonomy): domain Bacteria; phylum Pseudomonadota; class Gammaproteobacteria; order Burkholderiales; family Burkholderiaceae_D; genus UBA5157. The sequence goes on from DHXL01000333.1 coordinate 24,524, forward strand.
TTCCACCAGGTCGAGGGACTGTGGATCGCAGAAGACATCAGCTTCGCGGACTTGAAAGGCGTGTACCTGAATTTCGTCAAGGCGTTTTTCGAAACCGATGACTTGCAGGTGCGCTTCCGTCCATCGTATTTCCCATTCACCGAACCTTCGGCCGAGATCGACATCGCATTCGGCAGCGGTCCGCTCAAGGGCCGCTGGCTGGAAGTGTCTGGGGCCGGACAGGTACATCCGGCAGTGGTGCGCAATATGGGTCTCGATCCGGAGCAATACATCGGTTTCGCGTTCGGCTCCGGTTTGGAGCGCTTGACGATGCTGCGCTATGGGATCAACGATTTGCGCCTGTTCTACGAAGGCGACTTGCGTTTCCTGAAGCAATTCAACTAGGCAGTTGTGGAAAGAGTAACGCTACGCTTAACTCT
>DHXL01000333.1:25107-49118 GCA_002415335.1 Oxalobacteraceae bacterium UBA5157
ATCAGTTGGGGACAGAGTAACGCAACGCTTAACTCTTTCCTGCAATCTTGATCAGTTGGGGACAGAGTAACGCTACGCTTAACTCTTTCCCGCAATACTGAAAAACCATGTTCCTCTTCGTGATCGAAGGGTGAGCAGATGCAGATGACCTGAAGGTTCTCACTATGCAATTCTCCGAAAATTGGCTCCGTACGATGGTCGATCCGAACATGACTTCGGACGAGCTGGCGCACATGCTGACCATGTCGGGTCTGGAAGTGGAGGAAGTTGAAGCGGTCGCGCCGCCGTTCTCCAACGTCGTCGTGGCGAAAGTGCTGGAAGTCGCGCGCCATCCGAACGCCGATCGCCTGAACGTGTGTCAGGTCGATGCGGGCACCGGCACTTTGCTGAATATCGTATGCGGCGCACCGAACGTGCGGGCCGGCATGAAGGTCGTCTGCGCGATGGCGGGCGCGATCTTGCCGCCGGGCGATGATGGCAAGCCGTTTGAGATCAAGGTCGGCCAGCTGCGCGGCGTCGAGTCGCAGGGTATGCTCTGTTCCGCGCGCGAATTGAAGATATCGGACGAGCAGGGCGGCTTGATGGACTTGCCGGACGATGCGCCGATCGGCCAGAATTTCCGCGATTACTATCAACTGAACGATCTCAAGTTTACGATCAAGCTGACGCCGAACAAGGCGGATTGCCTGTCGGTACTGGGCGTCGCGCGGGAAGTGTCGGCATTAACCGGAGCCGCGCTCAGAGTCCCCGGTTACCAGCTGGTGGCAGTGAGCATCACCGACACGCTGCCGGTGAAGGTATCGGCTCCCGACCTGTGCGGACGATTTTCGGGGCGCATCATTCGCGGCCTGAACGCCAGGGCACGAACACCCGACTGGATGAAGCAGCGCCTGGAGCGCAGCGGCCAGCGGCCGATTTCCGCGCTGGTCGATATTTCGAATTATGTGATGCTGGAACTGGGCCGCCCCAGCCATGTTTTCGACCTCGCAAAGATTCATGGCGGGCTGGATGTACGGTGGGGCAAAGCCGGCGAAACGATCAAACTATTGAATGGCAATACGGTCGAAGTCGACGACTGGATCGGCGTGATCGCCGACGAAAAGGAAATCGAGTCGCTGGCCGGCATCATGGGCGGCGATGCCACCGCAGTCTCGCTCGACACGGAAGACATTTATCTGGAAGCCGCATTCTGGTGGCCGCAAGCGATTCAGGGCCGCGCACGGCGCTACAATTTCTCGACCGATGCGGCGCATCGTTTCGAGCGTGGCGTCGATTACGCGAGCACGGTCGAACATATCGAACGCATCACCGCGCTGATCGTCGAGATCTGCGGACAGAAAGACCAGACTACAGTGGGTCCGGTGGACGATCACATCGTCAATCTGCCGCAACGCAATCCGGTTAGCCTGCGCACTGCGCGAGCGGTCAGGGTGATCGGCGTGCCGTTCAGCGATGAACGGGTTGCCGACATCTTTACGCGCCTCGGCCTGACTTTCACGCAGACGCCCGGTTTGTTTTCAGTCACACCGCCATCCTACCGTTTCGATATCGAAATTGAGGAGGACTTGATCGAGGAAATCGCGCGCGTCTACGGTTTCGAGAACATCCCCGCATTGCCGCCGGTGGCTGCGAGCGCGATGCGGATCGCACCGGAAAACAGGCGCTCACTGTTTACGATTCGTCGTCAGCTGGCCGATCTCGACTATCAGGAAGTGTTGAATTTCAGCTTTGTCGAAGAAACCTGGGAAGCCGATTTTGCTGGCAACACGAATCCGATCAAGCTGCTCAATCCGATCGCCAGCCAGATGAGCGTGATGCGCTCGTCGCTGGTCGGTAGCCTGATTGCGAACGTGCGTTACAACCTGAATCGAAAAGTCGGCCGCGTGCGCCTGTTCGAGATCGGTGCGATTTACCTGCGCGATTCGACGGTGCAGGACGGACCGCTGTCGGTCGCCGGCTACGATCAGCCAAAGCGGGTCGCCGCGCTGGCTTACGGTCCGGTCGCGGAAGAGCAGTGGGGCCAGCCGGTGCGCAACGTCGATTACTTCGATCTCAAGGCCGACCTGGAAGCATTGTTCGGCGCCCGCCCGCTCCGTTTCGTGAAGATAGAGCATCCGGCGCTGCATCCCGGACGCTCGGCACAAATCACACTGGACGACAAGGCCATTGGCTTCATTGGCGAGCTGCACCCGCGTTGGCAGCAAAAGTACGATCTGCCACTGGCGCCGGTCCTGTTCGAGGTCGACGCGCTCGCGCTGCAAATGATGGAAATCCCTGCCTACAAGGAAATTTCCAAGTTTCCTGCGGCAAAGAGGGATGTCGCGCTGGTGGTCAAACAGAGCGTCCTGGTACAGGATTTGGTCGATAGTTTTGTTGTCGAGAAGAAGACGAACCCGATCTGTAATATCATGCAAGCCGTTGTTTTATTTGATGAATATCGTGGCAAGGGATTGGAAAATGATGAAAAAAGTCTTGCTTTCCGTTTCGCGTTGCAAGATACTCAAACTACCCTGCAAGACGACGTAGTGGATGCCGCGGTGACCGGATTGGTCGCTGCGGTCAATAAAAAACATGGCGCAAAGTGGCGCACATGAATGACAAGAATATGTTCGGCAGGGAGGGAACAATTACCATGAACGACGTGAACACAGCCGAGTTCCAATCCGTGTTGGACGCCGACCTCAACCGCGCCAGGCTCGAGGCAGAGGCGCGATCACAAGCGGAAAAAGACCTTCCAACGCTGACCAAGGCCGAATTGGCAGAATTGCTGTTTGAGCAAGTCGGCTTGAACAAGCGCGAAGCGAAGGACATGGTCGAGACTTTTTTCGACGAGATCCGCAACGCACTTGAGCGTGGCGAATCGGTCAAGCTGTCGGGGTTCGGCAATTTCCAGTTGCGGGACAAGCCGCAGCGGCCCGGGCGCAATCCCAAGACCGGCGAAGAAATTCCGATCACCGCTCGCCGTGTCGTCACATTTCATGCGAGCCAAAAACTCAAGGGCATGGTGGAAGTCGCCAGCCGCAAGCCGCTCGTGCGCGCCGCCTGATTGACTAACTGATGATCGATCGTCCCAACAAACCCGTGCTTGCCGTATTACCTCCGATTCCGGCCAAGCGCTATTTCACGATCGGTGAAGTGAGCGACTTATGCGGTGTCAAACCACACGTGTTGCGCTATTGGGAGCAGGAATTCACCCAGCTCAAGCCGGTCAAGCGGCGCGGCAACCGGCGCTATTACCAGCACCACGAAGTGCTGTTGATTCGCCGTATTCGTGATCTTCTATACGAACAAGGCTTTACCATCAGTGGTGCGCGCAACAAACTCGATAGCCGCCTCGCAAACGGTAACGGCGACGACCTGGCCGCCGGCCTGTTGCCGCTCGACGTCGACACCATTACGATCCGCAATGAACTGTCGGAAATCCTGACGCTATTGAAGCCATAGCCCGGCTGAGGCGTCTCCGACTCGGCTGACCAATCCCGCATCGGGTCCGTCATCAAGAATGATCGATGGCGCGAACTGCAAATCAAGTTCATCCCCAACATCCGCTCCGCCCGACAAGACCACGTCGCGACGTGGCTGGTCTTTTGAAGAAACCGTCTAATCGAAGAGCTGCGGGGCTCGGTTTTATCCGGTGTTTGCCGGAGGTCAACATACATAGTACACTCGACGCAAAAAAACCACCGTTGTTTAGCGGCGGGTTAAATCACGCTAGCAGGGAAGAGAGCATTTGCTCGAGACAATTTTCTCGACTTTTCAATCTCCCCGCATTGCGCATTTTCCATGTCGGCGGCAGTATTTGTGCTGGCATCGAAATCAGAAACTATCTTGGCGCTCAACACCATGTACACACAACCGCAAATCGATCCGATGGTGGCCTTTCTGAATGGCCAAGGAGAGCAGGTGCGTGGGACGATCGTCAACCTCCACCGCAAGTCTTTGGTGATGGAAGTGTACAACCCCTATTCGATCGGACAGGTGAGCGAGGTGTTGAGCGAACTGACGATCCGTTTCCGGGACAGGAAAGCCTATTTCGGCCATGCGGTGGTGCGAAACATCGTAAATACCGGTCTGACTGCAGTCATCTCAGTGTCGCTCACGGACGAATGGAGGGAACTAAGTGAAGTCGCAGTGGTGCGCGGGTCAGTGGGTGCCGAAGCGAAGGCATTTGTACGTGATTGGACTGAGCGTTTTCGTATTCGGCGCGACTACCAGATCGTGATCAATGAAATGCGTGCTTTCCTTTCCGATGTGTCACGGTGGGTCGAGCAAGTCGATCTATCCAATGGCCTTCCCAAAGAGAATGAACGATTGAGGGAAGACGTCTTCTTTGAATTGGCCACCCCGTTGATGGAACGAACTAAGTATTATCTAGAACAACTTGAAGTTGAGGCGTCTCAGGTTGACGAGGAGCAGGCTGCCGCACACCATTCGTTCGCGCAGGTAGCGCTGCATCCGTTGCTATTGCGGGCACCGTTCGTGTATCGCGCGTTCACCAAACCGCTTGGCTACGCGGGTGACTATCAGATGGTCAATCAGATTCTGGATGATCCGCGCCAAGGTTCCAGCACTTATTTTCAGATAATGAATACCGCGTTTCTGCAAACGCCCGTCGCGGCGGCGCACCGCAATCGGATCCACTTATTAGTGGACTTTCTCATCCGCATGGCCGATATGGCGCGGCTCGCAGGCAGGCCGTTCCGAATATTGAATGTTGGATGCGGTCCCGCGGCGGAAATACAGCGTTTCTTGAAGGAGTACCCGGATCCGCAATTCCTGTCATTCGAATTGGTGGACTTTAGTGCAGAAACGCTCGCGTGGACTCGCGAAAGGCTTATGTCCATCATGGCCGATACCGGGAAAACAGTCGCGATCAACTACGTGCAGGACTCGGTCCATCAACTTCTCAAACGCCGCATCGACCCGAGGCGGACCGATGCACGCGAATTTGATGCGGTCTACTGCGCTGGCCTGTTCGATTATCTGTCTGACAAAATCTGTTCGAGGTTATTGGCCCATTTCGCTGCGCGCACTTGCGCTGGTGGCACGCTGCTTGTTACCAATGTGCACTCAAACAATCCTGGACGATTTGGGATGGAACATCTGCTGGAGTGGTACCTGATTTACCGCGATGAGGCCAGGTTGATTTCTCTGCTTCCGGCGTGCTCGACCGAACCCAAGTTATATGTTGACGACACTGGCGTTAACGTGTTGGCAGAAATAACTATTACGTGAGTGATAAAGTACCCTTATATGGCGAATGATCTCCAATCGGGATATGAAGCGGAACTACGAGAATTTCGTCTCGACTTCAGCCGCGGTGGAGCATATACGGCCATGGTTTTGATCATGTTGGGTGTCGGATTGGATTTTGCTCTCTACCCACAACAGCAACTTCGCTTTGCCGCGGGCAGAACAATTGTTTCCATACTGATCTTCATCATTATCTTGCTGATGAGGACTGCGTGGGGTAAGCGGTGGGTCCGGTCAATTACCTTCTTGTGGCTGCTACTGCCTCAGATCATGATCACGTGGATGATTGCGGTGACCGAAGGGGCCGACTCGATCTATTATGGTGGCCTCAACTTGGCTATTTTTACCTGTGGAATTGTCTTGTCGTTCGGTCTCTGGCAAAACCTCATCTTTGGCGCTTGTTCTTACCTGCTTTATGTCGTCGCGTGCGTGATTCATGCGGGTCGCCTGGAATTGAGCGGTCCTTTTCTTGTCAATTCGCTGTTCCTGATGTTTGCGGTCGCAGCGAGTGCAGTTTTCACTTATTTCAATGAGCGCGCACGTTTTATGTTGTTCCAGCTGAAGGCGGAGGTCGCACAAAAAAATCGCCAGCTAGAAGATGTCAACAAGAATTTGGCTCAAATCAAAGGCCAAATGCTGCAGCAAGAAAAAATGGTTGCACTTGGCACGCTCGCAGCTGGCCTGTTGCATGAAGTCAACAACCCAGTCAACTTCTGTCTGATGGCAATTGAGCTCGCAAGAGAGGAGCCAGAGGCGAAATCCAGCGCGACGCTGCAGGAGTGCCTGTCAGACGCAAAGCAAGGTATGCAGCGCGTTCAGCACATTGTTTCAGATCTTAAAATATTCGCGTACCGCAAGAACGAAGCGACCGCGGAGAAAGCGCATTTCCTGTTCGAAAAAGCGCTGGACACCGCGATCCGCCTGACCGGACACGAACTCAAGGATGTCTCGGTCACACGCGATCTGCCGCTCGATACTCTGGTGCGCGGCGACGAAGCCGCCATTATCGGGGTGCTGATTAACTTGCTCAGCAATGCGGTCCTCGCCATGAGAAATGTGCGTCGTCACCAGTACGCAATTTGCGTGTCCGCGCAGTGGGAGCAGGAGCGTCTTCGTGTTAGTGTGCAAGACAACGGACCAGGCATTCCCCTGGAAAACCTGGCTCGGGTATTCGAACCTTTTTTTACCACACGGGCAGTTGGACAAGGACTCGGACTGGGACTCAGCATCAGTTACGGCGTGATCGAGCGGCATGGTGGAACGTTGAGAGCAGAGAGCGCGCTGGGCGAATGGACACAAATGATTTTTGATCTTCCGCGCGCGGAGTGAGGAGCAAGCGATGCATGAACTTGATCATCAGCTAGCCACGATTCTGTACGTGGACGACGAAGAGATGGCGCGCAAGTATTTTGCGCGAGCCGTCGGCGCCGACTACGACGTGCTGGCCGCATCCAGCGTCGACGAAGCGATCGACATCATGGAAGAAGCCCACGGGCGGATCGACGTGCTGGTCACCGACTTCCGTATGCCGGGACGCGATGGCGGCGACCTTTTGCGTCAAGTCGAGCAGTGTTACCCACATATCGTTCGCATCCTGTTGACCGCCCACGCGGACAAGGACGTATTGCTGGAAACCGTCAATTCTGGCGAGATCTTTCGCATTCTTGAGAAACCGCTGGACTTGATGGCAGTACGCAGCACGTTGCGCCAGGCGGTCGATCTTGCGCGCGAACGCAATGCCAGGCAGCAGAGATTGATGGCGATTAACGAGACACTCTCTTTTCTGGCGCACGAACTCAACACGCCGTTGGCCACGATCGTCAATTTTTCGCGCGGCATACAGCGCCGTTGTGGCGCCGACGCTTCATTGCGACAGCAGGAAGAAATCGGCAACGCGGCGCTGTCCGTCTATAGCAATGCACGCTACTGCCTCTCGGTGCTGTCGACCTTCGTCGATTCTGTGCGAAATGCAGCGTCCGTGCCGGCGGTCGGCGCGATTACCAGCGCGCAACAATTGATCTCGTCGCTGCTTGACACTTACCCATTAAGCCCCACCCAGCGGTCGTCGATTCAGACCGATATCCGCGAGGATTTCGGCATCACGGCGCTGCCGAATTGCGTTGCGCTGGTCCTTTCTTCGATACTCGGCAATTCCTTGCGCGCCTTGCAAGGCAGGCCGACGCCGCAATTATGTTTTACCGTGTTGGTCGACGTTCGTCCGCAGATAAGAATTTCCGATAATGGACCTGGCATTCCGAGAGAGGTGCTGGAGCGTCTCTTGGTCGATCCGGTCACCACGCATCAAGAGGCGGGCGGCAGCGGTTGGGGATTGATTTTCTGTAATCGCATCATGCAATCATTTGGCGGCAGCATGCGGATTCGCTCCGAAGCCGGCGAACACACGACAGTCACACTGGAATTTCCAGCCGTTAAAGACCATGTTAAAAGGAGCGCTCCATAATGACTATAGCGCGAGAAGCACCCCAGATTCTGTTCGTCGACGATGAAGCGTCGGCGGTTAAATACTTCGAGCGGGCAATCGGCTCGCTGGCGCCGGTGATCACCGCCGGCTCGGTGGCAGAGGGCAAGCGCATGCTCGACCAACACGCGGCAACGCTCAGCGTGCTGGTTTCGGATCAGCGCATGCCAGGTGAGTATGGCAACGAGTTGCTGCATTATGCGCGCGAGCAATATCCGCAAATCGTGCGAATACTGACCACCGCCTACTCGGAACTGGAGAACACTGTTGAAGCGGTGAATCAGGGTCAGATTCACCGATACCTCCAGAAGCCCTGGGATATCGCCGAGCTGCGGCTGGAAATGAAGCAGGCGCTTGAGTTTGGCAGCTTGCGCAGGGAGCATGATGAATTGTTGCGCGAGAAATTGCTGATTCGCCAAAAGCAAACCGTGTCGAATCGCATCGGCACGATCAGCGTGCTGTGCGCCAGCGTGTGCGGGCCCGACAATTTCCAACCGATCGAGGCCTATCTGGCGGCTGCCCATGCGGTCGGGGTTTCGTCGCCGGAACCTGACTGGTTGTTGATGGATTATTCCGATTTGATCAGCGCGGAAGCTTCGCGCAGCGGACGATTTGCCTACGAAGTGCACAAGCAGTTGGCGCGGATCGAACAGCGCTACGCCGGCTATCAGGGCGGGGCGGCATTGGATGTCTTGCTCGAGGAATGGGGTGGCAAGGCAAGGCGCGCGAGCCCGACACGCATCGTGCTGAGCAGCGAATGCAATCTGACGGAGTTTCTCGAAACCCCATCGGTCACTTCGGTATCGCATGAGCATGCTGGCTGGCTGGCGTTGCTGATATGGCTCGACAGAGTCGGATGTCCGCTGCAGATCGCAGCCGAGGGCGACGTCATCACCTGCAGTCCGGCGCCGGCCTCGACACCGCTTTCGGCGGACCGATTAGCGATCTGGATTGAACAATTCTGAGGCAACGCAAGACACGGAAGTCACCCGTCCGCAGTGTCCGGTGTGCCATGGTCCGTCGCCGGCAAAGAATCCGGTCGTGCTCTTCAGAGATTAACAATTCTCGGCGACACGATAAGCTGTTTGATTTTTTCTGACGGTCAAGATCGACGTCGTCGCCAGAAACTGTGGCATACACATCCTTGATCTGCGACGGATTGCGCCCGAACATTTTTGCGTTAACCCGACCATCTATCGAGTAAAGCCGGCGACAAGCCCTCCGGACACTCGATGCGATGGCCCGCATTCGTCCCACTTTGGCTGCTTCAATTTCCCGCCATGGGCTCGATAGAGAGTCGTCAGTTCCAATCCTCCGTCAGATCTATCCAGAAATAGGCTCTTTCCTAGCAAATATTGGGCGCATTGCTGATACAAGGAAGGTTTCCCAACGCCTACAATGATTCATATGTCGGGCGGTTCAACAATCTGCACGCTAGGGCACGCCCCAGGCGGGCAATCTTCATTCAACTGCAGCAACTTGTAGTCCATCTATTCATCATAGACCGGGAGGCAACATGGCGGCCAGGGAAGAAACACCGTTCGATCACTCCATGAATTTTCCTGCGGATATTCTGTTCGACAATGCGGAAGGAGATTGGCAAGCGTATGTCTCCGCCTGCGATAGGGTCAACGCCGCACTTGAAGGCAGGGCCGAGATACTTTCGTCCAAGCGCGCTTGCGCGCTTGCGTATCTGGGCAGGCGAGCGCAGCGCCAAGGCGCGGTGTACAGCAAGAGCAGACCGCGCGTTCTGACGTCGCAGGCCATCGCTTCTCTCGAAGCTGCGAACCGGACGCAGCGCTTCAAACGCTATCCCTGGCTGGAGCGTCTGCTAACGCTATTGGCGGAGATAGAAAGCATGCAGGATGAGATTTTCTTGCAAGGAAATATTCTGCCTTTTTCGCGTCCCACGAAATAGCTCACGCGCCTCTGACGGGGTCCGTCGGAGGCGTAACCCGATGGCGCTATCTAGCTCAATTCCTATCGTGCCCCGGAATGAGCCTCCTCTCATATCAGAATTTTCCCACACGAGCACGCGCAAATATCCGATACGGGTCAGGTTCCAGTTTGAGATGGTTTCGGAGGGGAATATCCCTATGGCTTCCCCTATCTCCATACATGCAATCGATATGCATAATGGCAGACAGGTGCGCCGGATGTGATCTTCGCTATTCGGCGCACCAAGCATTCAAGCGGATGGCGTGACGCAGATTCTGCGTGCACGCTCTCCGATCAGTGCAGCTGGTCGTTACTCGCTATGACTCGCATTACCATTTGCCATCTTCGGTTTGAACTGAACTGGACTGATACGGAATTTTTCACGCCGATCGCCCATCAAGACGCGCAATTCCCTGATGCTCATGTCGGTGACCTCATGCATGCGAATCAGCATGGAAGCGCCGACCGGTAGCCGGCGGTGCCGAATCTTGCTGATCACCGGCGGCTCGACCTCAAGTGCGCGTGACAATGCCGCGTCGTTCCTCAACTGAAGCTTATTGATGAGTGAATCGAGCAAACGGTTGGGGTCGTAAGCGGCGTCGTCGGAAAGGCTGGCATGGCTCATCATGATTCGTCCTTTTGAGAGGTCATTGTGAATGTTTGTGCTCCGGCAAGCATGTTCCGAGGATCATCCCTGTACTGTCAAAATAATAAGATGCGAAAGGGCAGTCGGCTTTGCGCAAAGTCAACTTGTCGACGTTTAACTCATTAAAAATCCAGACTGTCAAGATCGCAATTGTGTTTATCATGCATGACGTGCGGGTTATTATCACGACTTGCCTCGTCTCCTCAATACGAGGTGTCCGCGCGATGAAAAATGGCGGCGACAGATCGCTAGCCTCGCTACATCCTCACCTTAAAACCAACTAACGGGCGACGTGAGCCCATGATGAGAGAATCGATGCTTTCGTGGATGACAATTTCCAGTTTTGCCGACGCCGGCGCGATGCTTCCTGCCGTCGCCATCATCGCGATCGGATTGATCATGGGACACTCATGGCGTGCCGTCTTATGGTGGTGTCTTCTTTTCTTCGTCAGCATGACCTTGGTGCTTATCACAAAGATTGCCTTTGTCGGCTGGGGCCTGGGGATACGCACGCTGGATTTCACCGGCTTCAGCGGCCACGCCGCACGTGCCACCGCAGTGGCGCCCGTCCTGTGTTTCCTGCTCTTGCAGAAAGCACGGCCCGTTGTTCAAAGTCTCGGTGTGCTGCTAGGAATATTGTTCGGCGTCGTCGTCGCCATTTCGCGCCTGGCCTTGCATGCTCATTCTGTTTCAGAAGCCGTGGCCGGATTCGCGCTGGGGGCGGCGGTGAGTCTCAGCTTCATCTGGATCATCGGCAGCTCGCACAAGTTTGTGTTCAGCCCTCTGATGGCCACTGTGTGCCTGGCTGGCCTTCTGATCGCTCCCGTCACGGAGCCGACTCCGACGCAACGTTGGATCGTCGAGATTTCACTTTATATTTCTGGACACGACCGACCTTATGTGCGCGATGGCTGGCAACTGGCGCCGTACAACTGGAGAGGGCATGGGGGAGAGCGACCGGCGTAGCGATCGTGATGACGCCGCTATCTACCGTGTATTGGCTGGCACGTGAGTTCTGGAAGGCCGAGGTCGATACGGCCTCGGCTTCTGTATGCGCTGCGCATATCTTCGTGGTGGCTGACACCAGACGATTTCGCCGGCACCACCGCCTCTTCCCGCAAGGCAGACGGCGCGGAAAGGTACCGACTGTATCGCTAGTTCACCGGCGAATTTGCGATGGCATGCGACCAGGTTGTACCCGGCGCCAGTTTATTGGATACGACCTGTCTGGCGCGTGAGCGCGACGGCGGTATACGCCGTAGTGCCTTGAGCATCTCGCGATCGTTGATCCTGATTGCACGTTGGTCTACGCTGATCAGCCCCATCTCATTCAGTGCGGACAAGGTCCGGCTGACCGTTTCCAGGGACAGGCCGAGATAGCTGCCAATTTCCTGACGCGACATCCGCAAAGTGAATCGCTGGCCGGAATAGCCGATCTCCGCATACTTATCCGCAAGCGACACCAGGAATCGCGCAACTCTAGCCTCGGCACACAGTGCGCCGAGCATGTTCAGCAGGACTTGCTTGCGCATCAACTCGCGGCTCAGCAGGCAATAGACCGCCTGCTCAAGTTCGGCGTGTGCGCGTCCGAGCGCGATCAAGTTCTTGAAGGGAAGCAAAATGAGATTGCAGTCAGATAGTGCCACTGCTTCGGATGAATGTTTTTTCGTGTATATACCGTCGACCCCGAGCAAGTCGCCCTTCATCGGGAAGCTGAGAACTTGACCGTTGCCGAATTCATCGATCGATACCGTTTTCAAGAAACCTGAGTTGACCACGTAAAAGGTGTCAAACGCCTGGCCGATCGTGTGGATGCGTTGTCCCGTTTTGAAATGGACGTGCTGAAAAAGTAATTCTCCGTCCGGAATCGAGCCCGCGAACGGAATGTTCAGAAGCTCACATACCTCTCTCAGATTCGACCAAAGCTTTCCATGACATTGTCGGCCTGCCTCCGCCGGCAAGGACTGCAGGTCGGCAGATGATAGGCCGTGATAGATCTCGGTGAGCTGCGAAGACGACATAGTCATAGTATCTCCCATCCATAAAGTGTTCCGAAGAAAGCTGGGCATGCAGCGGGTCTGTCGGACCAACCATTCTTTATCGCCGCGCTACCCGCGCTGTTGTATAGAATCAACGAGTCTTCTTTGAAATTTCTATGGCGGCAACCGACGTTGTCACCAGGAAGTCTGCCAATTAAATAATTCCATGGCTCAATTATGGCAACACAAACTCCGTATTGATATCAGCCAACGCTGATTGGGCGGATAGGGATTAGCCAGAGGCGGTAGGAGAATTCCTACGAGTGGTGGGATCCTGAATTTCTTCATAAAATATAGAACGATGTCGAATGACTTTCGCCCACGCATCGATATGGATCGTTGTTTGAGGGGAATCGTCCAACATCGGTGCGCTAATCGCAAAAACGCGCAGCTTCCGCGCGCAGTCGACGCATGGAATCGAACATCGAAATCCCGCGTTGCCTATTGATTGTGCGTCACGTCCTAGAGAGAATCAGGAGTTGGCGCAATGAGATGATTTCTAACTGCGTACTGAACCATGTCGGACATGGTGCTCATTCCCATTTTTTTCAGGATGTTTGTCTTGTGTGTACTGACTGTCTTGACGCTTAAATGCAACGGGTCGGCGATCTCGGTGATCGACTTGCCGGCAACCAGCATCGTGAAAATCTCGAATTCGCGATCCGATAATCGCTTGTGCGGCACACTGTCATTGGGCGTCATGACATTCAGTGCAAGCTGTTCGGCCACTTCGAGGGTAATGTAGGGTCTTCCGGATGCCACCTTGCGGATCGCACTGACCAGTTGCAGCGCAGCGCTTTCTTTGGTCAAGTAGCCTTGGGCGCCGGCCCGGATGGTGCGAACTGCATATTGCTCCTCATCATGCATGGTCAAGACCAGTATGGGGAGTTTCGGTGCCTCGTGCCTGATTTGACGAATGAGATCCACGCCGTTGCGCCCGGGCATCGACAAATCGAGCAACAGCTGATCGAAGCCGCCCTTTCGGACCTGTGCGAGCGTTTCGTATCCGTCGATTGCCTCCCCCACGACGCTAATGTCGCTGATTCCATCCAGGATGCGCTTCAATCCCTCGCGCATGATGGTGTGGTCGTCGGCAATGACTAATCTGATCATGGCGTGAACAGCGGTTACGATACCGCTTCAGGAACAAATGAATTAATGGTGGTGGAAGCCATTATTCATTGCAAAGATTGTCAAACGGAAAATAGAGTGTAGTCGTGTTGTTACCAAGATAACCTGATCTATATCAGAAAAAAACGCCTATTCAGAGATTACAATACTCGCATCATGCCCAAACGGTGCATTCGCCCGTTTTCCGGCTATAAATAGGGTCTGGCCGCAAGCGCTATACTATCAGGATAGTAATTACCTGTGATTGTATGCCTAAAGGCGAACCAGTTATCCTAATGGTGAACCACTTTTCAGCATCGGGCCGGCCGTGCAAAACGACATACCACGTGAGGAATCGGCGCTTCATGACGCATTCATGAAGGCAAGATTTATCGAGCAGGCGACTGATCAGCATGTCCTCGTCACGATCACCGACCACAGGGGCGTGATCACGTATGCGAACCAGAAATTTTGCCAGGTTTCGAAATATGCGGTCGATGAACTGGTCGGGCAGAACCAGCGTCTGGTCAATTCCGGACATCATCCCAAGAAGCATTTCCGGGATATGTGGAATACGATCCTGCAAGGACATACCTGGAAAGGCGCCTTCAAGAACCGGGCCGGGGATGGCACTCTCTACTGGGTGGATACCACGATCGTGCCTTGCATCGATACGGCGGGAAAGCCATTCCAGTTTGTCGCCATCTACACGGACAACACCGAGCGCATGGCGGCCGAAGAAGCGCTCGTTACCTCGCGTAACGAGTTGCGCGCGCTTGCGATTCATCTTGAAAAAATAAAAGAGTACGAACGAAAGCGCATAGCGCGCGAGATTCATGACGATCTCGGGCAGCATCTGCTGGTGCTGAAGAACGATGTGTCGATGTTGCATGCCCGCACCGCGGCGCATCCTATCCTCAACCGCAAGGTCGGCCTCGCGCTGGAGCACATCGACGGTACCATGCAGAGCGTCCGGTCGATCATCAACAATCTTCGCCCGGCGACGCTCGATCTGGGACTTTCCGCAGCCATCCAGTGGCAGGTCCAGGAATTCGCGCGGCGCACCGGCATCGCATGCGAACTCGTCATGAGCGACGACAATATCGAGCTCGATGACGACCGTACCATCACCCTGTTTCGCATCCTGCAGGAATCATTGGTCAACGTAAGCCGACATGCGCGGGCAACCCGGGTTTGCATTACGCTGCATCGGGAAGCCGACAGCGTTTCGATAGAAGTGGCCGATAACGGACAGGGCATCACCATCAACGGCCAACGAAAGAGAGGTTCGTTCGGGCTGATGGGCATGAAAGAGCGGATCGGTGCGCTTGGCGGCGAACTGACGATAGAACGTCAGCCGGGGCAGGGAACCAGGCTCACGGCATCGGTTCCGCTCTGAGGTTCTCCGGCCATCATCGCGATGGCGCGCCGATCCCTTTCGGCGTCGAATACCGCACGCCTTTGCAAATGGTCGCGCAAGAGTCGACATTGCAGTCGCGCAAGGATTGGTTCCGATTTCGAGATTTCTTTGACATTTAGCAAGTCGCGGTTTTATCGAAACGGTAGGCTTGCTCTATCGAGGCATCGGACCAGAATCCGGCGCCCCCACACTCGAAGAGGAATGGATCGCATGGACATTCTTGCAAAAGAAAAGTTGATCGTTTTATGCTCGTCACTTGCACTGGCGACCGGATTGCTCGGCTGCGCAGGGGGCTATCCTGCGGGGAAATCACCGAGCGATAATCCGTTGGGTAACGACAATGCAGGCATCACCTTACCCGCGCCGTTGCCGATTACGCCCGCACTCGTGAAAGAGCAACAGCAGAAACGCGAGCATCAGGTCGGGCAGGATATCAAACGTCTAATCGGGATACCGGCTCAATACGTGATCGGTCCCGGCGATATTCTTTCGATCGTCGTCTGGGATCACCCCGAGCTCGCCGGTGCCGTCATGACGCCGCCCGTGCCTGGGATATCGGGCGTCGACCCGGTCGCCACGACCTCGCCCGCTGCCGGTTTCGTGGTCGATCATGATGGCATGGTGCAATTTCCGTACGCCGGCAAGCTGAAGCTTTCAGGTCTCGACGAAGAACAGGCACGACACCTGCTGACCAACCACCTGACGCGTTACATCAACAAGCCCAACGTCACGCTACGCGTGCAGGCCTACCGCAGCAAGCGCGTCTATATCGACGGGGAGGTGAAGTCACCCGGCCTCCAGGCGATCAACGATGTTCCGATGACGCTGGTTGAGGCACTAAACCGCGCAGGTGGCTTATTGCCGACGGGGGATCAAAGCCAGATTGTCGTCACCCGCCAAGGGGTTACCTATCAGCTCAATCTCCTGCAGTTGATGAAGAAAGGCGTCAACCCCGCCAGCATCCTGCTCGCGGACGGCGATGTCGTTCGCGTGCTCTCTCGCGACGAGAACAAGGTCTTTGTGTCCGGTGAGGTGACGACGCCAAAATCACTCACGATGCACGACGGGCGCCTGACGCTTAATGAGGCACTTGGCGAATCCGGCGGCATCAACCCGATCTCGGCTGATAACCGACAGGTCTATGTGGTCCGAAAATCGGCCAAGGAGCCAATTGTGTATCAACTGGATGCGAGTTCGCCCGGTGCGATGGCCATGGCAGAGGAATTTGAGCTGAATCCCAAAGACGTCGTGTATGTAGCGGCATCGGGACTCGCGAACTGGCATCGTGCCATTAGTCTCATACTCCCCAGCGCGGTATCGTCGCTAATCGGGCCGGTCAGGTGATTAACAACATTCTGTTCATTTGCATCGGCAACATCTGCCGCAGTCCCATGGCAGAGGGTTTGCTGAAACAAAGATTACCCGAGAAGGCAGTGTATTCGGCTGGAATCAACGCATTAATCGGAGCGCCGGCTGATCGTTCGTCGGTGCAGGTGATGTGGGAGAACGGCATCGATATTAGTGCGCACCGTGCGCGCAGCCTCGGTGCGTGGATGGTCAGTGGAGCGGATCTGATCCTGACAATGGACCAGGATCAAAAGCGCTTTATTGAGCTCCGATATCCAGAGTCACGGGGCAAGTTGTTCCGCCTTGGCGAGTTCGGGCATTACGACGTCCCGGACCCTTTCCGGCAAGGTTTTGCGGCTTTCCGGGCGTCGCACCACCTGATTGTGCAAGGAGTGGACAACCTGGTAGCGCGCATCGGACACGTTGGTGGAGGAAGAACTCCGAACAATGAACCAGCGGCCGTTCGACATTCGCCCTGAAGCCTTCCATAGCCAGGGACCGACGGGGCCGAAAGGCGGTGATTGAGACAACATGACTATTACACGCTGCCTGCACGTGCAGGGACAAGGGCGCGACGCCTTTGCATGGACGGCAAGTGTGGCGGCTTTTCTCGCTTGGCGTCATTTTTAAGTACGCTCTAAATGGACCTAGATAATCACCATGATGAACCAATCCATTCCACATCCTCTCCCCGTGCCAATTCAAGGGCCGCTTCCCGTCATGATGCAAGATGACGATAGCGAAATCGGACTAGCGACCTACTTCAATGTGATTTTCGACCATCGCTGGCTGATCGCCAGTGTGGCGCTCGCGATCACGTTGCTCGGCATCGGCTACGCCTTTATAACAAAGCCCGTCTACGAAGCGAATATGCTTATCCACGTGGAGGAGGAGAGCCGTCCCAATGAATCCAGGAACATACTGGGTGAAATGGCCTCTACGTTTGATGTGAAATCATCCGCGACATCCGAAATGGAGCTCCTTCGTTCGCGCCTGGTGGTGTCGCGGGCGGTCGACAACTTGCGCCTATATATCGACGCGCATCCAAAATATTTCCCAATTATCGGGACACAGCTCGCGCGCCAGAATAAAGAGCTCTCCAGCCCCGGACTGTTCGGATATGGCGGCTACGCATGGGGCGCCGAGAAAATAAATGTCCCTCTTTTCAATGTGCCGGATTCGCTGCTGAATCACGATTTCGTGGTTACTGCGGAAGGTAATGGCCAGTTCCTCGTGCATGAGAAAGAACGGAATATCGAGTGGAAAGGCCGGGTCGGGACCACGGAAGAACTGGCGACGGAAGATGGTGTCATCGAGCTACGGATAGAGCAGCTGCTGGCGAACCCTGGCGCGCAATTCTTGCTGAAACGCCACTCAAGGCTGGCCACGATTGAGAACGTTCAAAAATCGATGGCGATCGAGGAACAAGGCAAGCAATCGGGCGTCATCAACGTCACGCTCAAGGGCAGCGATCCGCAACTGGTCAACGATACGCTTACCGAGGTTGGCCGTGAATATACGCGCCAGAATCGGGCGCGCAAGACCGAGGAGGCAGAAAAGTCCCTGCGTTTCCTGGACAAGCAACTGCCCGAGCTCAAGCAGCAGCTGGAACAATCCGAAGCCAAATACAATCAGTTCCGCAACGCCCACGGCACAATCGATTTGAGCGAAGAGGCTAAATTAAGCCTGCAAGAAGCTGCCGCCGCAAAATTGAAGCGGCTCGAACTGCAGCAAAGAAAAACCGAGCTGCTGACGCGATTCACGAACGAACACCCCATCATGATCGGGATCAACACCCAGATAAAAGAGATGAATGATGAAATAAACTCGGTTGCAGACCATATCAAACAGCTGCCGATGCTCGAACAGGAGCTGCTTGGACTCAATCGTGATATCAAAGTCAATACTGATCTGTACACCGCGCTACTGAAGACGGCACAGCAACTGCGGCTGGTCTCTGCCGGGACGGTGAGTAACGTACGCCTCGTCGATGCCCCGATGGTTCCGGAAAAGCCGAAGAGACCGCGTTCTGTGATCATCGCCGTGGTCGCCTTGCTGGGGCTGGTGTTTGGTTTGATTAGCGCGTTCGTGAAGAAGTCGCTTACCGGAGCGATCGACGGCCCCGATCAGATCGAAAGGATGTTTGGCCTGCCGGTCTATGCGACGATTCCCCACAGCAAAAAGCTGAAGGAATTGAACGATAAGGTCGGCGTCAAATCGCAGAATATGCCGCTCCTCGCGAACGTATCTTCAGCAGATATTGCAATTGAAAGTCTGCGCGCCTTCCGCACGGCGCTGCAATTTTCGATGTCGCAATCGAGAAATAACATTGTCCTCATGACGGGGGCGACGCCCGGACTTGGGAAAACCTTCGTCTCGGTAAATCTTGCTGCAATTATTGCCACGACGGGCAAGCGGGTCTTGCTGATTGATGCGGATCTTCGCAATGGGCATCTGCATCAGTACTTTGGGCTGCCACGAAAAAATGGGCTCTCCGATTACATAGCCGGAAAATTTCGAGAGCAGGTAATTCATCGCGGCGTCATGGAAAACATGGATTTCATTTCTACCGGCGACTTGCCCGCAAGCCCGTCCGAATTTCTGCTGCGCCCGCATTTCGGGGAATTGCTGCAAACGTTATCCGCGTCTTACGACCTTGTCCTGATCGACTCGTCGCCGATCCTCACTCTTTCCGACACATTGATTGTCGGTGCGTACGCGGGCCAGATTTATATCATGACGCGCGCCGGCGTCACAACGGCTGCTGAAATCAAGGAATCGATGAAGCGCCTCGCGCAGGCAGGGCTTTCCGCAAAAGGCGTCCTGTTTAACGATTTGAAATTGCGGCCAGGGCGATACGGATATGGATACACGTATGGAAAAGCGCCTCGTCTGTATGCGCCGGAAGAAAGTCGGTTTCTGGGTACCTCTCCGAATTTGCAGTAGTCCGACTGTCTTTTGGTACGAAACGTATGGTCAGCGGTCTTGGACTGGCTATTCGCTTCAGGCGCATGACAACGCCTCATAAACGAATGGGGCGGTGAAGATGAGACAGACAAGTGCAGCTGCCGGCAGCGAATCCGCGCTCACGTGTATCGTCAATGATGATGAGCGGTCGGTGAGTTCAAGTGAAATCACCGTTTCGATCTATGAACACGAGATTCCGCCTTTCGTTGAAGCCGAGATTGCGCGGTTGTATGAAAGCGTCTATACGCTGCTTACGCGATTCAGGCTGTACGGTGAGGCCCGAAATGCGAGCACGTATGTGGCGCACGAAAATGGCAGGGCGATCGCTGTCTTCCTGTTTGTACGAGAACAAGGAGAAGTAAAAGTTCTCAACAAGCAGATAAGAGTCGACGCCGAGGAGGCCAGCCGGTTTGCGCGTACGATTTTTTCGATGTTCAAGTCTGTCACGGTCATATCGTTCTGGGCCATCGACGTGGCCAATCCGGAATTCGGTTTCCCTTATCAGCGGAGTTATTGCTTGTCGGACATCGTCGTCACTTTGCCCGATACCGCGGATAAATACTTCACCAGTCTCGGCAAGAACATGCGAAGGACTATTAGAAGCAAAATGAGGAAACTTGAGCAGGATTTCCCTTCATTCGCTTATGAAGTCCATGCGAACGAGGCGGTGAGCGAGCAACACATTCTGTCCATCATCGCACTGAGCAACGCGCGGATGGTCGTCAAGGACAAAGTCTCCTATAACCATGACGAGGAGACAGGGCGCCTCATCCGGCTCGCGAAAATGTGCGGGTTCGTCGTCGTGGCCACAATCGACGGTGAGGTGTGCGCCGGCATGATTTGCTACCGCGTCGGTGCCACTTGCTTTGCACAGGCGCTGGCCCACGATCCGCAGTACGACGATTACAAGCTCGGAGCGCTTTGCTGCTACCTGACGATTTGCGAATGTATTGCCAGGGGCGGAAAAACATGGCGCTTTGGCGGGTCGACGCATCGGTATAAATTTGAATTTCAGGGCGTCTTGCAGCGCTTCGATTACCTGTCTGTCTACCGTTCGCGCGTGCATTTCTTGCTGAATGGCGGCAGGGTGTTAAAGACGGCATGCATCGCCTACGCTAGCCAGGCGAAGCTATGGCTTCTCCTGGCGGAGCATCATGACAGTCTTCTTTCGCGGGTTGCGACATGGTGTGTGCGTACTCTGAAAAATATAAGAAATTCCGTTACGGGTTTCTTTCCACGCGGAAGTAGGTGATGCCATGACAGGCCGTTTTCTTACAAAAAGCGAGGAGCGGGCGCCGGAACAAACGCGTTGAAGTGATCAAACGACAGGTAATTTTTCTTGCCGCGGGACATGGAACTAATGAGCGTACTAAGAAATCGCCAGCCGAGCTGTGTCCCTTTGGTAGCGCATGAGAAAGGGCGAACAACTGATTCCGATGAAATAACGGTTTCCCTCTATGAGAATGAAGTGCCGTCCTTCATTGAAAGAGAGATGGAGAAGCTCTACGAGAACGTCTTTTCGTCGTTTTCCAAGGCGAGAGTTGAGAGCGACGGTAGAAATGCGAGTGCGTACGTGGTGCGCATGGGCAGCAAGGTCACGACTGTTTTTCTCTTCTGGCGCAGAGATAGAAAGGTGGAGGTCATCAACGAAGTGATACCGGTTAACGAAGATGATGTCCGGTTTTTTTCGGATACGATATTTTCCGCATTCCCGTCGGTCACTGCCATCACGTTCCAGGCCGTTCAAGCTTCCATTAGCAGGCTTCCGTTTCCCTACCAACGGTTCAATTGCCTGGAAGATATCGTACTGACCTTGCCGGCCACGCCGCAAGCGTATCTGGCAAGTCTCGGAAAGTCCACGCGCCAGAATATCAAGCACTACTTGAAGGCTTTTCAGCGGAGCTTCCCCTCGTACCGCTTTGAGATATTTGTGAAGAGCGAAGTGAGTGAGCAGCACATTCGGGAGATCGTCCGGCTGAGCGGCGCCAGGATGGCCGTCAAGAAAAAGGTTTCCTTGCACGATGATAAAAAGACAAAGCAGCTAATCGAGCTCGTCAGGATGCATGGGTTCGTCGCCGTCGAAACGATCGATGGCCGTGTCTGTGCCGGCGTGATCTGCACGCGTTCGGGGGCGAACTATTTCATGCATGTCATTGCCCATGATCCCGAATACGACCGGTATAGCCTCGGAACGCTTTGCTGTTATCTCACGATTTGCGAATGCATCGAGCGATCTGGAAAGGAATTTCACTTTCTATGGGGACGACTCGAGTACAAGTACCGATTCTTGGGACTTCAACGCGAGCTCGATCGTGTCGTGGTTTACCGCTCGCCTGCGCAATTTCTGCTTAATGGAGATATCGCACTGAAGATCGCATTCAGGGGTTATGGCCGGCAGTTGAAGCGATGGTTGCTCGACCCAAAACGCACGAACAGCCTCATCGGACGGGTCCTGAGCAAGGGAGTGGAGGGTGTTCGAAAGCTGTCGCGATTCAGCCTTCGGTTCTCGACTGGGAGAGACGGCGACTCCACGAATTGAGGAAACGTGTTCTGTAGCCGGCGAGCATGGGCTTTGGGCCGGTGGAGATTTTGCTAAAGAGGCACTGGTGATGAATGTCGCAAGATTCCCGCCCGCAAGACGCCGACTGGCGGCGACGATTTTTTTTGTATTCCTGGCGGGGAGTAGCGGCGGGGATTCTCCCGCCGGGAACAAGGCGACGATGGCAGCCGAGACCGTGTACGCCAAGCCAACGGCTGCGCCGAGCGTCACCGCCACGCCTGCAACCAGGGATCCGTTGAAGTGGCCTTTTGCAAGCGATAGCATCTGGAACATGCCGATCGGCAGCGGCGCCGTCTATGTTCCTGCGAATTTGGCGGACAGTAAAAATTCGCAGGGGATGCCGCAAGTTGACGACGAACATATTGTTCTGAAACCGACCGCGCCGCTCACCGCCATTCATGCCAGCAGCGTCGGCTGGTCGAGGGGCGATCGCTGCAACGCGAAGGGACGCGTGCTCGCTAACGTGCCCATGCCGACCAACTATGTTGTCCCGAACAATATCGACAATGGCTCCTCGGCTTTCCTTGCCGTCGACGGTCGCACCATCATTCAATCCCAACCGCTGGCACGCTGCAGTGCCGGCGGGCCCGCGACCAGCCTGTTGACATTCCCGTCAGTCGATATTTACGGTGATGGTATTCAAGGCTCTCATGGCGGTTCCGGTATGTCCTCGATCGGCGGCTCCATTCGTGTCGGTGAACTGCGTCCGGGACAGCAGGGGCCACGCCACGCCCTCAAGGTGAATGTCGACTCAAGAAAGGTGCTTTACCCGTGCAAGATTTTTGACGATTGCTTCCGCTGGCCGGCCGTTACTGCGGACATCACAGCCATTGGATATTACGGTTCCTTGACCGCCTCGCCGAACTCGGCGATGAAGATGGGCTCGCTCCTCGCGATTCCCGCTTGGGTCAAGCTTGCCGGCCTGGGGATGGAGACGGAGCCCGGTAAGCAGCTCGCGTGGACCTTGCAGAACTATGGCGCTTACATCGTCGATACGACCGGTGGTTCGGGTCTTGCGCTCAATGCGGAAAACGGCCCGGATGGATCGCTGCGCACCCAGTTTCAGGCGGACTATGGGTATCCGCTGGAAATATGGAAAGCGGGATCAACGGCATGGTCTCGCGATGTGCAAAGAGTGATCCAGGCGCTCCAGGTCGTGGACAACAACAGCCAGGACCGCATCGGCGGAGGAGGTGCGCTACGGCAACCGCTCGCACCTCCGTTTCGACCGGTAAACCGCCCCCAATTGCCCGGCATTAACGCAGAATAATCCTGTCGCCACGATTATCGGTTATGGAGTCCCGGTAATTCCTGGCGCACGAGAAAATATCGGGCATCCCGACAGTCGTCCACGCCATCCCGAGTGGGATTGGTTTCGCATTTCCCTCAGAAAAATTCCCGCCAATTGTTAAATTATTCTTCATAGACATTGGTCGCGCGAATCGGCATTGTTCCCGCAATGCATTTCTTCGTTGCAGCGAAGCAGCGAGATACCGGGCCACTAACCTGATTTCCTTATGCGAGACGGCCGCGCGGTACGCGGCATTTTTTTTGCCCATGTGCCCGCGTTTTCTGCGCACAGCGAGGCGCGACGGGCCTTTGCTCGGCGCGCGGTCGCCGGCGCGGCCGAGACGGCAATCGCAGGTTGCTCCCTGAAGCACTGCGGAAATCAGCATTGCCCACTTCATGGCCATAAAGGGGAATGTTGCCATTACATCATGGAACTTTCACAATATGAAATTTTTATTGCTTTCTATTCGGACATAATTTAACATTTGCCGCTAAGAAAAATATTCTTTTAATGGGATCGCGATGTAAAGGACTCTACGAGTGAAGAAAATATCTGTTGAATTAAAGACCCATACCGGGCTGAACTCCATCTTGCCGACGCTGCCCGCACAATGCGGCGGAGGATTAACAAGGCGTGACGGTGCGAACTTCGAGCGAAATGCTCAAACGCCAGTTACCCATGATGCTTCCCGAGTTCGGTGGCCTGCAAGGGTTGCGTTGTGCGTTAGTCTCACCGCGCTAGTAGCGGCTTGCGGAGGAGGTTCGACCGCGGACACCCAGCCTTCCGCCAGCTCCGATGGCTCTGTCGCGGCAGCACCTGCTGCTTCCCCGACGGCAACGGCGACGCAAACATCAACGTCAACATCAACCTCAACACCGACCTCAACACCGACCGCAACACCGACCGCAACACCGACCGCAACACCGACCGCAACACCGACCGCAACACCAACCGCAACACC
>DHXL01000050.1:0-347 GCA_002415335.1 Oxalobacteraceae bacterium UBA5157
TGGTTCGCGGTGATCGCATGCGCAATGTGCTGCAGGATCACGGATTTGCCTGATTTCGGCGACGCCACCAGCAAACCGCGCTGGCCTTTGCCGATCGGCGCGATCAAGTCGATGATGCGGCCGGTGATGTTTTCCTGGCCGTTCATGTCGCGTTCCAGGTGCAGCGGCACGGTCGGGTGCAACGGCGTCAGGTTTTCAAACAGAATCCTGTTCTTCGAGGCTTCCGGCGATTCGCCGTTGACCTTGTCGACCTTGACCAGGGCGAAGTAGCGTTCGCCGTCTTTCGGGGTGCGTACTTCGCCTTCGATCGAGTCGCCGGTGTGCAGGTTGAAGCGGCGAATCTGCGA
>DHXL01000050.1:673-3945 GCA_002415335.1 Oxalobacteraceae bacterium UBA5157
TTTTTCAGGATCGCGAACATCAGTTCTTGTTTGCGCAGACGTGCCGCGTTGTCGATGTCGAGGCCGATCGCCATCTCCAGCAGGGCTGAGACGTGTAGCGCCTTGAGTTCAGATAAATGCATAGTATTGAGTGTCCCGGGATGGGAAGGTAGTAGGTGGGGGAGGGAACTGCGTGGCGTGGATTATATTATTAATTATTGCGGGAAAGAGTTAAGCGTAGCGTACTCTGTCCCCAACATGATAGTTTTGCGGGAAAGAGTTAAGCGCAACGTACTCTGTCCCCAACATGATAGGGCAGGCGACGGTGCGGGCGCACCGTCGCAGCCTGGCTTAGATGTTACTGTCGATGAACGAAGTGAGCTGGCCCTTGGCCATCGCGCCAACCTTTTGCGCGGCGGGCACACCGTTCTTGAACAGGATCAGCGTCGGAATGCCGCGGATGCCGAACTTGGCAGGCACCGCTTGATTGGCGTCGACGTCCATTTTGGCGATCTGGATCTTGCCTTCGTAGTCCTTGGCGATTTCTTCGAGAATCGGGGCGATCATTTTGCAAGGGCCGCACCATTCCGCCCAAAAGTCCACCAATACCGGCTTGTCCGATTTCAGTACGTCCTGATCAAAGGACGCGTCAGTAATATATTTAATGTGTTCGCTCATGGTTTCCTCGAAGTGAGGGAAAAAAGGGATGAATAGCGCCGATTTGACTTACCGTTCCTGCTTGATGTCGGCAGCGGCGCTTCCGGATAACAACAAACAAGTGGAGGCATCGCGCGCGAATTCAAGTTATTGGAAGCTGCGGCAGGAGGTAATGCGGCGGGAAATTGGATAAATCATAACCCATTTTCATAAAATGTGGGGGTACTTGCATAATTATCGTGGCGGCTCGCCTAAAATGCCTGATCCCGATTGGCGTCGCGGTGATGGATAATCGCGTCCGCCGTCCCCCACTTTAGGCCCTGCATGCTGCATGAACCGCTCCTGATCCCGCCCTCAGCCAGCTTCTGGAGCGTGGTTGCACGCGCGTTGCTCGAGCATGACTTGCTGCGCAGCCCGGATCAGGTAGCGGCGCGCGATTGCTCCGCGCTGCGGGTGGTGGTGCCGACCTTCGAGCACGCGCAGCTATTGCGTGCGACGCTGGCGCAGCAATTGGGCGGGGTGTTCATTCCACCGCGCATCACCACCTTGTCGGTCTGGTGCGCGCAGCTCGCGCCGACGTCCGGCGCGGCGCCGGCCGCTGAGCCCGAGCGCTTGATGAGTCTGTACGCCGAATTGCGCCAGCATGCGTGGCTGAAGAAACTATTCACCGCGCGCCGCAATACCGACCTGCTGCCGTTGGCGCAGATGCTGCTCATGCTGTCCGACGAATTGACGCAAAACTTGCTGCCGGCCATGCAACGCGCACCCGACGCGGCCGACGCGCGCTGGCAGCATGCGCTGGCGCAACTACCACCGGCGGCTCGCCATTTATTGTCGGATGAGGCGCAACTGGTATGGTCGATCTGGAACAGCCAGCTCGACGGCAGCGACGCGATCGCGATGCGCTTCGCACAGATGATGCGCCTGGCCGCGCAGGCGCAAGACCCGCTGGTCTGGATTGCCCCAATAGCGCCGGATCCGTTCGAACAAGCCTTTCTGGATGCCTACGGTGCGCATCAAGACGTATTGCCGATTCTGCTCGATTGGCGCAGCGCCGCGGTGGATGCGACCTACGCCGCCGCATGGGACGAGCTGCTGGAAGACGCGCCCGCGGCCGCCGGCCTGGTGATTGCAACGCCGCGCGGACTTTCGCTGTGCGCGGCACGCAGCCTGGAGCAGGAAGCGCAGCAGGGCGCGCAGACTATCCTCGACTGGCTGCGCGCCGGCAAGTCGCGCCTCGCGATCGTGGCGCAAGACCGCGTCGTCGCGCGCCGCATGCGTGCGCTACTGGAGCGCGCGCAGGTCCATGTGTCCGACGAGACCGGCTGGAAGCTGTCGACTACGCGCGCGGCATCGGCCATCGCCGCCTGGTTCGAAGTCATCACGGCGCGCGCCGAAACCGTGGCGCTGCTCGATCTGTTGAAATCGCCTTTCCTGTTGACTGATGTCGCCGACAAATCCGGGCAACTGATGGCGATCGAAATTGCATTGCGCCGCGCCAACGTGACGGCCGGCTGGGAAACGGTGAGCACCGCGTTGGACGCGCTGCCGGCCGAGCGCGAGGTGTTGACGCGCATCGCGCGGCAAGCGAGTCTGTTCGGCGGCCGCAAGACGCTGGCGGAATGGATCGCAAGCACCAACGGCGCGCTGCATGCACTCGGCATGCACGCCGCATTGCAGGCCGATGCGGCAGGCGCGCAAGTGATCGGATTGCTGGAGGCGATTGCGCAATCCTGCCACGGATTGAATCAGGCATTTTCGTTTGCCGAATGGCGTGCTTTCGTCAGCCTGCAGCTGGAGGCGACCGCCTTCGTGCCGCCCGACGTCGACCGGCGCGTCGTGATGCTGCCGCTTAACGGCGCGCGCCTGCGCTCTTTCGATGCGGTACTGGTGGTCGGCGCGGACGCCGATCACTTGCCGTCGCAGACGACCGAGACCCTGTTTTTCGCGAATGCAGTACGGCGCGAACTCGGTCTGGCGACGCGAGAAAGTCGCCAGCGCCAGCAATTGCGCGATCTGGTCGAACTGCTGAGTTCCAACCGCGAAGTCGTGTTGTCCTGGCAAACCCATAAAGACGGCGAACCGAACCCGGCCAGCACGTGGATCGCGCGGCTGCAATTGAGTTTGGAGCGCGCCGGCGCCGCGGCCGTGCCGGATTACCTGATCGGCATTCCGCTTCAAGCGCTGACCTCGCTGCCGCCGGTGATGCCGGCGCCGGCCGCGCCGCAACTGCTGCCCGAGAAATTGTCGGCCAGTGGCTATGGCAGCCTGGTGGCTTGTCCCTACCAATTCTTTGCGACGCGCATGCTGGGCTTGAGCGGCCTGGACGAATTGTCCGACATGCCGGAAAAGCGCGATTACGGCGACTGGCTGCACCGCATCCTGCGCATCTATCACGAGACCGTGCGCGATCAGGCGATCGGTGTCGGGCAGCGCGCCGACTTGCTGCAGACTGTCTCGGCCGGCATATTTGAGCGCGAACTCGACAAGAGCGCGGCCGCGCTCGGCTATTACGCGCGCTGGCAAAAAGCGATGCCGGCCTATCTGGACTGGGCCAATGAGCGGGAAGCGCAAGGTTGGCACTTCGTGCTCGGCGAGCAGCGCTTCGAAAAAATACTGCCCTGGGAAAACGGCGC
>DHXL01000361.1:0-6453 GCA_002415335.1 Oxalobacteraceae bacterium UBA5157
CGATCCGCCCATGCGTTCTGAGCGGCGACCGATGCCGACAAGAGCATCAGTGCGAAGATCCATTTGACCACTTTCATTGCAGCTTCCTTGTATCGGCTATTGTTCGCTGTCACTTCCGCTTCCGCAAAGCCCGACGGTTGGAATTAGTTTAGCCTTTTTGTCAATATAATCAACTGGGCCGGCGAGGTATCTTGTTTCGCGCGTCAAGCAATTTGTATCCAATTGAAACAAGTGAGAGATTGTTGTTTTTTGGCCCTCCATCTACACAATCCTTACGCGATAACATAAGATTCGCCTCCTTTTTTTCGAAAGATACGCATGGCAAACGCATGTGGCGTTGACTTCGGTACGTCCAATTCGACGGTGGGCTGGAGCCGCCCCGGGCAGTCAGCCCTGCTACACCTGGAAGACGGCAAGCCGACCTTGCCGTCCGTTGTGTTCTTTAACGCCGAAGAAGATGCCGTGCACTTCGGCCGCGCAGCGCTGGCCAACTACCTGGCCGGGCATGAAGGCCGCTTGATGCGCTCACTCAAGAGCTTGCTCGGGACCAGCCTGATGGATGGCCAGACTGAAGTGCAGGGGCGCGCGCTACCTTTTCGCACGTTGCTGGCACAGTTCATCGGTGAGTTGAAACGGCGCGCGGAACAGGCAGCCGGGCGCGAGTTTACGCAAGCGATCATGGGCCGACCGGTGTTCTTCGTCGACGACAATCCCGAGGCCGATAGCGTCGCGCAACAAACGCTGGCCGACATCGCCTACGCAGCCGGTTTCAAGGAAATCGCATTTCAGTACGAGCCGATCGCGGCAGCCTTCGATTATGAATCGCAAATCGATCGCGAAGAGCTGGTGCTGATCGCCGACATCGGCGGCGGCACCTCGGATTTTTCGCTCGTCAGATTGTCGCCGGCGCGCGCCAAAAAAGCCGAGCGGCGCGACGACATCCTGGCCACCGGCGGCGTGCATATCGGCGGCACCGATTTCGACAAATACCTCAGCTTGGCATGCGTGATGCCGCTGCTCGGAATGGGCAGCCGTCTAAAGAATAACAGCGAAGTGCCGTCGAGTTATTACTTCAATCTCGCGACCTGGCACACGATCAATCTGGCGTATACGCAGAGAGTCTGGCACCAGCTCAAGGATGTGTATCGCGACGTGCTCGAACGCGACAAGCTGGACCGGCTGCTGAAACTGATCGAACACCGCGCCGGGCACTGGCTTGCGCTTAAGGTGGAGGAGGGCAAGATCGCATTGTCCGATGCCGCCTCTACCGACCTGCATCTGGATCGGCTGTCGCCTATCCATACCTTAAGGCTGGAGCGGGTCGGTTTCGATGCCGCGATCGCGCATCTGGTGACCAGGGTCGAAAGCACGGTGAGCAACTTGCTATGTGATGCCGGTATTCGCCCGGACCAGGTCGATACCGTGTTTTTTACCGGCGGTTCCAGCGGCGTGCAACTGCTGCGCGAAAGAATCGCGGCGCTGGTGCCGTCCGCGCGTCGCGTCGAAGGCGACTTGTTCGGCAGTATCGGCGCTGGCCTGGCACTCGATGCGTTGCGCAAGTTCGGCTGAAAAATCATGTTTGGGATTGGTGCCGGTCATGCCTTCCCCTGCGTTTTGCCATGGGGCGGTAGTCTCCGGCATGGTAGGCTATGTCGAGTCAACCTTCTAAGGAGAACCCGACATGGACGCTACACGGGCGATGTCCAGCCAGCTGCCGATCAGCGCGCATAGAGCACCCGATCCGTCGCCGGAAGAAGATCCGGTGCCGGAGCCGCATCCGATTCCGGACAAAGACCCGGTGCCGGACCACAATCCCAGCCAAATTCCTACTTGATGATGCGATAGCAGGGCGTATAGGTCTTGCCCGGCAGCTTCATTCGGTGCTGCGTGACAAAGGACGCCAGCAGGGCGTCCATCGACGCCATCAACGCAGCGTCGCCGCGCAGTTCGAACGGGCCATGCTGCTCAATCGTGCGGATTCCCTGCTCCTTCACATTGCCGGCTACCACGCCCGAGAACGCGCGGCGCAGGTTGGCGGCGAGCAAGTGGGACGGCTGATTTTTGTGCAACTTCAGGCTGCTCATTGCGGCGTGCGTCGGCGTGAACGGCTGCTGAAAGTCATGGACGATTTTCAATAACCAATTAAAGTAATAGGCATCGCTTTTCTCCTTGCGGAACTCGCGCACCTGTTTCATGCCGGCCTGCATTTCCTGGGCCACTTTTTCCGGATCGTTGACGATGATCTTGTAACGCCGCTGCGCTTCCGCGCCGAGCGTTTCGCCGATGAACTGATCGATTTTCTTGAAATACTCCTGCGCGCTTTTGGGGCCGGTGAAGACGAGAGGAAACGGGATCTCCGCATTTTCCGGATGGAGCAGAATCCCCAGAATGTACAGGATTTCCTCCGCCGTCCCGGCGCCGCCGGGAAACACCACAATGCCGTGGCCGACGCGCACAAACGCCTCCAACCGCTTCTCGATATCGGGCAGAATCACGAGGTCGTTGACAATCGGATTCGGCGACTCGGCTGCGATAATGCCCGGCTCCGAGATGCCGAGGTAACGGCCGCCGTTCATGCGCTGTTTGGCGTGGCCGATGGTCGCGCCTTTCATTGGGCCCTTCATCGCGCCTGGGCCGCAGCCGGTGCAGATATCCAGCCCGCGCAATCCCATTTCATAGCCGACGTGTTTCGAATAATCGTATTCGCCGCGGGAAACGGAATGTCCGCCCCAGCACACTACCAGGTTCGGGCTGGTCATCGGATGCAGCACGTCGGCGTTGCGCATGATGTGGAACACCGAATCCGTGATGCCTTCGGAGGAAGTCAGATCGAACTTCGGGTTGCCGTTGATCTCGTCGCTGACATAGATCACATCGCGCAGCACCGCGAATAAATGTTCATGGATGCCCTTGATCATCTTGTTGTCGACGAACGCGTGGGCCGGTGCGCCTTTGATGTCGAGTTTTATGCCGCGCTCGCGCTGGATGATGCTGATTTCAAACGACTTGTAACGCTCCAGCAATTCCTTGCCGTCGTCCAGGTCGTTGCCGCAATTGAGCACCGCCAGCGAGCAGCTGCGAAAGACGTTATATAAACCACCCTGACTGGTATCGAGCAGCTTGTGGACTTCGGCTTTGGACAAAACGTCCAGCCGGCCTTCCGGGGAAACCTGGATATCGACTACTTCGTATTTCATGGATGTGCACTGTTCCGGGTTGTGGTGTTGTGTCGCAAGTATCGGCTCAAGCGGCCATTGCGTCTAGCGAAGCGTCGATAGGCGAAAGAATCTCGGGATAGGGTGCAGTGTCAGGGCGGCGGGTGCCGGGTGCAGCATCGCACACCCATGTTCTTCTATTTCCTGCCTGCGCGTGCGCCGACGACCGCAGCGTTGCGCGACGGCCGCGCGGATTGCGGTTTGCCATTCGGCGCAACGCTCTCCGTACGGGCGCCGGATTTTTTCGCCGGCGCGACGAACTTGGTGGAGCTGGACGGTGCCGCGACTTCCTTGCGCCGCCCGCCCGTGGCCAGACTGCCGGCTGCGGCTGCCTGCCAGCCCGGCACCAGGTACTTCTCGCCATTGCCGATCAAATCGCCGCGTCCCATGCGTTGCAATCCTTCGCGCAGAATCGGCCAGTTTTCCGGATCGTGATAGCGCAGAAAAGCCTTGTGCAGGCGGCGGATCTTGCCGCTGCGCGCCGTTTCCACGGTTTCCGAGTCGGCGCTGATCTTGTGCAGCGGATTCTTGCGCGTATGGTACATCGTGGTCGCCATCGCCATCGGCGTCGGCATGAAGGTTTGCACCTGGTCGAGCTTGAAATTGTTCTTCTTCAGCCACAGTGCCAGATTCAGCATGTCCTCGTCGGTAGTGCCGGGATGGGCAGCGATGAAATACGGAATCAGGTACTGCTTCTTGCCGGCTTCCTTGGAGAAGCGGTCGAACATCTCCTTGAAGGTGTCGTAGGCACCGATACCGGGCTTCATCATCTTCGATAATGTGCCTTCTTCGGTATGCTCGGGCGCGATCTTCAGCAAGCCGCCGACGTGATGCGTGACCAGCTCTTTCACATACTCGGGCGATCGGACCGCGAGATCGTAACGCAACCCGGAGCTGATCAGGATCTTTTTCACACCTGGAATCGCGCGCGCCTTGCGGTACACCGAAATCAGCTTGCTGTGATCGGTGCCGAGATTCGAGCAAATACGCGGATAGACGCAGGACAGGCGGCGGCACGATTCTTCGATTTTCTTGTCCTTGCAAGCCAGTCGGTACATGTTGGCAGTCGGTCCGCCAAGGTCGGAAATGGTGCCGGTGAAGCCCTTGGTCTTGTCGCGGATTTCTTCGATTTCGCGCAGGATCGAGGTCTCGGAACGGCTCTGGATGATGCGGCCTTCGTGCTCGGTGATCGAGCAGAACGTGCAGCCGCCGAAGCAGCCGCGCATGATGCTGACCGAGAAGCGGATCATGTCCCAGGCCGGGATGCGCGCATCGCCATAGGCCGGATGCGGCGCGCGTGCATAGGGCAGGTCGTACACGCCATCCATCTCGTCCATTTCGAGCGGCAGCGGCTGCGGGTTCAGCCAGACATCGCGTTCGCCATGCGCCTGCACCAACGCGCGCGCATTGCCCGGATTCGATTCGACGTGCAACACGCGCGATGCGTGCGCATACAGCACCGGATCGTCTTTCACCGCTTCGTAAGCGGGCAGGCGGATCACGGTCTTGTTGTGTTGTTCCTTGAGTGCTGCCTGACGCTCCTCGCGGCTCAGGATCAGGATCGGTTTTTCGATCGTGGCAGCTGCGGCGGCACCGGTATCGGTGGCGCAAGCGCTGGTGTTCTTTTCCTTCATTTCATACGGATCAGGACGCGGCTCGATCCGGCCCGGCGTATCAACGCGGGTCGAGTTGGCTTCGGTCCAGTCGTCGGCCGGTTTCCAGCCGCGAGGCACCATGAACGCAGTACCGCGCAAATCGCGGATCGATTTGATCGGTTCGCCTGCCGCCAGGCGGTGCGTGAGGTCGACCAGCGCACGTTCGGCATTGCCATACAGCAGGATGTCGGCCTTGGAGTCCGGCAGCACCGAGCGCCGCACCTTGTCCGACCAGTAATCGTAATGCGCGATACGGCGCAAGCTGGCTTCGATGCTGCCGATCACGACGTTGGCGTCGGGGTAGGCTTCGCGGCAGCGCTGGGCGTACACCACGACGGTACGGTCGGGACGCTTGTTCGGTTCGGCGTTCGGCGTATAGGCGTCGTCGGAGCGGATCTTGCGATCGGCCGTATAGCGGTTGATCATCGAATCCATATTGCCGGCGGTGACGCCGAAATACAGATTCGGCTTGCCGAGCACGCGGAACGCGTCCGCCGACAGCCAGTCAGGCTGGCTGATGATGCCGACACGGAAGCCCTGCGCCTCCAGCAGGCGGCCGATCAAGGCCATGCCGAAGCTGGGATGATCGATATAGGCATCCCCGGTCACCAGCACCACGTCGCACGAGTCCCAGCCGAGCGCATCCATCTCGGCCCGCGACATCGGCAGGAAGGGGGCGGCCGCAGGACGATCGGAGCGTTTCGGGACGGTCGAGAACAGGTTCTTGGGGGATTGCGTCATCGCGCGATTATACCGGAAGGCAGAACTTTGAGCTTCGGGCTAGTTACACTCGGTGCAAGTACACCAAGGCGCTACGCAACGCCTTTGCCAAGCATGGATACGAGTCTTGAATCGATCCCTTCCTGCATTGATTGGTCTCGATTGAAAGAGAAATCGGCCGGTTTATGAGTTGACTAGAATTTAATTCTAGAATATTGTTCTAATCATGAGGCAAATTGACGACACAGCCGACCTCGCGCCGCAGACCGATCGCAAATCGGTGATCCTGGCCGCCGCCCTTGCAGTCTTTTCCGAGAAGGGAATCGAAGAGGCGACGATTGAAGACATCCGTCAGCGCAGCCAGGCATCGGTCGGCAGCATCTACCACCATTTCGGCACCAAGGAGGGCATCGCCGCCGCCCTCTTCAGCCAGGGACTGGACGATTACTGGACGCAGCTGATCGCTCGCGCCCAAGGCAAGCTGAATGCCGAAGAGACAATTCATGACTTGATTGCAGCGCATATCGGCTGGGTGACCAGTAAACCGGATCTGGCGCGTTTCCTGTTTTCGCGCCGGCAGGCGGTCAGCCCGGCGTACGAACAAGCCATCAGGCAGCGTACCGCCGATCATTTCAAGGCCTTGTTCGCGCTGCTCAAACCGTGGTTCAAGCAGGGAGCGCTGCGCCGCCTGCCGGCTGACCTGTATGCGCCGTTGCTGATGGGGCCGGCGCAAGAATTTTCGCGGCAATGGCTGAGCGGCCGCATCCAGCTCGACCCGCGTATCGCGACCAAGGAATTGAGCCTTGCCGCCTGGCGCAGTCTCGTCAACGATCCCAACGGTTCTACCTGAGAAGCCAGGAAAC
>DHXL01000361.1:6619-6782 GCA_002415335.1 Oxalobacteraceae bacterium UBA5157
CCAACAGTTCCACCTGAGAAGCCAAGGAAACGACATCATGGCCGGCGCCAAGGTATTCACCCAGTGGACCAAATTCGGCAAATTGCCGTTCGGCCGCTGGCTGTTCGGCAAAATCGTGGGTATCACCGTGCCCTATGCCGCCAGCATCGATGCCGGGGTCGAA
>DHXL01000236.1:0-200 GCA_002415335.1 Oxalobacteraceae bacterium UBA5157
CCATCGTTGAAGTGCTGTGCGTTATCGATCGCTCCACTCGCAAGCCGACCGCCAATCCGGTCGCGCAAGTGATTCGGCAGAACGAGCCGCTTGCGATCAATGTCAATTCCGTCCTGGTGCGACGCGATAATGAAGAAATCCCCATCGAACATTCAACGGCGCCGATTCATGACCGGCGCGGCAGGATCACCGGGGCCGTT
>DHXL01000236.1:373-1111 GCA_002415335.1 Oxalobacteraceae bacterium UBA5157
TCCGTAAAATTGGCCCGACGCAAGTCTTGATGGCAACCAGGATGACCTATCGGCCCAGCACGATGCGCTCACCGATTTGCCCAATCGCATATTGCTCAACGACCGCCTGGCGCACGCCATTGCTTCGGCCAGACGCCACGCACTCTCTTGCCGTGCTGTTCCTCGATCTGGACAACTTCAAGACGATCAACGATTCCCTTGGGCATTCGATCGGCGAACAATTGCTTAAATCCGTTGCGCAACGTCTGGCAGCCTGTATTCGCGCCTCCGACACAGTCAGTCGGTACGGCGGCGACGAGTTCATTATCGTGTTGATGGAAGAGAAGCGTACGGAAGATGCGCTGCATACCGCGGACAAGGTACTCGCCTCGCTCGCGTCGACCCATAACATTGTCCAACGTGAGTTGTACACGACCGCAAGCATCGGGATCAGCGTTTATCCCGATGACGGTCAGGACGCCGAAACCCTGGTGCGGAATGCCGATACCGCGATGTACCACGCCAAGAAGCAGGGCGGCAACACTTACCAGTTTTTCAATGCGCACATGAACAGGCTTGCCGCTGAACGGCATGCCATAGAAACCGATTTGCGCCGCGCCCTGGAAGATCAACAATTCGTCCTGTATTACCAACCCAAGCTCAACCTCAACTCGGAATCGATTATCGGCGTGGAAGCACTCATCCGCTGGCAGCATCCGCAACGGGGACTTCTTCTGCCGGACGATTTCGTGCCGATTG
>DHXL01000236.1:1293-3533 GCA_002415335.1 Oxalobacteraceae bacterium UBA5157
CTAAAAGAGATTTCGATGGCGGTGAATGTGTCCGCATTAGAGTTGCGGAGCCACGATTATCTGCAAAACGTTCGCGCTATCTTGAGCGAGACCGCGATCCATCCCGGCTGCCTGGAACTGGAACTGACGGAAAGCGTCCTGATGTCGAATTCCCAGTCCAGTAGTGAAATGCTCCAGGCGCTCAAGGACATCGGCGTGAAACTGACGCTCGATGACTTTGGCACCGGATATTCGAGCTTGAGTTACTTGCAGAGATTCCCTATCGATGCGTTGAAGATCGACCAGTCATTCGTACATGGCATTACAGACGACAGCGTCGGCAATCGCATCATCGTCACGTCGGTCATTGGCATGAATCTGATGCATCGGGTCATCGCAGAGGGCATCGAAACACG
The DNA here is from genome assembly GCA_002415335.1 of Oxalobacteraceae bacterium UBA5157. Classification (GTDB taxonomy): domain Bacteria; phylum Pseudomonadota; class Gammaproteobacteria; order Burkholderiales; family Burkholderiaceae_D; genus UBA5157. Next base: position 1,689 of record DHXL01000236.1, read on the forward strand.
GGGCCAGTTCGCATTTCTCCATGCGCAGCAGTGTGAAGAAGGACAAGGCTACTACTTCAGCCCGCCACTCGACGGCGAGCGGTGCAGCAGATTGCTGGAAGCCGGCATCCAGCGGAATTCCTGATAATACCTGCGCGCTGTCATTCAGGGCACGTCGCATCCGTTCGAAGCGCGCAGAATCTCGAACCACTGTTCGCGCGACAACACCATATGGGTCGCGGCCACCGCCTCGCGCATGGCGGCGATCCGCTGCGACCCAGTGATCACCAATGGGCGGGCCGGATGACGCAGACCCCACGCATAGGCAATCGTGGTGGCTGATACATCATGTTCGGCCGCGATCGCGTCCAAGGCCGCACGCACGCGCGCGGCGCGCGGGCTCTGCTCGCTGAAGAGGCGGCCGCCGCCCAGCGCCGACCAGATCATCGGCACCACAGACAAGCGCTGGCATTGATCCAGCGTGCCGTCGTAGATCGGGTCCAGGTGCATCGCCGACAATTCGACCTGGTTGGTCACGAGAGAATGGCGCGAAGCCAGCATCTCGAACTGGCTCGGCGTGAAGTTGGAGACGCCGAAGTGCCGCACCTTGCCGGCTTGCTGCAGCGCGCGAAATGCTTCCGCAATTTCGTCCGGGTCCATCAGCGGATCGGGGCGATGGATCAGCAGCAGGTCGAGGTAGTCGGTACCCATCTGCATCAGCGAATTCTCCGCCGCCGCGATGATATGTGCGCGGCCGGTATCGTAATGCGCCACGCTGACCGGCGGGCGATTGCGCGACGGCGCCATGATGCCGCACTTGCTCACGATTTCGATCCGTGCGCGCAATTGCGGCGCCAGCGCCAGCGCCTCGCCGAACAGCGCCTCGCCGCCGTAGTCGCCGTATATGTCGGCATGGTCGATCGTGGTGACGCCCAGCGCCAGCGCCTGTTCGAGCAGCGCCAGACGCTGGCGCGGCACGAGTTGCCAATCGCCGAGCCGCCACAGGCCGAACGCGACCCGAGAGAATTCCGGGCCGGTGGGGGCGAGGCGGATACGAGGTGCTTGCATGGGGCAACTCCTGGCTGGGTTGCTGCGGTGATGGTGCGGCCTGTCTTGGCGCAATTGCGGTGCGCGTCGGAAAACGATCAACAGCCGCCATTCTGTGTGCTGGCGCGCAACATCACAAGTATTTTTCCAACCTTCCACAACTTGGTAATATGCCCGCTACGGGACAGCATCAGTCAATCGACAAGGCACATCATGCGAGGTAGAGAAGTCAAGACCGTGGACGACGCGATCGCACCGAGCCAAGCCAGGCGATTGACTCGCGTTGAACTGGCCGCTTCCATGTCGGTCAATATTTTCACGTACGGTTCGCTGATGTTCGCGCAAGTCTGGCAGCGCGTGGTGCGCGGCCGTTACCGTTCGGCCGCCGCCACGGTGCGCGATCACGCGCGCTACGCGCTGATCGGCGAGGGCTATCCTGGCATGATCGCGCAAGCCGGCGGCAGCGTACCGGGCATCGTGTATTTTGCCGTCGACGCGCACGATGTGGCGGCGCTCGATGCGTTCGAAGGCAGCGCATACCGCCGCGTCCGAGGCGATGCCGGCCTCGATTCGGGCGAGAAAATCATGGCAGATAGCTACCTTTTCGTGCTGCCGCAACAATTGTCCGATCAGTCATGGGAACCGGAGGCATTCCAGCTGAAGCATTTCCTCACAACTTACTGCGGCGATCGATTGGGCGAATAGGGGCGAGCCGGTATAATTGCCCGATCGCCACGCACGGCCGCCATGCGCACGCCTGCTGTGGCTCAGCGGTCATTCTCTGATCAGTTGGGGGCAGAGTACGCTTCGCTTAACTTT
>DHXL01000236.1:3658-8969 GCA_002415335.1 Oxalobacteraceae bacterium UBA5157
GACAGAGTACGCTTCGCTTAACTCTTTCCCACAATACTTAAAATTGCCCATGCTAGCGTCACAAAAACAACAAATTATCGATCTGTTCCAGGCCGCGCTCGCGCCGCTGACGGTCGCGACCGATCTCGATCCCGTGGTGACGCTCGAGCGGCCGCGCGATCCGTTGCACGGCGACGTCGCCTGCAATATCGCGATGCAGCTCGCCAAGCCGCTCAAGACCAATCCGCGCGCACTGGCGCAGGCGCTGGTGACGGCGGTGCTGGACAACCCGGCGCGCACGGGATTGATCGAATCGATCGACATCGCCGGTCCCGGCTTCATCAACTTGCGTCTATCGGCCGCTGCCAAGCAGGACGTGGTCAAGGCGATCCTGCGCGATGGCGAGCATTACGGCCAGAGCACGCTCGGCGTCGGCAAGAAGGTGCTGGTCGAATTCGTTTCCGCCAATCCGACCGGCCCGCTGCACGTCGGCCACGGACGCCAGGGCGCGCTCGGCGATGCCTTGTCGGCCTTGCTGCATAGCCAAGGCTACGACGTCACGCGCGAGTTCTATTACAACGACGCCGGCGTGCAAATCGCCACGCTCGCGAGCTCGGTGCAGGCGCGCGCCAGGGGCTTGAAGCCGGGCGCCGCGGGCTGGCCGGAAGCGGCTTACAACGGTGATTATATCGGCGACATCGCGGCCGATTTTCTCGCCAAAAAAACCGTCGCCGCCAGCAACGGTGCGCCCGTCACCGCCAGCGGCGACGCCGACGATCTCGAATCGATCCGGCAGTTCGCGGTCACCTACTTGCGGCACGAGCAGGATCTCGACTTGCAGGCGTTCGGCGTCAGGTTCGACAACTATTTTCTCGAATCGTCGCTCTACCGCGACGGCAAAGTCGACGCCGCCGTCGAAGCGCTGGTCAAGGCCGGCAAGACGTTCGAGCAAGGCGGCGCGCTGTGGCTGCTGACCACCGATTACGGCGACGACAAGGACCGCGTGATGAAAAAATCCGACGGCACCTACACTTATTTCGTGCCGGACGTCGCGTATCACATCACCAAGTGGCAGCGCGGTTACGGGAAGGTGATCAACATACAAGGCAGCGACCATCACGGCACCATTGCCCGCGTGCGCGGCGGTTTGCAGGCGGTCGCGATGGGCATCCCGCAAGACTATCCGGACTATGTGCTGCACAAGATGGTCACCGTGATGAAGGATGGCGAGGAAGTCAAAATTTCCAAGCGCGCGGGATCGTACGTGACGCTGCGCGACCTGATCAATTGGTCGGGCGGCTTGCTGGACGATGCGGTGACTGCGGGACTGAGCGAGGAAGAGCGGGCGGCGGCGCTGACGCGCGGACGCGACGCGGTGCGCTTCTTCCTGATTTCGCGCAAGGCCGATACCGAATTTGTTTTCGATGTCGATATTGCATTGACCCAGTCCGATGAAAATCCGGTGTATTACGTGCAATACGCACATGCCCGGATCTGCTCGGTGCTGGCGCAATGGGGCGGTGACGAAACGACGCTCGATAAGGTCGACCTGTCGCCGCTGACCGCGCCGCGCGAAGCGGCGCTGCTGGCCAAGCTGGGCGAGTATCCGGAGACGCTGCAACGCGCGCTGGAAGAACTCGGCCCGCATCAGGTGGCGTTCTACTTGCGCGATTTGGCGGGCGAGCTGCATAGCTACTACAATGCGGAACGCGTGCTGGTCGACGACGTGTCCACCAAAATGGCGCGGCTGGCGTTGATGACTGCAACACGGCAAGTGTTGCGTAATGGTTTGGCTTTGATCGGCGTTTCGGCGCCATCCAGGATGTAATCGAGGAAGCATGATTAATCACAGCAATACGCACGGCAATACGCTCACCGGAAAATATCGCAACATCGGTCATCACCCATTCAGCCGCCAAACCGGCGGCACGCTGCTGGGCATCGTCATCGGTTTGATCGTCGGCCTCGCGATCGCGTTGATCGTGGCGGTCACGATCAGCAAGACCTCACTGCCCTTTCTCAACAAGCAGGGCAAATGGGAAAAGGCGGCCGAGCTGACACCGGCCCAGGCCAGCGATCCCAACCGGCCGCTCTATGGCAACAAGGATGCGGCCAAGGAAGCGGCCAAGAGCTTTGCCAAGGGGACCGAGACCGGCTCTCCGGCCGATGCCCAGCCGGTGCCGGCCAGCGGGCCCGCAGTGGCGACGCCAACGCCGACGCCGACCGCGGCCAAGCCGGCGGAGAGTACGGATGCGTTGCCGGCGACGACCGGGAATGCGGACGACAAGTGGACTTACTATTTGCAGGCGGGCGCGTTCCGCGAGCAAGCCGACGCCGAGAGCACGCGCGCGAAGCTGGCACTGGACGGGTTCGAGGCCAGCATCTCGGAGCGGCCATCCGACAGCGGGGGCACCTTGTATCGCGTGCGGTTGGGGCCTTTCAATCAACTCGAAGCGATGAATCACGTACGTAGCAAATTGTCTAATAATGGGGTCGATGTCGCCGTCGTGCGCATCGCAAAATAAACTGAAAGGGAAATGTATGCGTTTTCTGCAGCGTAGTGTGCTGGCGTTTGGTTTGAGTTTGTTTGCAATGATGGCCGGTGCGTCCCCGGCCAGTCCGGTAAACGGCGTTGATTACCAAACGCTCGATAGGCCGCAACAGACCGATTCCGGCAAGAAGGTCGAGGTCATGGAATTCTTCTGGTATGCCTGCCCGCATTGCAACGCACTGGATCCGGCTCTCACCGAGTGGGTCAAGAAGCAGGGCGACGCGATCGTGTTCAAGCGCTTGCCGGTGCTGTTCCGCGATTCGATGGTGCCGCAGCAGAAGCTGTATTACGCACTCGAAGCGATGGGCAAGACGGAGCAGCTGCACAAGCAGATATTTCATGCGATCCATGTCGACCACCTGTCGCTGGCGACCGATGCCGCGATCACCGATTTCGTCGTCAAGCACGGCGTCGACAAGAAGAAGTTCCTCGACGCCTACAACTCGTTCGGCGTCGCCACCAAGGTGCGGCGCGCCGCCCAGTTGCAGGAGGCGTACAAGGTCGATGGTGTGCCGTTGATCGCGATCGACGGACGTTACATAACCTCGCCTTCGATCGTGGGCACCAGCATCGGCAATCAGCCGGAAGAAGTGCTGTTCAAGGCGACGCTGCAGGTGATGGACTCGCTGGTGGCGAAGGCCGCCAAGGAACATAAATAGAAACTGGCAGCAGCTGATGCGGCGGTCCGTCACTCGCGAGAGGGCGGACTTTTTTTTCGCCGCGCCACCCTGTTTCCACAGACAATAGCGCAACGGATCGGGTCCTTATGAAACGTGTATTCATCACCGGCGCATCGAGCGGCATCGGCGCAGCGCTCGCGCGCGCGTACGCCGAGCAAGGCGCCGCGCTCGGACTGGTCGCGCGGCGCGCGCAGCCGCTGGAACAATTGCGCGCCGCGTTGCCTCATCCCGAGCGGCACCGTGTTTACGCGCTCGACGTCACCGACCATGCGGCGCTCGCAGCGGCCGCAGCGGACTTCATCGCGGCCTCGGACGGCATCGACGTGGTCATCGCGAACGCCGGGATTTCGCACGGCACGCTGACCGAGTATGCGGAAGACCTGGCGGTATTCGAGCGCATCGTCGCGACCAATGTGGTGGCCACGGTGGCCACCTTCCATCCGTTCATCGCGACGCTTAAAAAACAGGCGCAGGCCGGCTCGCGCGCGACCCGCCTGGTCGGTATCGGCAGCGTCGCCGGCATCCGCGGCTTGCCCGGCGCCAGTGCTTACAGCGCGTCGAAGGCTGCGGTCCTCAGCTATTGCGAGGCGCTACGGGTCGAGTTGCGAGGCAGCGGCATCAAGGTCGTCACGATCGCGCCCGGCTATATCGATACCCCCATGACGCAGGGCAATCCGTACCCGATGCCCTTCCTCATGGCGGCCGACAAATTCGCCGCGCGCGCGCTTGCCGCAATCGAGGGTGGCGTCAGTTACCGGGTGATTCCCTGGCAGATGGGCATCGTCGCCAAGCTGATGCGGCTGCTGCCGGACTGGCTCTATGACTTCGCCAGTTCCAAGGCACGCCGCAAACCGCGCAGCGGATCGAATTCGCCGTGAAACTGGTCGACGCCAGCGGCCGCGAACAGCGTGCGATCGAGGCGCCGCCGCGCATCGTGTCGCTGGTGCCGTCGATCACGGAATTGCTGTGCGATCTGGGCTTGGCGGCATGGCTGGTCGGACGCACCGGCTTTTGCGTGCATCCGGCCGACGTGGTGCGCGCGATCCCGAAAGTCGGCGGCACCAAGGATGTGAAGCTCGAAAAGGTACGCCGCTTGGCGCCGACTCACGTGATCGTCAACATCGACGAGAACAAGAAGGCGACCGCCGATGCGCTGGCACAATTCGTCCCGCACGTGGTCGTCACGCACCCGCTCGCGCCCGAGGACAATCTTGCGCTGTATCGGCTGCTGGGCGGGATTTTTAACGTGCAGGAAAAGGCGGAAGTCCTGTGCGCGGCGTTCGAGCATGAATACGCGGCGCTCGCCGCCTTGCGGCAACGCGCGCCGAAGACGGTGTTGTATTGCATTTGGCAAAACCCGTGGATGACGGTGTCGCGCGACACGTATATCGCACGCATGCTGGCATTGATCGGCTGGCGCCAATGGCAAGCCGAGCCGCCCGCTACGGCCGATACAGCGCGCTACCCGACGTTTGCCTGGTCGGACGAATTGGTGCGCGGCGTGGACGCGGTGCTGCTGTCGACGGAGCCGTATCGCTTTACCGAGACGCATGTCGATGCGCTGGAGCGCCAGATCGGCAAGCCGGTGCATCTGGTCGACGGCGAAATGATCTCGTGGTACGGCAGCCGCGCGATTGCCGGACTGCGTTACTTGCGTACCATCAGCGATTGGTAAACGCTAGTCCGGCCACGCCGGCGCCGCAATTGCGCGAAGCTTGCATGCGATGCATGCGGCAGCTCAAACCGTCTTGAAACGCATCACGCCATCGGCCCCCAACTCGCGCTTCAGCGTGCCCTGGAACCACAGCATGTGCAAATGCGCCAGCGCTTCGCCCAGCGCAAACGTCAGCTGATGCGCATCAAGCGGGCGCGGGAACATGACCGGCACGATATCGGCCGCCGATTGCAGCGTCGCGCAGGCATCGACCACTTCCGCCAGTCGCGCCGCGTGATGATCGGTCAACTGGGTGATGCGCGTGTGCAGCCCGCGGAACGGCCTGCCGTGCGACGGCAGCACCAGCGTGTCGGCCGGCAGATCGAGGTACTTCGTCAATGAATCGAGGTAGAGCTGGACCGGATTGGCTTCCGGTTCGATCGGGAA
>DHXL01000236.1:9088-10655 GCA_002415335.1 Oxalobacteraceae bacterium UBA5157
TCGGCGCAATACAGCGCGGCATGCTCGGGCGCATGGCCGAAGCCGGTGATCACGCGCCACTGCCGACCGCCGATGCGCACATCCTGGCCATCCTGCATGCGGTGGTAGGCCGCCGGTACCGCCGGCACCAGCGACGGGTAATAATTCTTGCGTCCGCCCAGCTGCGCCAGCAGGTCCGGGTCGCTCAGGCCGTGGCGTTGAAAGTGCGGCAGGCTCGCGGTACCGTCGACGCCGGGCAGCGAGGCCGACATCATGCGCGCAAATGTGTACTCGCCGGTGGTCATCCACAGCGGCGCCTTCCAGCGCGCGCACAGCCAATCGGCCAGGCCGACATGGTCGGGATGGCAATGGGTCGCGATCACGCGTACCACCGGCAGGCCGCGCAACTGGCTCGCGAAGATGGCTTCCCAGGAAGCACGCGTGGCGTCGTTGGCGATGCCGCAATCGACGATGGTCCAGCCGCGGACCGGCCCGCGCACCGTGTCGGATGCGCTTTCGAGTTCATCCTCCAGCAGCCACAGGTTGATGTGGTTCAGCGCGAACGGCAGGCCCATGCGCAGCCACCGCACACCGGGCGCGACTTCATGCACCATGGCGGGTTCCGGCAAGGTATCGCCGAATGGATAATCGAGTTGGGATTCAAGCGGATTCATCAGGTATCTCGTAAGTTTAAAAATTGCGGGAAAGAGTTGAGCGAAGCGTACTCTGTCCCCAACTGATCAGGAATTGCGGGAAAAAGTTAGGCGAAGCGTACCCTGTCCCCAACTGATCAGGAATTGCGGGAAAAAGTTAGGCGAAGCGTACCCTGTCCCCCAACCGATCAAAAATTGCGGGAAACAGTCAAGCGAAGCGGTGCTCTTTGCTCAACATCTTGAAGTTCACATTTCGTGCCGGCGCGCCTACAATGCGATTGACGTTAACGTTAACTGCGATTCTAAACATAAAGCCGGTTCCTTGCTGAGCAGAAATCAACTCATACCCATGCCAACTTACACCATTACCGAGCTGGCGCGCGAATTCGACATCACGCCGCGCGCGATTCGTTTTTACGAAGACCAGGGCCTGATCAGCCCCAAGCGCGAGGGCGCCGGCGGCCGTACCCGTGTGTATACCGCGCGCGAGCGTACCCGCCTCAAGCTCACGCTGCGCGGCAAGCGGCTCGGCCTGACGCTGTCCGAGATCAAGGGCCTGGTTGACATGTATGAGTCGCCTACCGATTCCAGTGCGCAATTGAAGCGCTTCCTGGTGGTGCTGGCGCAGCACCGCGAGACGCTGGAACAGCAGCGTGAGGATCTCGAGATTACGCTGGATGAAATCGCCGCGCACGAAGCCGAATGCCGCCGCATGCTGGAAAGCGGCAAAGTGACCGGCACGAAGATGAAACCGGCCCTTGCCGGCAAGAAAACCGCTGCAGGCCGCGGCAAAGCGGCGGCCTAAAATGCATAGCTGCGATGCCGCCCGCCGAGGCATTTACTTTACGTTTACGTAAACGTCAATTCGCGGTATGATTTTGCACTCGAACTAATTCATTTCTGGCCGGTTGGGGACCTGTCTCTTATACACATCT
>DHXL01000304.1:0-286 GCA_002415335.1 Oxalobacteraceae bacterium UBA5157
GCGGCCATCGCATAGGTCTTGGTATAGGCCAGTGGACTGAACAGGCGCGCTTCCTGGCCAGTCAATGTAAATACCGGCAGGAAAGACAGGGTAATCACCAGCAAGGAGAAAAACAGGGCTGGGCCGACTTCGGTCGCGCTTCGCCGCACGATCGGCCAGACATCCACCTTCTGTTGCGCCGTGAGCGGCGTCCTTTCCAGATGCCGGTGCATATTTTCGATCATCACGATAGCCGCATCGACCATCGCGCCGACTGCAATCGCAATCCCGCCCAGCGACATGATGT
>DHXL01000304.1:420-1294 GCA_002415335.1 Oxalobacteraceae bacterium UBA5157
GCGACATGATGTTGGCCGACACGCCTTGCACCCGCATGATCCACAACGCCACCAGAATGCCGATCGGCAGTGTCACGATGGCCACTAGCGACGAGCGGAAATGAAACAGGAAGATACCGCAGATCAAGGCTACCGCAAGTGACTCTTCCAGCAATTTGTCGCGTAGTGTATGCACCGCACGCTCAATCAAGCCGGAGCGGTCGTAGGTCGGCACGATCTCGACCCCGGCCGGCAATCCCTTTTTTAATTCTTCCAGCCGCGCCTTGACCCCGCGGATTGTGGTGAGTGCATTTTCGCCATGGCGCATGACCACGATGCCGCCGGTGACTTCGCCTTTGCCGTCGAGTTCGGCAATGCCGCGCCGCGGCTGCGGCCCGATGCTGAGGTTGGCGACTTGCTTCAGTCGCACCACGTTGCCGGCACTGTCGGTCATGATCGGAATGTCATCAAAGTCGGCTGCATTGCGCAGGTACCCATTGGAGCGCACCAGGTATTCGGCACGCGCCATCTCGAACGCGGCGCCGCCGCTCGACTGGTTGCTGTTCTTGACCGCTTGCGCCACTTGCCCCAGGTCGAGGTTGTGCGCTGCCAGTTTGGCCGGATCGACATCGACCTGGAACTGGCGCGCCATGCCGCCCAGGCTGGCGACTTCGGCCACACCCGGCACGCTTTGCAATTCCAGTTTCAGATAAAAATCCTGCAGTGCACGCAGCTTATCGGGAGACGTGCGCCCGCTGCGGTCGAGCAGCGCATATTCGTAGACCCAGCCCACGCCCGATGCATCCGGCCCGAGTGTCGGCTGGGCGCCGGGCGGGAGGCGGCCGGCGACCTGACTCAGATTTTCCAGGATACGCGAGCGCGCCCAGTAGATATC
>DHXL01000304.1:1488-10621 GCA_002415335.1 Oxalobacteraceae bacterium UBA5157
CGCGAGCGCGCCCAGTAGATATCGGTATTGTCTTTGAAAATCACATACACATACGATTCACCGAACATCGAAAAGCCGCGCACTGCCTTGGTACCCGGCACCGACAGCAGCGATGCGGCCAGCGGGTAAGTCACCTGATCCTCGACGAATTGCGGCGCCTGCCCAGGGAAATCGGTTTTCACGATGACCTGTACATCGGACAGGTCGGGTAGCGCATCGAGCGACAGGCGCGACAGCGATTCGATGCCGGCCGAGATCAGGAGCAAGCTTGCTACCAGTACCACCAGCCGATTGCGAATGGACCAGTCGATGATGCGCGCAATCATGGGTGCGCGCTGGTGCGTAATGGCATTGACATTGGCATTGCACTGGAAATGGGCAGTGCGTTGGCTGCCGGTGCCATATCCGCTTTGTGTTCAGCTTCTTTGGGATTCGGTGCCAAGCGGCTTTGCATGGCCTGCAGCGAAGAGGCCGCATCTAGCAAAAACTGGCCATTGACGGCAATGCTGGCGCCGACTGTCAAGCCGGACCGTATCTCGACCGAATTCTCATCTTCAATACCTATCGCAACGGGCACGCTGCGGAAGTGGCCATTGCCTTCACTGACGACGACAAATTCGCCATGCCCGGTCCGGATCACCGCATCGCGCGGCACACTCAGAGTACGGTGTACGCCGGATTTGATGACGGCCTTGGCATAGGCTCCGGGTAGAAAGGCGTCGCCTACATTCGACAACGGCAGGCGCAGTTTGGCGGTCCTGCTGGCGGCGTCGATTTGCAGCGTCGACAGATTGATGCGGGATTTGAGCTGAGTGGTATTGTCCAGACCTGAGGTCAGGACAATTTCATCGCCATTCTTGAGCCAGCTCATCTGATCGGGGAATACCGTCACTTCAGCCCAGACCCGGCTGTTGTCCGTGTATACCAGAAGCTGCTGCATCGGATTGACATAGCTGCCCTCGCGCGCCGAAGTGGCCGTCACGATACCGTTTTGCGTCGCGCGTACCGGCATGACATCCTGCACCCGGCGACCTGCTTCCAGCAACTCCAGTTCATCCCGCGGAATGTCGGCGGCCAGCAGGCGATCTCGCACACGAAAGCGCTCTTTTGCCAGACTACCCATCATGGCGACATTGGGGCCCGACATTTCCATGCCCTTATTCTTTTCCTGCATGGCATCGCGGCGCGTCAACAAGTCGAGGTATTCGCGCTGGCGCTGCTGCAATTCCGGCGAGTACAGCTCGTACAGAACCTGCCCCTTGTGCACGGTCTGGCCAACTCCCTGCACGTACCAGTGCTTAATCCAGCCTTCCACTTTGGAATTGACCGATACGGTTCGACTTTCATCCTGCGAAATCGTCGCAAAGGTATTGATGACGCGATGCATATCGGTGACTGCAGCGGGTTCCAGCCGCACGCCCATACGTTGCTGCGTTTCTATGTCGACATGGACTAGATCGCTGTGTTTGGTTGTTTCACCGTTGGCCAGTTTGACGAGCGTCATGCCGCAAATCGGGCAAGTGCCCGGATGGTCCTGCACAATGTCCGGATGCATCGGGCAGGTATACTTTGCATCTGCATCTGCTTCTGCTTCTGCCGACTGCACCACCGTATCTTGCACGGCGTGTGCACTATTGAATAGCTGGCTAAACGGAAAAATGCGGGCGGCGGTATAGCCCAGTGCGCCGGCGCTCACCGCAGCGACGCCAATGGCAAGCAACAATCGTCGGTCTATGCGCATAAATAGCTCTATTTGAATAAGCGGCGCCGACGAAGCGGAACCGAAAAAATGGAGGGTCACTGACCCTCCATTCCATGGATTTAACGCACCAGTATGTTGTCGCCTTTACCCATTTTCGGATCAGCATCTTTGGTGAATTGTAGAATCGCGATTGCACCGGTCAACGCCTGCCGCATTGAGTGCGATACCAGCGCATTGGCGCCTTCAATCGGCGAGATGATGTCGAAGGAGGCGGCATCTCCCGGCCCAACGACATAGGTCTGCAAACCGGTCAATACATTCTTCGGATTGCCGCTCGGATAAACCTTGTTCCAGATGCCCGCAATCGGATGGAAGGATGCAAACTCGTTCGGACCGGCGTTGACGAAGTAAACGCGAACGCGCTCACCGGGTTTGGCCTGCAACATGCGGGTTGCCGCTGGATCGTGCACCGGGTCATATTTGAAGATACCGCCGTTGAACATCACGTTGGTCCACTTGTTTGCCATCATGTCGGCCTGGCTATCCGGGTTCGCATACAGTTCGGACTGGATCAGCACATATTCCCGATCCGCTTTCGGCATTGCATTCGGATCCTTCGGATCGACAATGATCGCGCCATACATGCCACGGGCAATATGCTGAATCATCGGATCGGAACCGCAATGATAAAAAAAGATGCCGGGATGTTCAGCTTTGAACGTGTAACCACCCTTTTCACCCGGCTTGACCGATTCGAAATCCTTGAGGATATCGAACTGCCCGGCATGCATATCCATCGAATGAGAATTTTTATTGTTCTTGTCGTTGAATAGCGTGAACTCGACGACGTCACCTTCGGTCACATGGACTACCGGGCCGGGAACCTGACCCTCAAAGGTCCAGGCCCGATACATCGTGCCCTTGTTATCGATAGGCAGGCTAACTTCCTTGGCCGTCATCGTTACTTTTACCGTCTTCGCTTCGACAGTGGTGCCGGCCAGAAATGCCAACGCCATCGAGACCGCTACTAGCAGAGATTTTTTTTCATCGTTTACTCCTCTTTTAAAAAAATTTATCAGGCGCCTGTCTTGCTGATAAAGCGCAGGTAACTCACCATTTCCTTGATTTGACTATCGTCTAGAACCCCTCCCCATTTCGGCATAAGAACTGATTTGCTTACCGCCAGGCCGCCTTCCTTGATTGCCTTGAACAGCGTGTCGTCGGGCGTATCACCCATGGCTTTGGTATCGGTGTGGTCGCGAGGCTTGACCGACATGTTTTTGCTGTTGATGCCGTTGCCGTCGCGGTTGACGCCGTGGCACTGCACGCAATACGTGTTGTAAATCTTGATGGATTTGGCATGCTGGTCCTGCGCCAGCGCGCTGTTCGACAGCAATGCCAGCGACCCCGCCAGCAAGCTCGACATGGCGAGATTGGTGAAGCTTGTGAGATAGCCCATTATTTTTTCTCCGCGGATTTCAGGGTTGCGATATAGCCGGTCAGCTTTTGCAGGTCGGCGGCGTTCAGGTCGAATTTCGGCATCCACACGTGCGGGTCGAATTTCTGGGGATCCTTGATGTACGCCAGTACGAAATCGGGCTGCAGGCGATCGCCTGCTGTATACAATTCGGGAGCGGAAGCGCCGCCGGTGCCCGGTTTGGCCGCGTGACAGGAAGAACAACCTCGCAGTTTCGAAAATAGCATCGCGGCAAACGATGCATTGACCGGCTCATTCTTGAAGGCGCCTTTTTCGACCAGGCCATCGCTTCCCTTCAACGCCATCAGCGCTTCGGCTGCCAGTGTGGCATCTTCTTTCGATAGCTTTGGATGTGTCGGCAGCTGGCTGCTGTCGATCACATCGGGCGTGCCGCCGGCACCGGCTTTCACCAGCTTTGAGTACATCACTCCGGCGGGACGTATGGCGGTCGGGTTCTGCAGCCAGGCTTCCAGCCACTCGCGATTGAATTTGCTGCCGGAAAAATACAGATCCGGCCCCTTGCGCTCCCATAGCCGCTCCAACGATGCGCTTTCTGGTTTGGTAATGGCGTGGCAGGAAATGCATTGCTTTGCAAGCAGGTCCTGACCGCCGCCTGCCCAGGCAGTCAGTGTTGCCGTACCGAGCGTGAGCGCTCCGAAGACATGTGTCAATTTCATTTTTCCGCTCCTTGTTTATTGAATTGCCTGGCCTTTGAAACCATCGTTGGTATAGATGCCAGGGCCTTTCTTCAACGACTCTTCGTAATAGAAGTTAGGCTGGAATTTCTTGTCTTTCCATTCGTACCAGGGTTCGTCGTTCTTGATCTCGTCGTACTCGATAGTGGTCATGATTCCGCCCATCGGCCGGTCGCCGTTCATCGTGTGCGTATCGACGTGGTCGTGAATCATCCAGCGACCCGGATTGTCGGCAGTAAAGATCACGTCATAGCGTTCGCCGGGGCCGACCAGCACGGTATCTGCATGCATTGGCGTGGCAAGCGGGAAGCCATCCTTGAAAGCGATGAACGGGAGGTGGCCATGGATGTGAATGCTGTGCACCAGATCGCCGGCGCCGATCAGGCGCAGACGTACCACATCTCCTTTCTTGACGCGGATCGGTTGGGTATCCGGATACGATTTGCCATTGATCGTGAAGTAATCGAATTTGTCGCCTGGCAAGCCACCGAAGCCGGGTTTCTCAGCCCACTTCGAGTCCCAGTCGGAAAGCATCAGCACGTAATCCTTGGTGACCGTTTTTTCCAGTGCGGTCGGTTTCTTGGGGCGCACGATGAAGGGGCCCCACATACCGCGCAATGTGACGTGCTCATTGACGTTGACGTGGCAGTGGTACCACATGGTGCCGGACGGTTCGGCAATGAATTTGTAAGTAAAGCTGTCGCCTGGCTTGATCGCGTCCTGGGTGACGCCCGGTACGCCGTCATTTTTCCAAGTGCCACGCTGCAGCATGCCGTGCCAGTGAATGGTATGAGGCAGAGCAGTCATATTATTGACATTGACCACAATCTGGTCTCCCTCATCGACATAGAACAGTGGGCCTGGAACCTGGCCTGCAAATGCGAAAGTGTGGAATTGCTGCTTTTCCACCAAAGTAATTCGCGTATCTTCGATATTCATGTCGAACTCTCGCTTTGCTGCGAGTACATCTTCGGTGGCCAGCGCACAAAAAAATAGCAGTCCCCCCAAAGTGATCGTCTTGCCCAAGTTCCAACCAAAAATTTTCATATACGCTCCGTCAGACTAATGAAACATACATTATAAATGCATGTTTAAAGTGAAAAAAATTGATCTAGATCAATTCATGTCGAAAACATGCATATGTTATCCATGTTTAAATTGATTTGCAACAAGGAATATGAAAGCCGATAAATTTGGAGGGATATTATTTTCAAACGCAGATTTGTGGCGTATCGAAGCCGGGAAGATTTACAAAAATTAGTCAAAGAGACCTAATTTCACCGTTACCACGGCCAATTACACGCGACCACATAGACGAAATCAACGGGTAAGACTTGACGCGAACGCCCCGCTCATCGCTTCGTTCTGCCTCGATCATGTCACCGGGGTGATCTGCTTCTGGTAACACCGTTCGTATCGAGTTTCATATCGCAACCAGAGAATAGATCGGGCCGTCCACGACAACAGCTCATTGGGTTTCAGGTGCACAATATTTCCATTCCGAGGCAATAGATAACCTTGTCCAATATGAAATCGGAGGCGGAACTAGCTATCAAGGATTGCGATGGCCACTCACGCTTGGTCGGTCCTGCGGAATAGAAAAGTTGATCAAGTGCCCGGTGCTCCATGGGAAACACATTTCTACAAATTAAGTTGCATGTGGAATGCATCTTATAAAAATAAATATTTCAAAAACTGTGGGGAGCCACTATTAGTGTGAACGTTCCCGTTCTATTCGGATGCAGAGATTGCCTTGGCAGTGCCCTGCTCGAATCGGAAACCGTACAGCCTCGAGATGCTGTACTGTCCAAATCGGATCTCGTTGCGGACGTTTGTGTACGCCCATCTTTATTCTTAGAAAAAGCCATAACTCTTGAAGAGTTACATCTAGATGTCGGATTTATCGTGGAGATCTACAATGTCAAAAATCGAAAACAACGCAGTGGAAATCACATCTGAGGATATCCTGCGATGTATGCTCGAAGCGCTGATTTTTGCGGATCTGGAAGGTGTCATCCGACCCTGGAATCCGGGCGCCGAATCCGTTTTCGGCTTTACGTCGGCGGAATCCATTGGGCAGAGCCTCAATCTCATAATTCCGGAGCGGTTACGCAAAGCCCACTGGGAAGGATTTCAAAGGGCCATTACCCTTGGCGGAACGGTATCCGGCAGAGGTTCGCGCGTTACCCGTTCACTGCATAAGAGCGGTGAACAGCGTTACGTAGATAGTAAGCGTGACCGCAGTACCGTCTTTCAATTATTACCTGCCTGAGGGAAGCTTGCGAGCGTGGCGGGCGTGAAGTGTCCGCTTAATTTTTAGCGGACACTAGCGTGGACACAAATTTAATCAGGAAGCCCATCAAGCGGTTGCCTCGCCGCCGTTTCAGCGGTCAATTCAAACTGCAGATTGTGAAGCAAAGTCTGGAGCCAGGGACATCACTGTCGGCTCTCGCGTTAGCCAACGGTCTCAATTCCAATCAAGTATTTAAATGGCGTCGAGACTACCTTCAGAAGTTGGGCAAGGGACCCGGCGCGAAACCTTCTTCCCTGCTGTCGGTGGTGACCAAGAACCGCTAACCCCAGCATGTAGTGCCAGGTTTTCATTTCTTCGCGAAGCGCGCTGCCCTTGGGGAATATTCCACGAAATTCCATGCACGCATATACGGCAGCGATTAATAACAGCATCAGCCAATGCAGTCCAACTGATGCTGCGCCATACTTAGTTTTGCTGTTTCTCCAGGTCATTCTAGAGTTCCTAAACTTTCAACAAGGGGGCCACGTCCTTGGTACTGATGGTAGCCTGATAGCATTTCGTTGCAGTGCCGAAGTGTGCGCCGATCTGCGTGGGCGATTTCTTTTATGGTATTCCCAAGGTTATGTACCAAGAGGCAACTTGCCGGTACTCCAATCGTAGTGCCGCCACCCGCCTGATTTTGATCTGCCGCAAACATCCATCTCAAGCCGACTCATAAAGAACATATGACCCTGTTTGCTGAGGGAGAAGCTCATTGGCGGCCCAGGCTCTGTATTGGCCCGTTCCGAGATCGGATATGCGTCACCATTGCGCCAATCGGAACAAGCGAGCGGCAAACGTGCAGCTGTCGGCAGTGTTACCGGCGTCAGACAGTGTGGGTGCGTCCCAGAGCACCCACACATACCATATTGAACGCACCCACTTGACAAAAGTTTGAAAACAGGAGTAGTCTAAAAAACGAACTCCCAGCAGCAAAAATTTAGCGTACTTGCCGCCAACATAGTCGGTCGAAGTACAAGGCAATAGAGCCCCGCCAGACGTTTTTTTCGCGTCTGGCGGGGTTTTTTTTGTCTCCGATTTCGTCATCGTGTTCTTGTTCTGCAGGTCGGAGATAGCAAGGCGGTAGGCTTATCGCCCCGGTTGGGGCGATCAGATCGGTTCTTAAACTAAAAAATGGAGATGGAGACATGGGCAAGATCAATCGTCGCAAGTTTTTGCAGGCCAGTAGCTCGCTCGTCGCGGCGAGCGTCGTTCCAGGAGTGGCGCTGTGGCCACAAATCGGCTTTGCAGCCGATACGGTCAAGCTGGGCCTGCTCCATTCATTGAGCGGGACAATCGCCATCGCAGAGGCCGCGCTTGTCGACGCCGAAAAAATGGCGATCGATGAAATCAACGCCAAGGGCGGCGTGCTGGGTCGCCAAATCGAGCCTATCATTGAGGACGGCGCCAGCGATTGGCCGACTTTTGCCGAAAAGACCAAAAAGCTGCTGCAACGCGACAAGGTCGCAGCGATTGTCGGTTGTTATACCTCGGCATCGCGCAAGGCGGTGCTGCCGGTGCTCCACCAATTGCACGGCTTGCTTTACTACCCGACTTACTACGAGGGCCAGGAACAAGACAAGTCAGTCATCTACACCTCGCAGGAGGCGACCCAGTCGGTTATTACTGCGATCGAGTGGATGGCGAAGCAGCAGGGTAAGACTTTCTTCCTTGTTGGCTCCGATTACATCTATCCGCGCACCTGCAACAAAATCGCCAAGCCGACAATCGCCCGTGTTGGTGGCACCGTCGTTGGGGAGGAATACGCGCCGCTCGGCCACACCGAATTCTCTTCTATCATCAGCAAGATCAGGGCGGCCAAGCCGGACTGGATTTACTCTACCGTCGTCGGCGGCAGCAATGTCGCGTTCTATAAGCAACTCAAAGCAGCCGGTCTCGACGGCGCGAAACAGAAGCTGCTATCGACTGTCGTCTCCGAAAACGAGATCGACGGCATCGGCAAGGATAATGCGGTCGGCTACTACGCCTGCATGGGTTACTTTCAAAGCTTGAAGAACCCGCAGAATGAGCGCTTTGTCAAGGCGATCAAGACAAAATTTGGCCAGGATCGCGTCGTCGGCGATCCAATGGAATGCGCCTATAACGCGGTCTATCTGTGGAAACTCGCGGCCGAAAAAGCCAAGTCCTTCGACGTCGAAAAGGTCATCGCAGCTTCGGCCGGTCTGGAATTCGATGCTCCTGAGGGCAAGATCCGCATCCACGCCAGTAACCACCATGTTGCGAAAAAAGTGCGCGTCGGTCGCGCCCGCAGCGATGGTCAGTTCGACATTGTCTATGAATCAGGTGTTATTGAGCCAAACCCGTTTCCGAAACTCTGATGTTCTGACGGTATATGTGTTTCGGGGTCGGATTGCCGGCCCCGTCCTAACCTAACCACGGTGTTTTCGTAAGTGGGAGCTGTCCATGTCTTTCAGTGTTCTTCTGACCCAGGTTTTCAACGGCCTGAGCCTTTTCACAATCCTGTTGCTGATGGCGTTGGGCCTCGCGATCGTCTTCGGTTTGATGGGCGTCATCAACATGGCGCACGGCGAGTTGATGACACTCGGCGCATACGTCACTTATCTCACGGCCCAATTTTTTTCCCGCCATCTGCCGTCGCTTATGCACTGGTATCTGTTCGTTGCAATTATTCTCGCGTTTAGCGTCACGTTTGCCTTCGGTTACCTGCTCGAGCGCGGTTTCATTCGCTGGTTCTATAATCGGCCGCTTGATACGCTGCTCGCTACCTGGGGTCTGAGCCTGATTTTGCAGCAAAGCTACCGTTCGATTTTCGGATCGAGGGAGGTGTCAGTACCGCTGACATCCTGGCTGAGCGGTGCGTGGGAGCCGAGCGCAAGCGTCCAATTGCCACTTAATCGTATTTTCATCATCGGCCTGACGGTATTAGTCGCGTTCGGTGTCTATCTCATTCTCTACAAGACCCGTCTGGGCCTGCGCGCCCGTGC